>JBGAIS010000005.1:0-54479 GCA_044225355.1 Casimicrobiaceae bacterium | reverse complement strand
GTCGCGACGGGCGAGATCCTCGCGCTCGCCAACTGGCCCACTTACAACCCCAATCGCCGCGACAAGGTCGCGCGCGACCGCATGCGCAATCGCGCGCTCACCGACGTGTTCGAGCCGGGCTCCACGCTGAAGCCGTTCACCATCGCGACCGCGCTCGAGACCGGCAAGGTGAAGCCCGACACCATCATCCAGACAGGCAACGGATCGCTCACCATCGGCCCCAATACCATCCACGACGCGCATCCCGCGGGCGCGCTCACGGTGGAGCAGGTGATCCAGAAGTCGTCGAACGTGGGCTCGGCGAAGATCGCGCTGTCGATGCCCCCCGAGTCGATGTGGCAGACGTTCAACAACGTGGGCTTCGGGACCACGCCCAAGACCGGCTTCCCCGGCGAGGTCGCGGGCCGCGTACGTCCGCCCAAGACGTGGAAGCCCATCGAGCAGGCGACGATGGCGCGGATGGCCACGGCATTCCGTGAACTCCGCAGCTCGCGCGGGCGTACACCATCTTCGCCGGACGCCGGGCGAGGCCAGGACGTCTTCAAGACGAAGGCGTGGTCGAAGGCCGCCAGGTGATCTCGCCCGCGACGGCGCTCGCGGTCCGGCACATGCTCGAGATGGCGGTGCAGCCCGGCGGCATGGCGCCCAAGGCAGGTGGTCGTGGGCCACGCGTCGCGGGCAAGACCGGGACCAGCGGCCGGCTGATGTAGGCCAGGCCAGCGCGGCGAAGTATGTCCTTGTCGCTCGGCTCTGCGCCCGCGCGTCGCAGCTGCGGCTCGTCGTGGCCGTGATGATCGACGAGCCCGCGGGCGGCCAGTACTACGGCGGATCGGTCGCCCCGGGCCCACGGTTCTCGAACGTGATGGGCCAGGCGCTGCGCACGCTGGGCGTGCCCACCGACGCGCCCGTCAACAACGTGATCCTGCCGCCCGACGGCGCCGATCTCCAGGAAGAGACGAGTGGCTGACGCGGCGATCGCGGACGTCGACGTGCCGGCGCTGCTCACGAAGCTCGGCGTGTATCCGCGCCGCATCACGTCCGACAGCCGGCGCGTGGAGCCGGGCGTCGCGTTCGCGGCTTATCCCGGTACCGTCGCCGACGGCCGTGCGTTCGTTCCGGACGCGATCGCGCGCGGTGCCGCCGCCGTGCTGTGGGAGTCGCGCGCCTTCCAGTGGGACGGCGCGTGGACGTCGCCCAACGCAGGCGTCGAGCACCTGCAGCAGCGGCTGGGCCGCATCGCCGACTTCATCTACGGAAGCCCGTCGAAGCGCTTGTGGATGGTCGGCGTCACGGGCACCAACGGCAAGACGTCGTGCGCGCACTGGATCGCGCAGGCGCTCGATGCCTGCGGCCGACGCGCCGCCATCCTCGGCACGCTCGGCAACGGGCTCGTGGGCGCGCTCGCCACCGCGTCGCATACCACGCCCGACGTCACGGTCTTCCACGAGCTCCTCGCGCAGTTCGAGGCGGCGGGCGCGCGCGCGGTGGCGATGGAAGTGTCGTCGCACGGCCTCGACCAGGGACGCGTGAACGGGGCCTCGTTCGACGTCGCGCTCTTCACGAACCTCACGCGCGACCACCTCGACTATCACAAGACGATGGTCGCGTACGGCGCCGCGAAGGCGCGCCTCTTCGCGTGGCCGGGGCTTCGCATGGCGGTCATCAACGCGGACGACGCATTCGGCCAGAGCCTCGCCGAGGCCGCGATGCGCGGGCAGCAGGGCGTGCTGACCTACGGCCTCAACACCGCCGACATCGCGGCCACGCCCGTGTCGATCGACCGCAACGGCATCGTGCTCGACGTGACCACGCCCGTGGGCCGCGCGACGCTTCGCTCGCCGGTCGTCGGCGCCTTCAACGCGCACAACCTGCTTGGGGTGCTGGGCGTCCTGCTTGCGTCCGACGTCTCGCTCGGCGACGCGGTGGCGGCGTTCTCCGCGCTGCCCGGTCCCGCGGGACGCATGCAGCGCCTGGGCGGCGACGGCAAGCCGCTCGTCGTCGTCGACTACGCGCATACGCCGGACGCGATCGAGAAGGCGCTGTCTGCTTTGCGCCCCGCGGTGGCGGAAGGCGGCGCGCTCGTGTGCGTGTTCGGATGCGGCGGCGACCGCGATCCCGGCAAGCGTCCCCTCATGGGCGCGGCCGCGGCGGCGCTCGCCGATCGCATCGTGGTGACGAGCGACAACCTGCGCGCGGCGAGGACCCGCGGCCATCGCCGGCGCCGTCGCGAAGGGCGTGCGCGATGCCGGGCATCGCCGCTGGTCGGTCGAAACTCGACCGCGGCGCCCTGATACGCGGCGCGGTCGCGTCGGCCGGCTGGGGCGACGTCGTCCTGGTCGCGGGCAAGGGCCACGAGACCTACCAGGGAACAGGGCGGCACGCGCCAGCCCTTCTCCGACGCGGCCGAGGCCGCGGGCGCTCGCGTCGTGGAGCGCGACATGATGGACACCGCGACCGCCGCGCGCGTCGTCCACGGCCGCGCCCTGGGTGCGAACGTGCGCTTCTCGCGCGTGACCACCGACAGCCGGGCGCTGCGCCAAGGCGACCTCTTCGTGGCGCTCGCCGGCGAGCGCTTCGACGGGCACGACTTCGTGGAGGGCGCGCTCGCGCACGGCGCCGCGGCGGCGATGGTGAGCGACGCGCGAGCGGACGCCTTCGCCGATCGCGCGCTCATCGCGGTGCGGGAGCCGCTGGCGGCGCTGGGCGCGCTCGCGGCTCACTGGCGGGGCACGTTCGCGATGCCGCTCGCGATCGTCGTGGGCAGCAACGGGAAGACGAGCGTCAAGGAGATGCTCGCGGGCATCCTGCGCGCCCACTACGGCGACAACGCGGTGCTCGCCACGAGCGGCAACCTCAACAACGCGATCGGCCTCCCGCTCACGCTCCTGCGCCTGTCCGCGCAGCACGAGGCGGCCGCGATCGAGCTCGGCATGAATCACCGCGGCGAGACGCGCGAGCTCGCGGCCATCGCCCGGCCCACGACGGTCCTCGTCAACAACGCGCAACGCGAGCACCTCGAGTTCATGACGAGCGTCGACGAGGTGGCCGCGGAGCATGCCGACGCGGTCGCCGCGCTCTCGCCCGGAGGCGTGGCGGTGCTCAACGCCGACGATGCGAGCCTTCCCGTGTGGCGCGAGGCCGCGGCGCGCGCCGGCGCGCGCGTCGTCACCTTCGCGCTCGATGCGCCTTCCGACGTCGGGGCGCGCGTGACGGTGCACGCCGGCGCGAGCGATCTCTCGGTGACGACGCCGTCCGGGTCATTCGACGTACGGCTCGCGGTGCCGGGCATCCACATGGCGCGTAACGCCGTCGCCGCGACTGCGACCGCGCTGTCGATGGGCGCCTCCGTCGACGCCGCGGCGCGCGGGCTCGCGGCGTTCGCACCGGTGGCGGGCAGGCTCGTCGCGCGCCGCGCGACCACCGGGGCGCACCTGATCGACGACACCTACAACGCCAACCCCGACTCCATGCGGGCGGCCATCGACGTGCTCGCCGCCGCGCCCGGCGAGCGCTGGCTCGCGATGGGCGACATGGGCGAGGTCGGCGCTCAGGGTCCCGCGTTCCACCGCGAGATCGGCGCGTACGCCAAGTCCCGCGGCGTCGCGCGACTCCTCGCGCTGGGCGAGATGTCGCGCGAGGCGGTGGCGGCGTTCGGCGACGGCGGCGCGCACTTCGACTCCGCAGAGGCGCTCGCAGGCGAGGCCCGCGGCGCGCGCCCCGGCGCGACGATCCTCGTCAAGGGCTCGCGCTTCATGAGGATGGAGCGCGTCGTCGCCGCGCTCACGGGCGCGCAGGCGGGAGGCCACTGACGTGCTGATGCTCCTCGCCGAGTGGCTCGAGCAATACGTGCGCGCGTTCAACGTGTTCGGCTACATCACGCTGCGCGCGGTGCTCGCGACCATGACCGCGCTCGTCATCTCGTTCATGGTGGGCCCGCGCATGATCGCGTGGCTCGCGCGCATGAAGATCGGGCAGTCGGTGCGAAGCGACGGACCGCAGACGCACCTGTCGAAGGCCGGCACGCCCACGATGGGCGGCGCGCTCATCCTCGTGTCCATCGTCATCACGACGCTCCTGTGGGGCAACCTCGGCAACCGCTTCGTGTGGGTGGTGCTGCTCGTGACGCTCGGCTTCGGCGCCGTGGGCTGGGTCGACGACTGGAGGAAAGTCGTCTACCGCAACCCGAAGGGGATGTCCGCCCGCCAGAAGCTCCTGTGGCAATCGCTCATCGCGCTCGTCGCCGCCATCTACCTCGCGCTCTCGCTGTCGGCGCCCACCAACGCGAAGTTCGTCGAGATGTTCGTCGCGTGGACGAACAGCGGCTTCAGCCTCAGCCTGCCGCCGCGCGCCGACTTCATCGTCCCGTTCGTGAAGACATTCTCGTATCCGCTGGGAGTGTGGGGGTTCATCACGCTCACGTTCCTCGTCATCGTCGGCTCGAGCAACGCCGTCAACCTCACCGACGGCCTCGACGGCCTCGCGATCATGCCGACGGTGATGGTCGGCGCCGCGCTCGGCATCTTCGCGTACGTGCAAAGCCGCGCGGACTTCACGTCGTACCTCTTCCTGCCGCACATTCCCGGCGCGGGCGAGCTCGCGGTGGTGTGCGGGGCCATCGCGGGCGCAGGGCTGGGCTTCCTGTGGTTCAACGCGTACCCCGCCGAGGTGTTCATGGGCGACGTCGGCGCGCTCGCGCTCGGCGCCGCGCTCGGGACCATCGCGGTGATCGTCCGCCAGGAGATCGTGTTCTTCGTCATGGGGGGCGTGTTCGTCGTCGAGACGCTCAGCGTCATCGTGCAGGTGCTCTCGTTCAAGCTCACCGGCAAGCGCGTGTTCCGCATGGCGCCGCTCCATCATCACTTCGAGCTCAAGGGCTGGAAGGAGAACCAGGTCGTGGTCCGCTTCTGGATCATCACGATGCTGCTCGTCCTCGCCGGGCTCTCCACGCTCAAGCTGCGATAGCCATGGCCTATACGGGACGCGACGTCGTGGTGCTGGGTGCCGGGCTCACCGGCCTCTCCCTCGCGCGCTACCTCGCGGGCGAGGGCGCGCGGGTGCGCGTCGCCGACACGCGTGCGCGCCCGCCGTTCGCGGCGCGGCTCGCGGAAGCGCTGCCGGGCGTCACGCTCACGACCGGCGAGATCACCGACGCGACGCTCGAGGGCGCGGACATGATCGCGATCAGCCCCGGCGTGCGCCGCGACCTGCCGCCCATCGCGGCGGCCGTCGCGCGAGGCGTGGAGCTCGTCGGCGACGTCGAGCTCTTCGCCCGCGCGCTTCCGCCCGGGCAGAAGGTGCTCGCCATCACGGGCTCCAACGGCAAGACGACGGTCACCGCGCTGTCGGGCGCGCTGTGCCGCGCGGCGGGGCTCGCCACGATCGTCGCGGGCAACATCGGTGACGCGGTCCTCGACGTCCTGCCCGCGTATTCGTCCGGCGCCACGCCGTGGCCCGACGTGTTCGTGCTCGAGCTGTCGAGCTTCCAGCTCGAGACCACGTGGTCGCTGCGACCGGTCGCCGCGACCGTCCTCAACGACCGACAATCACCTCGACCGCTACGAAGGCATCGACGGCTACGCGGCGGCCAAGGCGCGCATCTTCGCGGGCGCCGGCGTGCAAGTGCTCAATCGCGACGACGCTCGCTCTTTCGCCATGCGCATCGCCGGCCGGCCGGTTGAATCGTTCGGCGCGAGCGTGCGCCGGCGGGCGAAGGCGAGTGGGGGCTCGTGCGCTTCGACCGCGTCGTGCTCGCGCACGGCGGCGGGCCTCGTCGTGCCGGTCGAATCGCTGTTGCTCGTCGGCCGCCACAACGCGCTCAACGCGCTCGCCGCGCTCGCGCTCGTATCCACGGTGGCGCGCATCGACCGCCGCGTCGTCGACGCGCTCAAAACCTTCGAGGGACTTCCGCATCGCATGCAGCGCATCGTCGAGGCGGGACGCGTGGCGTACATCGACGACTCGAAGGCGACGACGATCGTGGCCACGCAGGCGGCGCTCGACGGCATCGAGCGGCCCGCGGTGCTCATCGCCGGCGGCGACGGCAAGGGCCAGGACTTCCGCCCGCTCAAGTCGTCGGTCGACGCCGACTGCCGCGCCGTGCTCCTGATCGGCCGCGACGCGCCGATCATCGCCGCCGCGCTGGAGGGCACGCCCGCGCGCGTCGAGATGGTCGGAACACTCGATGCGGCGGTGGACCGCGCGATCGCGCTCGCCGAGCCGGGCGATGCCGTGCTCCTCTCGCCCGCGTGCGCGAGCCTCGACCAGTTCGAGAGCTACGTCGAGCGCGGCGAGCGGTTCGGCGCGCGCGTGCGCGCTCGTCTCGCGGAGCTCGCGCATGCGTAAGGCCCTTGCCACCGGCCGCGCGCCGTCGCTGTGGACGCGCCTCTCGCCCGAGCCGGCGGCTTCGAAGTCGCGCGCGCTCGCCATCTACGATGTGTCGCTCGCGTGGGCGACGCTCCTCTTACTCGCGATCGGCCTCGTGATGGTCTACTCGTCGTCGATCGCCACCGCGGAGGCGTCGTCGCACACGGGCTATCGCCCGTGGTACTTCCTCGCCCGGCACGCGATGTTCGTGGCCATCGGCATCGGCGCCGCGGCCGTCGCGTTCCAGGTGCCCATGCGCGCGTGGCAGAAGCTCGCGCCGTACATCTTCATCGCCGGCGGCATCCTGCTCGTCCTCGTGCTCGTCCCCGGCATCGGCAAGTCGGTGAACGGGTCGCGGCGATGGCTCTCGCTCGCCGTCGTGAACGTGCAGCCGTCGGAATTCATGAAGCTCGCGGTCGTGCTGTACGCCGCGAGCTACGCGGTGCGCCGCGCGCCTTTCCTGCACGCCGAGCAGCCGCTCAAGCACACGATCCTGCGCGGCTTCCTGCCGCTTTTCGCGGTGATGGTGCTGACCGGCGGACTCCTGCTCCTCGAGCCCGACTTCGGCGCGTTCGTGGTTATCGTCGCGATCGCCTTCGGCATCCTGTTCCTGGGCGGCCTCGACTGGAGGCTCTTCCTGGGGCTCGCGCTCCTCCTGCCGGTCGCGCTCGCCGGCATCCTCGTCGCGGCGCCGTATCGCCTGCAGCGCCTCACGGCGTTCCTCGACCCGTGGTCCGATCCGCTCGGCAAGGGCTACCAGCTATCGCACTCGCTGATCGCGTTCGGCCGTGGCGAATGGGTGGGCGTTGGACTCGGCTCGAGCGTCGAGAAGCTCCTGTTCCTGCCCGAGGCGCATACCGACTTCCTCCTCGCCGTGATCGCGGAGGAGCTGGGCTTCGTCGGCGTGTCCGTGGTGATCCTGCTCTTCGTCTGGGTGCTGTTCCGCGCGTATCGCATCGGCTGCCAGGCGGCGCGCCTCGAGCGGCCGTTCGCGGCGCTCGTCGCGCAGGGCGTCGGCGTGTGGCTCGGCGTGCAGACCTTCATCAACATCGGCGTCAACATGGGCGTGCTGCCCACCAAGGGCCTCACGCTGCCCCTGCTTTCGTTCGGCGGCAGCGGAGTCGTCGCGAACTGCGCCGCGATCGCGATTCTCCTGCGCATCGACTACGAGAACCGTCGCCTGCTGCGCGGGTTCACGGTATGACGGGGCGAGCGTCGTGAACGTCATGATCACCACTGGCGGGACCGGCGGGCACGTGTTCCCGGGCCTCGCCGTGGCCGCGAAGCTCGTCGCACGCGGCGCGCGCGTGTTCTGGCTCGGCACGCGCGAGGGCATCGAGGCGACGCTCGTGCCGCAGCACGGCGTGGAGTTCGAGGGCGTCTCCTTCCGCGGCGTGCGCGGCAAGGGGTTGCGCACGCTGCTGCTGGGGCCGTACGCGCTCCTCGCGGCGTGCCTCGCGGCGCGCTCGGTGATCCGGCGCAGGATGCCGGACCTCGTGCTCGGGTTCGGCGGATTCGCGTCGTTCCCGGGAAGCCTCATGGGCACCGCCGCGGGCAAGCCGCTCGTGCTGCACGACTCGAACGCGGTCGCGGGGCTCGCCACCCGCGTGCTGGCGCACGGCGCCGACCGCATCCTGCTGGGCTTTCCGCAGGCGCTCCGCGGCAAGCACGCGAAGATCGTCGAGTGGGTGGGCAATCCCCTGCGCGACGCCATCTGCGCGCTGCCGCGGCCCGTCGCGCGCTTCGAGGGACGTGAAGGCTCGCTGCGCCTCCTCGTCGTCGGGGGAAGCCTCGGGGCGCGCGCGCTGAACGACGTGGTGCCGGCCGCCGTGGCCACGCTTCCCCCGTCCGCGCGCCCGCTCATCGTCCACCAGTCGGGCCAGAAGCACATCGACGCCCTGCGCGAGAGCTACGCGCGCGCTGACGTCGAGGCCGAATGCCTGCCCTTCATCGACGACATGGCGGCGCGCTACGCGTGGGCGGATTTCGTGATCTGCCGCGGCGGCGCGCTCACCGTCTCCGAGCTCGCCGCGGCGGGGCTGGGATCGCTCGTCGTGCCGCTGCCCGGCGCGATCGCCGACGAGCAGAGCGCCAACGCGCGATTCCTGGTCGACGCGGGCGCGGCGTGGATGGAGCCGCAGCCGACGCTCACGGCGGAGCGCCTCGCGGAGCGGCTGCGGTCGCTCGACCGTGCGCGCGCGCTGCAGATGGCGTCCGCGGCGTACTCGCTCGGCAAGCGCGACGCCGCCGCGCGAGTCGCCGAGACGTGCCTCTCGCTCGGAGGCGCCGCGTGAAGCACAAGGTCAAGCGCGTGCATTTCGTGGGCATCGGCGGCGCGGGAATGAGCGGCATCGCGGAGGTGCTCGTGACGCAGGGCTTCGCCGTGTCGGGCTCCGATCTCGCGGAAGGTGCCGCGACCCGCCGGCTCGCGAAGCTCGGCGCGACCATCGCCATCGGGCACGCCGCGTCCAACCTCGCGAGCGCGGACGCCGTCGTCGTCTCCACCGCGGTCGCCGCGGACAACCCGGAAGTCGTCGCGGCGCGCGAGCGCGGCATCCCGATCGTGCCGCGTGCCCTCATGCTGGCCGAGCTGATGCGCCTCAAGCAGGGCATCGCGATCGCCGGCACGCACGGCAAGACGACCACCACGAGCCTCGTCGCCTCGGTGCTCGCCGAAGGCGGCCTCGATCCCACGTTCGTGATCGGCGGACGCCTGCTGTCCGCCGACGCGCACGCGCGCCTCGGCAAGGGCGAGTTCCTCGTGGCCGAGGCCGACGAGTCCGACGCGTCGTTCCTGTACCTCACGCCCGTGATGGCGATCGTCACCAACATCGACGCCGATCACATGGAGACGTACGAGCACGACTTCGCGAAGCTCACGCGCGCGTTCGTCGACTTCCTCGCGAGGCTTCCGTTCTACGGCGTGGCGGTCGTGTGCATCGACGACGCGAACGTGCGCTCGATCCTGCCCGACGTCACGAAGCCGCTCGTCACGTACGGCTTCTCCGAGGATGCCGACGTGCGCGCGGTCGACGTCGCCAACGTCGGCGGCCGCATGCGCTTCGTCGCGCGCGCGAAGGGGCAGCCCGATCTCCCCGTCGAGGCGGCGCTCGCGGGCCTGCACAACGTTCGCAACGCGCTCGCCGCCATCGCCGTGGGTCGCGAGGTGGGGGTGGACGACGCCGCCATCGCGCGCGCTCGCCGAGTTCCGCGGCGTCGGCCGCCGCTTCCAGCTACGGCGACGTGCCGCTCGACGGCGGCGGCACGTTCACGCTCATCGACGACTACGGGCACCATCCGGTCGAGATGAGCGCGACGCTCGAGGCCGCGCGCTCGAGCTTCCCGGACCGCCGGCTGGTGCTCGCGTTCCAGCCGCACCGCTACACTCGCACGCGCGATCTCTTCGAGGACTTCGTGCGCGTGCTGTCGACCGCGGACGCGCTCGTGCTGGCCGACGTGTACCCGGCCGGCGAGGCGCCCATCGTCGCCGCGGACGGCCGCGCGCTCGCCCGCGCCGTGCGCGTGGCCGGCAAGGTCGAGCCCGTGTTCGTCGAGGAGATCGCGGCGCTTCCGCAAACGCTGCGCGCGATCCTGCGCGACGGCGACGTGGTGCTCGTCATGGGCGCGGGATCGATCGGGGCTGCCGCCGCGCAGCTTGCGCAATGATCATGCACGAGCCCCGACAATTCTCGGCGCTGCGCGGAAGGCTCCTCCGCGACGCGTCGCTCTCGCGCTACACGAGCTGGCGCGCGGGCGGCCCGGCCGACACTCTACGTTCCCGCGGATCGCGACGACCTGGCGGCGTTCCTGCGTTCGCTCCCGCCGTCGGAGCCCGTCACGGTGCTGGGGCTCGGCAGCAACACGCTGGTTCGCGACGGCGGCGTGCGCGGCACGGTCATCGTGATGCACAACCCCGGCGCCGCGCTCGCCGTGGCCGACGGACTCGTCTACGCGGAGGCGGGCGCCGCGAGCCCCAAGCTCGCGCGGTTCGCCGCGACCCACGGCTGCGCCGAGGCGGAGTTCCTGGCGGGCGTCCCGGGCACGGTGGGCGGCGCGCTCGCCATGAACGCGGGCTGCTACGGAGGCGAGACGTGGCGCTACGTGGCGCGCGTCGAGGTGCTGACCCGTGCCGGCGCGTTCGAGGTCCGCACGCCCGCCGACTACGCGATCGGCTACCGCTCCGTGAAGCGTGCCGACGGCAGCCGCCCGACGGCGTCTTCACCGCGGCGTGGTTCCGCTTCCCGCAGGGCGACGTCGCGAAGGGCCGCGCGCGCATCAAGGAGCTCCTCGCGCGCCGCATCGCCACGCAGCCTCTCTCGCTCCCGAACGCGGGCAGCGTGTTCCGCAATCCGGAAGGCGATCACGCCGCGCGCCTCATCGAGTCGTGCGGCCTCAAGGGATTCGCGATCGGCGGCGCGCGCGTGTCGGAGATGCACGCGAATTTCATCGTCAACCCGGGCGGCGGCGCCACCGCCGCGGACATCGAGGCGCTGATCGCGCACGTCCGCGAGGCGGTGCGCGCGAAGACGGGCGTCCTCATGGTGCCCGAGGTGCGCGTGATGGGGGATCCCTCGTGACCGGTTTCGGCAAGGTCGCGGTCCTCATGGGCGGGCCGTCGTCCGAGCGCGAGGTGTCGCTCATGTCGGGCACCGGCGTGCTCGCCGCGCTGCGCGAGAAGGGCGTCGACGCGCACGCGTTCGACCCCGCCGAGCGCGACCTGTGGACGCTGAAGGCCGACGGCTATGCGCGCGTGTTCGTCGCGCTGCACGGCCGCTTCGGCGAGGACGGCACCGTGCAGGGCGCGCTCGAGACGCTCGGCATCCCGTACACGGGCAGCGGCGTGATGGCCTCCGCGCTCGCGATGGACAAGTGGCGCACCAAGCTCGTGTGGCAGGCGAGCGGCATCCCGACGCCGCGCTATCGCGTGGTGGACGCCGCGACCGACTGGATGCGCGTCGTCGCCGAGCTGGGCCTCCCGCTCATCGTCAAGCCCGCGCGCGAGGGCTCGACCATCGGCATCACGAAGGTCGCGTCGGTCGACGGCGACGAGCTCTCGCTCGCGTACGCCGAAGCCGCGCGTCACGACGCGCTCGTCCTCGTCGAGGAATTCGTGACGGGGCAGGAGCTGACCGCGTCGATCGTCAACGGGCGTGCGCTGCCGCTCATCCGCATCGAGGCGCCGAAGGGGAACTACGACTATCACAGCAAGTACTTCTCCGACGAGACGAAGTACTTCTGCCCCGCGGGGCTGCCCGACGCGAAGGAGATGGAAATCCGCGCGGCGTGCCTGCGCGCGTTCGACGTCGTGGGCTGCACCGGCTGGGGACGACTCGACCTCATCCTGCGCGACGACGGCAGCTACTCCATCCTCGAGGTGAACACGTCGCCGGGGATGACGGGCCACAGCCTGGTGCCGATGGCCGCGCGCGCGAGCGGCATCTCTTATGCCGACCTGTGCGTCGAGATCCTGCGCGGCGCGCGCATGGAGGGCGTCCATGTGGGATGACGCGAAGCAGATGAATGCGCTCGCCGCCACGCTCGCCGTGCTCGCGGTGCTGGGCCTCGCCGGCAGCGCCATCGCGTGGATGGTGCGCCAGCCTTCGTTCGCGTTCACCGAGGTGATCGTCACCACGCCGCTCGCGCGCACCAGCGCGGCGCACCTCGAGACCGCGGTGCGCGAGGAGCTCGCCGGGACGTTCTTCACGATGGACCTGGCGCGCGCCCGCGAGGCGCTGGTGCGCGTGCCGTGGGTACGCGACGTCGGCCTGCGCCGCCAGTGGCCGCGCCGGCTCGAGGTCACCGTCGAGGAGTACGAGCCGCTCGCGCGCTTCAACGAGGGCCAGTTCGTCGACGCGCAAGGGCAGGTGTTCAAGGCGGGCTCACGCGACGCGCTGCCGCAGTTCGAAGGGCCGGAGTCGCGCGCGGCCGAGATGGTCGAGCGCTATCGCGCGTGGGCCGAGGTGCTGCGGCCGCTGGCGCTCGACCTCTCCGTGGTGCGCCTGTCGGCGCGCGGCGGCTGGCGCCTCACGGCGGCGGGCGCCGACGGTCCGCTCACCCTCGAGCTGGGCCGCGAGGAGCCGGACGCGCGCCTTGCGCGCTTCGTGAGCGCCTATCGGCAGACGCTCGGCGCGCTCGCGCGCGCGGGCACGAAGATCGACGCCGTCGACCTGCGCTATCGCAACGGATTCGCGGCCCGCGTCCCCGGCTTCCGCGAGAAAAACGTCAAACCCGCCGCATGAAGAGCGCACACGCATGAAAGACAGCAAGAACCTCATCGTCGGCCTCGACATCGGCACGTCGAAGATCGTGGCGATCGTGGCCGAAGTGAGCCCCGAGGGCCAGATCAACGTCATCGGCATGGGATCGCAGCCGTCGCGCGGCCTCAAGAAGGGCGTGGTGGTGAACATCGAGGCCACCATGGCGTCCATCCAGCGCGTGCTGGAGGAGGCCGAGCTCATGGCCGACTGCCAGATCAAGGAGGTGTACACGGGCATCGCGGGCAGCCACATCCGCTGCTACACCTCGCACGGCATGGTCGCGATCAAGGAGAAGGAGGTCACGCAGGCCGACATCGACCGCGTGGTCGACACGGCGAAGGCGATCCCGATCCCCAACGACCAGCAGATCCTCCACATCGTGCCGCAGTCGTTCACCATCGACGGGCAGGAAGACGTGCACGAGCCGCTCGGCATGAGCGGCGTGCGCCTCGAGGTCGACGTCCACATCGTCACCGGCGCGGTGTCGGCGGTGGAGAACGTTACGAAGTGCATCCGTCGCTGCGGCCTCGAGGTGCGCGACGTGATCCTGCAGCCGCTCGCGTCCGCCACCGCGGTCCTCTCCGACGACGAGAAGGACCTGGGCGTGTGCCTCATCGACATCGGTGGCGGGACGTCGGACATCGCGATCTTCGCGGGCGGCGCCATCCGCCACACCGCGGTCATCCCCATCGCGGGCGACCAGGTGACGAACGACATCGCGATGACGCTGCGCACGCCCACCAAGGATGCCGAGGAGCTCAAGGTCCGCTACGGCTGCGCGCTGCGCCAGCTCGCCGACCCGAACGACGTCATCGAGGTGCCGGGCGTGGGCGAGCGGGCGCCGCGCAAGCTCTCGCGCCCGATGCTCGCCGAGGTCATCGAGCCGCGCATCGAGGAGCTCTTCCAGTTCGTGCAATCCGAGGTGCGCCGCAGCGGCTTCGAGGAAATGATCTCGTCGGGCGTCGTGATCACGGGAGGCAGCGCGCTCCTGCAGGGCATCACCGAGCTGGGCGAGGAGGTGTTCCACATGCCCGTGCGCATGGGTGTTCCGACGTACACGGGCGGGCTCGCGGACGTCGTGCGCAATCCACGCTACGCGACCACCGTGGGATTGCTCCTGGAGGGCCGCGACCAGTTCCTGCGCGGCCAGGCCGCGAGGGCGCAGGTCGCCGGCATCGGCGGCGCGGCGGAGAGGATGAAGAATTGGTTCAAGGCGAATTTTTGACGGGCAGCGGGCGCCGGTCGGCGACGGGCGAGGCAACGCCGAGCCGGGAGACTTGCGCGAGTTCGGTATCGAAGGGTCGGGAAGAGAATCGGGACGTGAATCGACGGACACGGCATGCTGGGCGCATCGGCACGATGCGCCCTGGCCTGCCGCCCGCCGCCACGCGTCCCCCGGAGAGTTTCACCAAGACAGGAGAGTCACACCATGTTTGAAATCATCGACCAGGCGCAGGAGCTGGAAGCGGTCATCAAGGTCATCGGCGTGGGCGGGTGCGGGGGCAACGCGGTGGAGCACATGATCGCGCGCGGGCTGTCGGGCGTGGAGTTCATCTGCGCCAACACGGACGCGCAGGCGCTCAAGCGCTCGACGGCGCGCACGCAGCTCCAGTTGGGCTCGACGCTCACGCGCGGCCTCGGCGCGGGGGCGAAGCCCGAGATCGGCCGCGACGCCGCCATGGAGGATCGCGACCGCATCACCGAGATGATCGACGGCGCGGACATGCTGTTCATCACCGCGGGCATGGGCGGCGGCACCGGCACGGGCGCGGCGCCGGTCATCGCCGACATCGCGAAGTCGATGGGCATCCTGACGGTCGCCGTCGTGACGCGTCCGTTCCGCTTCGAAGGCAAGCGCCAGCGCGTCGCGAGCGCGGGGATCGAGGAGCTGGGCAAGAAGGTCGACTCGCTCATCGTGATCCCGAACGACAAGCTCATCGACGTGCTCGGCGAGGACATCGCGCTCCTCGACGCGTACGCGGCGGCGAACGACGTGCTGCACGGCGCGGTGTCGGGCATCGCGGAGGTCATCAACAACCCGGGCCTCGTCAACGTCGACTTCGCCGACGTGCGCACCGTGATGGGCGAGGTGGGCATGGCGATGATGGGCTCGGCGACGGCAAGCGGCCCGCAGCGCGGCAAGCTCGCGGCGGAGCAGGCCGTGCGCAGCCCGCTGCTCGAGGACGTGAACCTCGCGGGCGCGCGCGGCGTGCTCGTCAACGTCACCGCCTCCGCCGGCCTCAAGATGAAGGACTACTACGAGGTGATGGACACCATCAAGGAGTTCACCGCCGAGGATGCGATGGTGATCGTCGGCACGGTGATCGACGAGGCGATCGGCGACGAGCTTCGCGTCACGATGATCGCCACCGGCCTGGGCGGCGCGGCGGCAGCGGCGCGCAAGCCGCGGCTCGAGGTGCTCGACACGCCGGCCATCGTCGAGCGCACCGGGACCGACGGCATGGGCGTGCAGGTCGAGAACATCGACTACGATCGCCTCGACCAGCCCGCGGTCATGCGCAAGGGTCGCGCAGGACCGGCGCCGGCGGCGGCGCCCGCGTTCGATGCGTCGGCGATCCCGGCGTTCCTCCGCAAGCAGGCCGACTAGCCGTGACGTGCGCAAGGGGTCCCGGCGGAGCTCGCCGGGACACCGCATCGCCCCGGCTCGAAGGGGCGGTTCCGGGGCTACCGGAGGCACCGCACGCATGCTAGAATGATTCGTCAACCCGTTGACGCGGCGGGAAATACTCCGGCGGGCCCCGCGGCCGCCTTCGATGGCGCCCACCCGTCGTGGTCACGCCGGCGCGGTAACTCCCATGCGGGTCAGTCCATGCTGAAGCAGCGAACCCTGAAGAAGGTCATCCGCACCACCGGCGTGGGGCTGCACACCGGCGCGCGCGTCGAGATGACCTTGCGTCCGGCGCCGGTGGACACGGGCGTCGTCTTCCATCGCACCGACCTCGACCCGCCGGTGGCCATTGCCGCGCTCGCGGCCAACGTCGGCGACACGCGGCTTTCCTCCACGCTCAAGTCCGGCGGCACGCTCGTGTCGACGGTCGAGCACCTCATGTCCGCGCTCGCGGGCCTCGGTGTCGACAACCTGCACGTCGACATCGCGGGGCCCGAGGTTCCGATCATGGACGGCAGCGCCGGGCCCTTCGTGTTCCTCGTGCAGTCCGCGGGCATCGAGGAGCAGTCGAAGGCCAAGCGCTACCTTCGCGTCACGTCGCCCGTCGAAGTGCACGACGGCGACAAATGGGCGCGCTTCACGCCGTTCGACGGCTTCCGGCTCGACTTCACGATCGACTTCCCGCATCCGGTCTTCGGATCGGAGAACCGCAACGTCGTGGTCGACTTCGCCAACGATTCGTATGCGAAGGAGGTCGCGCGCGCACGGACGTTCGGCTTCATGCAGGACGTCGAGGCGATGCGCGCCGCGGGCCTGGGCCTGGGCGGCAGCCTGCAGAACGCCGTGGTGCTCGACGAGTTCAAGGTGCTGAACGCGGAAGGCCTGCGCTACGACAACGAGTTCGTGCGTCACAAGGTGCTCGACGCCATCGGCGACCTCTACCTCCTGGGCCACCCGCTCGTCGGGCAGTACACCGCGTACAAGTCGGGGCACGCGCTCAACAACCAGCTCTGCCGCGCGCTCCTGGCCCGCGCGGACGCGCACGAGGTCATCACCTTCGCCGACGCGAAGACGGTGCCCGCCGCGTTCCACGACTGGACGCTCAAGCCGGCGTAAAGCGCGTGGTCGTCGTCGAGCTGCTGGTCTTCCTGACGCTCGCGACCATCGTCGGCTCGACGCTGCTCTACCTCTTCACGCGCGATCGCCGCTACCTGCGCTTCATCGTCCAGGTGGTGAAGTTCGCGATCGTCGTGCTCGCGAGCGTGCTCTTCTTCTTCCTGCTGGAGAGGATCGTCGTGCGGCTCTAAAGGCGCCTGCCCCGGCCTAGCCTCGGCGGGCGAGTTTTTCGACGGCGTCCCGCAACGGGCCGGGGGGCAGACGGGCGGCCAGCGCCCTCAAGGGCGCGGGATTGGGCTTAGTACGTTGATTATTCAAGGCTTTACCCGCGACGACGCGGGTGGCCCCGACTTGCACGCGTATCCCTATTTCAGTAAAGTTGTGCCCTTCCCGCCGAAGGCCGGCGAGGAGGTCGGGTGAGCGCTGGCGTAACACCGCCGCAATTGCGCCCGCCGGAACCGCGAGCTCCAGCCTGGAGTCCCCGGTCCCCGCCACCCGCACTCGATCGGCCAGCGCCCGCGGCAACAGGCGGCGCACGGCGGTGCTCAACCGGGACTCCCGTTCCATGCGCTCGTGCCACGCGCGTATCTGCGTGTCGACGGCGAGAATGCGGGACAGCGGTCTCGGCGGATTGGTCTTGACCATGCGATGGGGCGGACTTGGCGCGTGGTGCGAGGGAGGCAAGCGAAGTGAACATCATCCTGGTCGCGGGCGCAAATGCCAAGGCGCGGACCGTCACGCTGGACTGGCGCCACTGGTCCGTCGGCGGGCTCGCGCTCTTCCTCGTCTTCATCACGTTCACGTTCGCGTTCAACTTCGTGACGCTCAAGTGGGCGGCCGCCACCCAGCATCCCTGGCTCGCGGCCATGGTGCTCGCCGACCAGCGCGAGGAAGCCGCCCGCGCGCAGGAGCGCATCCAGGGCCACCTCAACGCCATGGCCATGCGCCTCGGCGAGCTGCAGGCGCAGATGCTGCGGCTCGACAACGTGGGCGATCGCCTCGCGCGTACCGCGGGCTTGAGCCCGCAGGAGCTCCCCGGCACGCCCCCCGGGCGCGGCGGCGCCCCGTCGTCGCTGCCCTCGCGCAGCCTCTCGTTCGGCGAGTTCAGCACGCTCCTCACGGACCTGGGTCGCCAGATGGACACGCGCACCGACCAGTTCTCGGTGCTGGAGGCGCTCCTCGTGCACGATTCCGCGAACCGCAAGTTCCTGCCCACGCTCTTCCCGATCGTCGACGGGTGGTACTCGAGCAACTACGGCTATCGCATCGATCCGTTCACGGGCCAGCAGTCCATGCACGAGGGCATCGACTTTCCCGCCGAGACCGGGACGGCCATCGTCGCGGCCGCGAGCGGCAAGGTGGTGTTCGCGGAGTGGCACCCCGCCTATGGTAAAATGGTCGAGATCGACCACGGCAACGGCATCATCTCGCGCTACGCGCACACGTCGGCCGTTCTCGTGAAGGAAGGCGATCTCGTGGTGCGCGGGCAGAAGATCGCCCAGGTCGGATCGACGGGCCGCTCCACGGGCCCGCACTTGCACTTCGAAGTCCGCCTGAACGGCGTTCCGCAGAATCCGGCAAGGTTCTTGCAACAGGCTTCACTGCAGTAGACAACGGCGGCGTCCGCCCGAGTGGCGAGCGCCCCTGGCTTCGTGAGAGGGTGAGGCTTGGGTCCTCACCCCTTGTTTTTTTGGCGCGGCGGCCGAACGTTACGTCGACGGCCCATGTCCGCCCCCACCGGTCCTTCGCAATGATCTCCAACATCCTGACCCGCATCTTCGGCAGTCGCAACGAGCGCCTGCTCAAGCAATTCGCCGAGGTCGTGCGCAAGATCAACGCGCTCGAGCCCGCCATGGGCAAGCTCACCGACGACGAGCTGCGGGGCAAGACCGACGAGCTCAAGGGCCGCGTGGCCGCCGGCTCGACGCTCGACGAGGTGCTTCCCGAGGCGTTCGCGGTCGTGCGCGAGGCGGGCAAGCGCGTGCTCAACATGCGCCACTTCGACGTGCAGCTCATGGGCGGCATGGCGCTGCACAACGGCAAGATCGCGGAAATGCGCACGGGCGAAGGCAAGACGCTCGTCGGCACGCTCCCGGCGTACCTCAACGCGCTCACGGGCAAGGGCGTGCACATCGTCACGGTCAACGACTACCTCGCGCAGCGGGACGCGGAGTGGATGGGCCGCATCCACCGCTTCCTCGGGCTCACGGTGGGCATCAACCTGTCGCAGATGAGCCACGCGGACAAGCAAGCCGCGTACGCCGCGGACATCACCTACGGCACCAACAACGAGTTCGGCTTCGACTACCTTCGCGACAACATGGTGTTCGCGGTGGGCGAGCGCGTGCAGCGCGGGCTCAACTACGCGATCGTCGACGAGGTGGACTCCATCCTCATCGACGAGGCGCGCACGCCGCTCATCATCTCGGGGCAGGCCGACGACAACGTCGACATGTACTACCGCCTGAACGAGGTCGCGCCCAAGCTCACGCGGCAGAAAGAGGAGAAGGGCCCCGGCGACTACTGGGTCGACGAGAAGGCGCACCAGGTGCTCCTCTCCGAAGAGGGTCACGAGCGCGTCGA
Organism: Casimicrobiaceae bacterium; assembly: GCA_044225355.1. Classification (GTDB taxonomy): domain Bacteria; phylum Pseudomonadota; class Gammaproteobacteria; order Burkholderiales; family Casimicrobiaceae; genus VBCG01. Next base: position 35,531 of record JBGAIS010000005.1, on the reverse strand, counting down.
GTCGATGCTCGGCCAGGCGGGGCTCATTCCCGCGGGATCGGGCCTGTACGACGCGCAGAACATCTCGCTCATGCATCACCTGTACGCCGCGCTGCGCGCGTACGCGCTCTACCACCGCGACCAGCACTACGTCGTGCAGAACGGCGAGGTGGTGATCGTCGACGAGTTCACCGGCCGCCTCATGGTCGGCCGCCGCTGGTCGGAAGGCCTGCACCAGGCGGTGGAGGCGAAGGAAGGCGTGCCTATCCAGAAGGAGAACCAGACGCTCGCGTCGATCACCTTCCAGAACTACTTCCGCATGTACGGCAAGCTCGCCGGCATGACGGGCACGGCGGACACCGAGGCCTTCGAGTTCCAGCAGATCTACCACCTCGAGACCATCGTGATCCCCACGCACATGCCGATGGTGCGCAAGGACGAGAACGACCTCATCTACCGCACGTTCCAGGAGAAGGTCGACGCGATCATCGCCGACATCAAGGATTGCCACGCGCGCGGCCAGCCCGTGCTCGTCGGCACCACGTCGATCGAGAACTCCGAGCTCCTCTCGCAGTACCTTGCGAAGGAGAATCTCCCGCACGAGGTGCTGAACGCGAAGCAGCACGCGCGCGAGGCGGAGATCGTCGCGCAGGCGGGCAAGTCGAAGGCCATCACCATCGCCACCAACATGGCGGGCCGCGGGACGGACATCGTGCTGGGCGGCATGCTGGAGCCCTTGATCCTGCGCATCCGCGACAACGAGTCGCTGCTGCCGACGGAGAAGGATCGCGAGATCGACAAGCTCCGCTCCGAATGGCAGGTGCGCCACGACGACGTCATCAAGGCGGGCGGGTTGCACATCGTGGGCACCGAGCGCCACGAGTCGCGGCGCATCGACAACCAGCTTCGCGGACGCGCCGGCCGCCAGGGCGACCCTGGGTCGTCGCGGTTCTATCTCTCGCTCGAGGATCCGCTGCTGCGCATCTTCGGCGGCGAGCGCCTCGGCGTCATCATGACGAAGCTCAAGATGCCCGAGGGCGAGCCCATCGAGCATCCCATCGTCAACCGCTCGATCGCCAAGGCGCAGAACCGCGTCGAATCGCGCAACTTCGACATCCGCAAGCAGCTCCTCGAGTACGACGACGTCGCCAACGACCAGCGGCGCGTCATCTACCAGCAGCGCAACGAGCTCCTCGAGAGCGCGGACATCGCCGACACGGTTCGAAACATGATCCGCGGCCAGATCGAGGACACGGTCAAGCTGCACGTGCCGCCGGAATCGCTCGAGGAGCAATGGGACGTGCCCGGGCTCACGACGGCGCTCGCATCCGAGTACCAGCTCGACGCGCCCATCGCGCAATGGATGAAGGGCGAAACCGAGCTCACCGACGAGTCGCTGCGCGAGAAGGTCGCCGACCTCGCCATCGACGCGTGGAAGGAGCGCGAGACCCGCTACGGGCCCGAGCTCATGCGCCAGATCGAGCGCAACCTGATGCTCCAGTTCGTGGACCATCACTGGCGCGAGCACCTCTCGTCGCTCGATCACCTCCGCCAGGGCATCCACCTGCGCGGCTACGCGCAGAAGAATCCCAAGCAGGAATACAAGCGCGAGGCCTTCGAGCTCTTCTCCGACATGCTCGACCGCATCAAGCAGGATGTCGTCAAGCTGGTCCTGACGGTGCAGCTTCGCACCGAGGAGGACGTGCAGGCGGTGCAGGCGGCGGAGGAGGTCGAGAGCGTCTCCAACGTCAAGTACCAGCACGCGGGATACGACGAGGCGCTGTCCCTGCCGCAGGACGACGGCGACGTCGCCGTCGCGCCGCCGCCGCCGTTCACGCGCGCCGGCGACAAGGTTGGCCGCAACGACCCGTGCCCCTGCGGCAGCGGGAAGAAGTACAAGCATTGCCACGGGAAACTTTAGAGAGCCGATTCAAAAGTCGCGCATTGGCGGCGGGGGTGCATGCTGGGGCGGCGTTGCGCCTTTTGAATCGGGAACGGCGGAAGGCAAGTCGGACGAGCGCCTTCGGGCGGCCGGGCGGCGCTCGTGAATGACAGCTCGAACAACGGGTGCCTTGCGGGCGCTGGAATTGACGCCGGCATCGGCGATCCGTTTCTGTGCTTGTAGAATCCCAGCGTCCGCTCATTCCCGGGTAGCCATGCCTGTCCTCTACGTACCTCCTTCGCCTGAATCGCTCCTCCCGGTGGCGGGCATCTCGCTCGGCGCGGCGGCGGGCAAGATCAAGAAGTGGGATCGCAACGACGTGCTGCTCGTCGTGTGCGATCCCGGCACCGTCGCGGCGGGCGTCTTCACGAAGAGTCGCTTTTGCGCGGCGCCGGTCACGGTGTGCCGCGACCACCTGTCGCGCCAGCGCGGCATGCGCGCCCTCGTCGTCAACGCGGGCAACGCGAACGCGGGGACGGGCGAGTCGGGCCTCGCGGATGCGCACGCGGAGTGCGTGGCGGTCGCGCGGCTCCTCGATTGCGCTCCCGAGGAGGTCCTCGTCTATTCGCCGGGCGTCATCATGGAGCCGCTGCCGGTCTCGCGCATCATCGACGCGCTGCCCGCGGCGCGTGCCGCGGCGCGCGCCGACGGCTGGTTCGCCGCCGCGAACGCGATCATGACCACCGACACCGTGCCGAAGGGCGCGTCGCGCCGGGTCGACGTCGACGGCGTTCCCGTGACTGTCACGGGCATCTGCAAGGGTGCCGGCATGATCCACCCCGACATGGCGACGATGCTCGCGCTCATGGCCACGGACGCGCCGATCGCGCTGCCGCTGCTGCGCGAGATCGTACGCGAGGTGGCCGACGTCTCGTTCAACGGCGCGACGGTCGACGGCGACACGTCGACCAACGACAGCTTCGTGCTCGCCGCCACCGGTCGTGCGCGCCTCTCGCCCATCTCGAGCCGCGATGATCCCCGCCTGCCCGCGCTTCGCGCGGCCATCGAGGCGTGCGCGGTCTCGCTCGCGCAGGCGATCGTGCGCGACGGCGAGGGCGCGACGAAGTTCATCGCCATTCGCGTCGAGGGCGGCCGCACGGTCGACGAGTGCCGCAAGGTCGCGTTCGGCATCGCGCACTCGCCGCTCGTGAAGACCGCGTTCTTCGCCTCCGACCCCAATCTCGGGCGCATCGTGTGCGCGATCGGCAATACGGCCGCGCCCGACGCCGATCCCTCGCTCGTGTCGTTCTGGCTCGACGACGTGCTGGTCGTCGATCATGGCGGCCGCGCGTCCACCTATCGCGAGGAGGACGGCCAGCGCGTGATGAAGCAGGAGGAGATCGCCGTGCGCGTGACCCTCGGGCGCGGCAAGGCGGCCGCCACCGTGTGGACGTGCGACTTCTCGCACGACTACGTGTCGATCAACGCCGACTACCGCTCGTGAGCGCCGAGCTCGCCCGCCTCCTCGCGCGCGCCGAGGGCGTCCTCGCTCGCTTCGAGGCGATGCTTCCCGCCGCCACGTCCGATCCCGATTGGGCCAAGGTCACGGCCGCGCGGTGGCGCAAGCGCGATGGCCGCGGCTTCCTGCAGGCGGTGCCGCATCCCCACGCCATCAGGCTCGACGAGCTCGTCGCGGTCGCGGACCAGAAGCGCGCGATCGACCAGAATACGCGGCAGTTCGTCGCGGGGCTGCCCGCCAACAACGTCCTCCTCACGGGCTCCCGGGGCACCGGCAAGTCCTCGCTCGTGAAGGGCATGCTCGCCAAGTACGCGACCAAGGGCTTGCGCCTCATCGAGGTCGAGAAGGACGATCTCGTCGACCTTCCCGACATCGCCGATCGCGTGGCGCGCGCACCGCATCGATTCGTCATCTTCTGCGACGACCTCACGTTCGACGCGGGCGAGGCGGGCTACAAGGCGCTCAAGGTGATGCTCGACGGATCCATCGCGGGCACCGCGGGCAACGTGCTCGTGTACGCGACGTCGAACCGCCGTCACCTGCTTCCCGAGTACTTCATCGAGAACCTCGAGACGAGGCACGTCGGCGAGGAGGTGCATCCCGGCGAGTCGGTCGAGGAGAAGATCTCGCTGTCGGAGCGCTTCGGCCTCTGGATTTCCTTCTATCCGTTCTCGCAGGACGACTACCTCGCGGCGGTGGCGGCGTGGCTCGAGCATTTCGCGGTGAAGCCCGCGGCGAGCGCGCGCGAGAGCGAGGCGCGGACCCGCGAGGCGCTGCAATGGGCGCTGCAGCGCGGGTCGCGCAGCGGTCGCGCGGCGTGGCAGTTCGCGAAGAACTACGCGGGCGCGCAAGGGTTGAAGTCCCGCAAGTGAGCGATACGCCCACGCGCCCGGCGATCGTCCGGGTTGCCGCGGCCGTGCTGCTGCGCCCCGACGGCCTCGTGCTCCTCGCCCAGCGCCCCGCGGGCAAGCCGTACGAAGGCTACTGGGAATTCCCCGGCGGCAAGCTCGAGCCCGGCGAGACGCCGCGGCAGGCGCTCGACCGCGAGCTGCACGAGGAGCTCGGCATCGTCGTGCGCGACGCGAGCCCCTGGCTCGTGCAGGAGTTCGTCTATCCGCACGCGCACGTCGAGCTCAATTTCTTCCGCGTGTGGCGATGGGACGGCGAGCTCGCGAGCCGCGACGGCCAGGCCTTCGAGTGGCAGGTGCCGGGCCGCTACACCGTCGCGCCGCTGCTGCCCGCCAACACGCGCATCCTCGCGGCGCTCGACCTGCCGCTCGTGCTCGGGATCACGTGCGCGGAAGATGCCGACGAGGCCTCGTTCCTCTCCCGCGCCGCGGGGGCGCTCGAGCGCGGCCTGCGGCTCGTGCAGCTACGCGAGAGATCGTGGGGGCTCGCTCGCCGGTTCGCGTTCGCGCGCGAGCTCGTGCCGCTCGCGCATCGCCACGGCGCGCGCGTGATGTGGAACGGCTCGCAGGAGGAGGCGCGCGCCGCCGGCTGCGACGGCGTCCACTGGACGGCTGCGACGCTCGGCGCCGCGTCGGCGCGTCCCGAGGGCATGCTCGCGTCGGCGTCGTGTCACTCGCACGAGGAGCTTGCGCACGCGGGCCGGCTCGGGCTCGACTTCGCGGTCCTGGGCCCGGTCCTGCCCACGCCGACGCATCCGGGTGCCGCGCTCTTGGGCTGGGATGCGTTCCTGCAGATGGCGCAGCGAGCGCACCTGCCCGTGTTCGCGCTGGGCGGCCTTGCCACAGGCGACGCGGGCGTCGCCATCGCGCACGGCGCGCACGGCATCGCGATGCGACGCGGCGCATGGCCCTGAGGCAGCGCGGGTTCCTGAGTCCGTCCGGCCGCGGGTCGCCCGCCGCTTGTCGCTACGACTCGGGCTCCTCCGCATCCGGCGGCTCCACGCCCGGAATGCGGTAGCGCTCGGCGGCCCAGTCGCCCAGGTCCACCGTCTTGCAGCGCTCCGAGCAGAAGGGGCGCCACCTCGACGCGGCGGTCCACTCGACGGGCTTGCCGCAGCGCGGGCAGCTCACGATGCGCGGCGTGGTCATGGCGCGACTCGCGCGAGCTCGCACAGCGAGAGGGTCGCGCCCGGCATGTTGGTGCGCACGGGCGTGCAGCTGCCGTCGACGACGGCGAGGTTGTGCGCCGCGTACACTTCGCCCGCCATCTTCGCATCGTGCGAGAGCGAGTACAGCGGACCTCGGTGATCGCGGATGGCGGTCATGGACTGGATGCCCAGCCTCGTCGTGTCGCCCGGCCTCGTGAAGCTGTTGAAGGCGCCGACGAACCGCGCGTCCGGGGCGAGGTAAGGAAGCACGTGTCCCACTGGCGCATCGGACGCGAGCACGACGAGCGCGCCGGGCGGAAGCGCCTTCGCCTGGACGTCGAACCAGCGATCGCCGAACGGGATGCGTCCCCAGTCGGGCCAGCGCGTCGTGGCGATCACCGCGAGCGCGAGGATCGTGACGGCGGTGGGGAGCACGGGCGTGCGCACGAGGTAGCGCGCGAGCCCCACGATGAGCGCGCCCGAGAGGAGCTCGAGCGTGAGGATGTAGCGATAGATCCCGTACTGCGCCGTCCACAGCACGAATGCCGCGAGCCAGAACACGCTGGCGAAGAGCCAGGGCGCGTTCGACGCATCGAGGGTCCATCGGCGACGGCGCACCGCCTTCGACGCCACCCACGAGGCCACCGACGCCGCGCCCGCGACGAGCGCGAGCGTGTACAGCGTCGGCATGCGAGCGTCGCGGTACTCGACCTCGGCGACGAAGAAGGGCCGGGGACGGAACATGTCGTACGGGAAGGTGAGCCACCCTTCGAGCGTGAACGGGCCGAACACGCGATCGAGCACCGGCCGCGGGTCCCACCAAGGCGAGCGGAACCACTGGTTGAGATAGGGGAAGACGGGGCTGTCGAAGCGGTTCCAGAGGATGACGCACCACCACCCGATGGAAAGCGCGAGCCCTAGCGCGACCGCCGGGGCGAACCACGCGGCCTCGCGCAGGCCCACCATCGGCGAGCGGAAGAAGGGCCGGCGCAGGACGAGCGCGACGCACACCGCCACGGCGAAAGCGCGGCGCCCTCGCTTGCGACGAGCGCGCGCGTCAATACGAAGATCGCGGCGATCGTCAGCGCGGCGATCGGCCATTCGTTCATCGTCGTGCCCAGTACGCCCAGGCCGATGGCGCCCGTGACGCCGATGGCGAACGCCGCGATGCGCAGCGTCGCCCGCGTCGCGGATGCGGGTCCCGGGAAGAGGACGAGCACGATCTTGCCGAGGAAGAACGCCGCCACGCCCGCAGGGACGGCGAGCACGAACGCGATGAGCCTGGGCGGCCATCCCGCGGCGACCATGCCGTAGAACACGAAGTCGAGCGCGGGATTGTGGAAAGTCTGCAGCTGCGCCGCGACGATGTCGCGCGAGAAGATGCGCCCGTCGAGCACCGCCCACGGGTTGTAGAAATGGTAGTTCTGCAGGTCCCAGTTCGCGTCCTGCCCCTTCGCGAGCGAGGCGATGCCCGCGACGGCGATGCACAGAGCGAGTAGGGCTGCGTCCCGCCAGTCGAGCGAGTCGGCTGCTTGCTTCAATCGATGCGAAGAGGAAGGATGCGGCGGGCGATTATGGCACGCCTCATCGCAGCGCGAGATCGACGCGCGACGCCGGCGCCGACACCGGCACGCGCCCGTCGCCTTGCGCCTTCGCGGCCACGAGGAACAGGCGCTCGCCTGCGACGCTCCTCGCGACCAGCGCGTCCTTGACCGCCTGCGCCCGGGCGCTGGCGAGCGCGCGCAGCGCGTCGTCGTCGACCTTGGTGGACGCGAAGAGCATGGACTCCATCTCGGCGGGCGGCACGTCCTTCAGCATGCCGATGAAGTTGCGCGGGCGGCCCTCGATCGACGACTCGCGATACGCGGCCTCGAGCCAGCGCGCTCGCTCGTCGGGAGCGATGACGACCTCGCTCGCCGACGCGGGCGCCGTGCCGCCGGCGGCGAGCGATTTCATCTTCTCCCGCTTGAGCGCGGCCTCGACCGCGGCGTGCCGCATGGCTTCCCCGTCGGCGGCCGCGGTGGCGTGTCCCGCGATGTCGAGCTTGAGGCCCGGCCGATCGGCGAGCGCCTTGCCGAGCGTGTCGATGCGCTCCTGGGCGCGCGCATCCAATACGGCGCTGCCGGCCGCGAACGGTACGACGGAGAGCTCCTCGCCTTTGCCGAAGGCCGCGGAGAGGAGCGCGAACGGCGCGGTGACCGCCTTCGTGATGAGGTTCACGATCACGCGCACGATGAGCCCGCCCACCGAGAATTGCGGGTCGTCGAGCGAGCCCGCGATGGGCAGGCTCACGTCGATCACGCCTCGCGAATCCTTGAGGAGCGATACGGCAAGGAGCACCGGAAGCTTGGTCGCGGTCTCGCTGTCGATGCGCTTCGGATTGAACGTGAGCTGGTCGAGCACGAGCCGGTTCTCGGCGGAGAGCTTGCGCTGGTCGACCTTGTAATGCACGTCGAACGTGAGCTTTCCCTTGTCGATGCCGTAGCCCGCGTACTTCACCGAGTAAGGCGTGAGCGGCGGCAGGTCGATGTCCCGGGCCTTGGCCGCGATGTCGAGGGTGAGGTCCTTCGCGAAGGGATGGATGCGCCCCGACACCTCGACCGGCGCCGAGTGATCGACGCGCGCCGAGATGGCGACGTCGCCCGCCTGCTCGGCCGACATCGTCGTGACGCTGCCGGTGACGTCGGTCAGGTTGGCGGAATAGTTGGGGTGGATGAAGAAGTCGGAGAAATTCACGTTGCCGCGCGCGAGCTCCACGCGGCCGAGGGTCACCGGCAGCGGCGCCGATTCCCCGGGTGTCTCGCCCTGCGCGTCGCGCGGCGTCAGGAGATGCGTCAGGTTGAGCGACGCATCCTGGTAGACGATGAGGCGCGCGTAGTAGTCCTCGACCGATATGCCGCCGACGACCGCGCGACGCGGGTCGGTCGCGATCTCCATGCCGGTGAGCGCGAGCCGCTTCCATCGCACGAGGTCCGATGCGGTAGGCTTGTCGAGCGCCGAGAACTCAGTCACGACGACGTCGCCCTTCCACTCGACTTTCGCGCGGTCGCGAGCCTCGACGGCGAGCCGGCCCTTGGCGGAGACGAGCCCACCGGTGACCGAGACGTCGACCTGCGCTTCGATGTACGGCCGCAGCGGCCCGACCTGGACGTTCGCGACGTCGATCGCGCCGGCCATCGCGAAGGGATTGGTGCCGAACATGCCGTCGTAGGATGCCCGGCCCGACTCGCCGAGCCGGGTGCGCAGCAGGACCTTCGCTTTCGAGTCGCGCGCGTTCGACACGTCCGTCGCCGTGAGCGAGAGATCGCGCGCGGCGAGCCGGACCGGCGGCTGCGGCACGCGGTCCTCGACGTCGATGCTTACGTGGTCGACGTCGAGCTTGCCCATCCGGACCGACCACGTGTCCTCGTCGCGGGCGGTGCCGGTCTGCGCCGTCGTCTTCATGATGCGCGAGTAATCGAGCGTGCCGTTGCGCTCGCGCGCGATGGACAGCACCGCGTTGCGGCTTCCCGCTCGAGCGATCCTGACGCTCCGCGCCCTGGCGTCGACGTCGATGCCCTCGACGTCGATCGCGGGGAATCGCCAGAAGGGCTGCGCGTTGCCCGGATACGCGAGCGCGAGATCCGCGATGGCCGCCTTGCCTTGCGACAGCGCGAAGCTGCCGTCCTGCGCGAGCGAGAACTTGCCGGCGAGGTCGAGGGAGCCTTTCTGCACCTCGACCGCGAGGACATCCTTGTAGTACGGGAAAAGGAGGCCCAGCGAGAATTTCGAGAGCGCGAAAGAGCCCGTGGCGGAAGGGACGAGCGGCTGCACGTCCGCCTCGCCCTCGAACGACGCGACGCGGTCGGCCGAGACGAACGCGAGCGCGACGTGCGCGACCTCGCCGGGCTTCGTCGACAGGTTCGACGCGTCGATGGCGACGTCGGCTACGCGCGTGGCGAACGACGAGCCCTCGTCGGTCAGCGCGACCGTGCCTCCGGCCACCGTCGCCTTCGCGAGCGTGACCGTCCACGGCGCGTCGGGTGTCGCGGGCTTGGGCGACCGCTCGAACACGGGCTGCGCGAGCTCGAGCGTGCCGTCGCGCAATCGCTTCACGTCGGCCGACGGCTTGTCGACGGCGAGCGTCGCGATGCGCGCGTCGCGCTTGACGAGGTCGATGGCGTCGAGCGCCACCGCGATGCGGCTCGCGCTTGCGAGCGGCGAGCCGTCGTCCCGCGCGAGCGCTACGTCGTCGAGCTGCGCCGTGCCGCGGACCTCGAGCTTGCGCTCGCCCGGTGCCCCGTCGACGAACACGATCGCAAGCCGCGTGGTGAGCGCGCCGCGCGTGAGCGTGATCCGCGGCGGCGACGGCAGGTAGGCCACGAATTGCGGAAGCTGCAGCGTGTCGAGGTCGAGCTCGAGCGACGCCTCGCGGCGCTGCGCGAACGGGACGGTCGAGCCGCCCAGGTCGAAGCGCGCGTCGTCGAGCGTTCCCGAGAGCGTCGGCTTGACGCGGATGTCGGTCTCGTACGGCAGCGACGAGAGGAACGGGATGCCCATCGCGAGGCCGGCGAGCACGTGCCGGCGCCCCGTCACGCCGTCGGCGAAGGCGATGGACCCGTCGACGATCTCGATGTTGTTGAGCGAGAAGCCGGGCGTGGGGTCGGGCGACGGCGCGAGCGCGCGGTCGACCAGGTCCTGTGCGTTGTAGCGGCCTTCGCGATTGCGCGACAGCGAGACGGCGGGCTTCGCGATGCGCAGCGCGTCGAGGACCGGCGCGCGATGCCACAGCGACGCCGACGAGACGTCGGCATCGAGCACGTCGACGGCGACGAGCGGCGCAGTCGCGCCCGCGGACGTGTCCTCGATGGCCAAGTTGCGCAGCGTGAGGCGCAGCGTGAAGGGGTTGAAGTCGACCGCCTCCACCGTGGTCCTGCGCCCGAGCGCCTCGGTTGCGCGACTCTCGAGCTGGCTGCGCACCACGTGCGGCACCGCGAGCCACGCGATTGCGATGAGGAGCGCGACGACGCCGATCGCGATCGCGACGCGGCGGAGATGGCGGTGGACGACGGGCGAGGCGGACAGGGACATGGGTGCGGTGCCTCCGGCGCGCTCCCCATCCACGCCAGCGTCGATTGTAACGCCTGCGTCGCGGCCGTCAGAGATTGCAGAACATGAGCTCGAAGTCGACGTCGCGGTCGAACACCGCGCCCCGATCGAGCCCCGACACGCCGATGAACCGGATGTTGAGCGCGTACTTGTTGGCACTGATCTCCGGCACGCATGAAAGGTCACGCGCGAGCGTGAGGCGCAGGAGCTGCGCGACCTTGGTGGTCGTCAGCATGAGCTGGAAGACGCCGCGATACGCCGTGTGATGGCTCGCGCGGCCGTTGTCGCGCAGGAGCTTCAGCACGATCGCGGCGCCGGCGCGGATGGGCGCGAAGGGCTCGATCCAGGCGCGGAGGTCGTTGCGGCGCGCGGCCGGATCCTGGTGCAGCCACCAGTGATAGGCGGGCAGGTCGAACTCGCACACGCCGCCCGGGATGCCGGTGCGCTGCTTGATCGCCATGAGCCACTCGTTGTCGCGAAGGTGGGCGCCGACCTTGCCGGCCTGGCCCAAAAGCTGCGCGCTCACGCCATCGATGGACGCGAGGAGCTCGTCGAGCGTGCGCTGCTCGATCTGCGGGTTCTGCCGCAGCGGCGACAGCATCTGCTTCTGCCGCTCGAGCTCCTGCAGGAGGTCGGTCTTGAGGTCCGCGCGCGCGGCGACGTCGGTGATCTCGAAGAGCGCGAGGAGCGCCGCGTGGTGGTCGGGTCCCGCGTCCTGGCTTGCGAAGTGGCTCACGCGCGCGAACAGATCCTCGAGACGCATCATCGTGCGTACGCGCTCGTTAAGCGGATGCTCGTAGCGAATCAAGGGCCGTTCCCGCGAGTTAGCGCGCCATTGTCCGGGGAACCGACCCGCGGTTCAAGCTCGCTCGCGCGTGCGGCGAGATCGAGGAAGCGATCGTGCAGGCGGCGGACCTGCGGCGCGAGTGGCCGCGGCCAGCCGGCGCTCGCGCGGCAGCTGGGTCGCCATGATCGCCCGCACCTCGCCGGGCGCGAGCCCGCTGCGCGCGGCCACGCGGCGGACCTGCTCGTCCTCCGGGCAGTCGACCACCAGGACGCGGGACACGCGCGAGCGGAGGTTCCCGCGCTCGAGCAGGAGCGGCACGACGAGGATGCCGTACGGGCCTCGCCAGGACGCGATCTCGGCATCGAGCTGCGCACGGACGAGAGGATGCAGGATCGCTTCGAGGCGCTCGCGCGCGGCGGGGTCGGCGAACACCGTCTTGCGCAGCCACGCGCGGTCGAGGCCGCCGTCGGGGGCGCGTGCGCCCGGACCGAACGCCTCGAGGACCGCGCGATGCCCCGGCTCGCCGATGGCGGTGACGGCATGCGCGGCGATGTCCGCGTCGACCCACTCGACGCCGAGCGCGCCGAACGCGCGGGCGACCTCCGACTTGCCGCTTCCGATGCCTCCCGTGAGGCCGATGACGTACCGCATGGCGCGTAGGGCCCGGTGACCTAGCCCGGGAAGTACACCTTCACGAGGGGCGCGCCGAAGAACAGCGCCAGCATGCCCGCGATGGCGAGGTACGGCCCGAAGGCCAGCGGGACGTTGTGGTCGCGCCCCTTGAAGACGACGAGGCTGATGCCGATGAAGGCGCCCACCACCGAGGACCCCAGCACGATGAGCGGCAGGTATTTCCACCCGAGCCACGCGCCGAGCGCGGCCAGGAGCTTGAAGTCGCCGTAGCCCATGCCCTCCTTGCCGCGGATGATCTTGAAGAGCCAGTAGATGCTCCAGAGCGTGAGGTAGCCCGCGATGGCCCCGACGACGGCGTCCTTGAGCGGGGCGAAGAGCCCGTAGACGTTCGCGAGAAGGCCTGCCCACAAGAGCGGCAGCGTGAGGTCGTCGGGCAGGAGCTGCGTGTCGAAGTCGATGAACGTGAGCGCGAGGAGCGTCCACAGGAACCCGCACGCCGCCACGCCCTGCCACGTCGGGCCGAACTTGACGATGGCCGCGGCCGCCAGGACGCCGCCCAGGACCTCGACCGCGGGGTAGCGAAACGAGATGGCGGCGCCGCAGGCGGAGCACTTGCCCCGGAGCACGAGCCACGACACGACCGGGACGTTCTCGAGCGCGGTGATCCCGTGGCCGCACGACGGGCACGCCGAGCGCGGCACCACGAGGTTGTAGCGCGGGCGAGGCGCGGGGGTCTCGCCGCGAAGGTCGGCGCACTGGTCCTGCCATCCCTGCTCGAGCATGCGCGGCAGGCGGTGGATCACGACGTTGAGGAAGCTGCCGACGAGGAGGCCCACGACGGCCGCCAGCACCGTGGCCATCGTGGGATCGAGCAGGAACTGCGGCATCAGCCGGCCTTCGCGACCGGCATCAGACGACGGCGCCCAGCTTGAAGATCGGCAGGTACATGGCGACCACCAGGCCGCCGATGACGACGCCCAGGAACACGATGATGATGGGCTCGAGGAGGCTCGACAGCGCGGCGACCGCGTCGTCGACCTCGCGCTCGAAGAAGTCGGCGATCTTGCCCAGCATGTTGTCGAGCGAGCCCGATTCCTCGCCGATCTGCGTCATCTGGAGGACCATGGTGGGGAAGAGGCCCGTGTTGCCCATCGCGTTGGTGAGGCTGGTGCCGGTGCTGACCTCGGTCTGGATCTTGCGCGTCGCCGCCACGTAGACCGCATTGCCCGAGGCGCCGCCCACGGCGTCGAGCGACTCGACGAGCGGGACGCCGGCCGCGAACATCGTCTGCAGCGTCCGCGTCCAGCGCGCGATGGTCGCCTTCTCGAGGATGGCGCCGATGACCGGGAACTTGAGGATGATGCGGTCGAAGCCCAGGCGGAAGCCGGGGGATCGCCGGTGCAGGAACAGGAAGCCCGTGATCGTCGCGATGATGATGAGGAACATGAGCCACCACCAGGCCACGACCCATTCCGATATCGCCATCACGATGAGCGTCGGGGCGGGGAGATCGGCGCCGAAGTTCGAGAACACCTTCTTGAACGACGGGATCACCCACACCATGATGACCCACACGACCACCACGGCGACCACGATGACCGCCGTCGGGTAGAAGAGCGCCGACTTGATCTTGGCCTTGATGGCGAGGATCTTTTCCTTGTACGTCGCGAGCCGGTCGAGGATCGCGTCGATGGTGCCCGACGCCTCGCCGGCGGCCACGAGGTTGCAGTAGAGCGTGTCGAAGTGCGCGGGATGCTCGCGGAACGCCTGCGACATCGACGACCCCGCCTCGATCTTGTTCTTGATGTCCATCATGAGGCGCGAGAAGCGCGCGTTGCTGTGCCCGCGCGCGACGATCTCGAACGCCTGCAGGAGCGGCACGCCGGCCTTAAGCATGGTCGCGAGCTGGCGCGTGAAGAACGTGATGTCCTTCTCGTTGATCTTGCGCCCGCCGCGGAACGTCTGGCGCTTGATCTTGGTGACGCGGATGCCCTGGCGGCGGAGGTTGGTCGTGACCACCGTCTCCGACGCGGCCCGGCTCTCGCCCCGCACCTGGCGGTTGCTGCGGTCGACGCCTTCCCACAGGAAGGTGTACTCCTTGACGTCGCGCCGGGCGGCTGCGGTTGCGGTGGCCATGATTGTCGATCCCTCTCGTTACGCGCCGGTCATTCGTTCGTGATCGCCTCGACCTCTTCCAGCGACATCACGCCCAGCTTGACCTTGATGAGGCCGGACTGGCGCAGGTCCTTGATCCCTTCCTTGGACGCTTGCGCGGCAATGTCGAGCGCGTTGCCGTTGCGCATGATGAGGAGGCGCATCTCGTCGGTGATGGGCATCACCTGGTAGACGCCGACACGGCCCTTGTATCCCGTGCCCTTGCAGTGGTCGCACCCGACGGCGCCATAGGGCGTCCACGAGCCGTCCAAGTCTTCCTGCGTGAATCCCGCGCGCAGGAGGGCCTCCGGCGGGATGTCCTCCGGCTTCTTGCAATGCGTGCACAGGCGCCGGCCGAGGCGCTGCGCCGTGATCAGGATGACCGAGGACGCCACGTTGAACGGCGCGACGCCCATGTTGAGGAGGCGCGTGAGCGTCGTGGGGGCGTCGTTCGTGTGCAGCGTCGACAGCACGAGGTGGCCCGTCTGCGCGGCCTTGATGGCGATGTCCGCCGTCTCGAGGTCGCGGATCTCGCCCACCATGATGATGTCCGGGTCCTGCCGCAGGAACGACTTCAGCGCCGCGGCGAACGAGAGGCCCGCCTTGTCGTTCACGTTGACCTGGTTCACCCCCGGAAGCTGGATTTCGCAGGGGTCCTCGGCGGTGGAGATGTTGACGCCGGGCTGGTTCAGGATGTTGAGGCACGTGTACAGCGAGACCGTCTTGCCGCTGCCGGTCGGGCCCGTGACGAGGATCATCCCGTACGGCCGCCCGATGGCGTGCATCAGCGACTCTTTCTGGTCCGGGTCGTAGCCCAGCGCCTCGATGCCGAGCTTCACGCCCGACGAGTCGAGGATACGCATCACGATCTTCTCGCCGTACAGCGTGGGCAGCGTCGAGACGCGGAAGTCGATCGACTTGGCCTTGCTCAGCACGAGCTTCATCCGCCCGTCCTGCGGCACGCGCTTTTCCGAGATGTCGAGCTTGCTGATCACCTTGATGCGCGACGCGACCTTGTCCTTGATCGCGAGCGGCGGTTGAGTGATCTCGGACAGGATGCCATCGATGCGGTAGCGAACGCGGAAGTAGCGCTCGTAGGGCTCGAAGTGGATGTCGGACGCGCCGATGGCGATGGCGTCGGTCAGGAGCTTCTGGATGTACTTGACGACGGGCGCGTCCTCGACGTCCGCCTCGTCCTCGATCGACGACGAGGAGGGCGCATTGCCGTCCTCGAGGCCCACCTCGATGTCCTCGAGGTTCGCGATGTCCTTGATCGAGGCGCCGCTCTGCTCGACCATCTTCGCGATGGCCTGGCCCAGCTTGTCGTCCTCGACGACGATGGGCTCCGGCACGAGGTTGGTCTTGAAGCGGACCTCCTCGAGCGCCTGCAGGTTCGCGGGGTCGGAGATCGCGACGTAGAGCTTGTTGCTGCGCTTGTACAGCGGCAGCACGCGCCGCGCCTGCGCGATCTTGAGGTCCACGTACTCGCGGTGGACCTGGTCCATGTCGAACGTGGAAAGGTCGAGCAGCGGCGTGCCGAACGCGCGCGAGGCGAACACCGCGAGCTGCTGGGCCGTCATGCGCTTGCCCGCCAGCACCTGCTCGACGAAGCTCACGTTCGCCGACTGCGCCTGGGTCTGCAGCGTCTCCGCCTCGTACTCGGACATGAGCCCGCTCTGCGCCAGGGCGCGTGCGAGCCCGCTGATGTTCCGGGTGGCGGCGTGAGTGGCCATGAAGCGGCGTGGGTGTCCGGGTCGGCGTTGGCCCTTCTCGGGCCGTGGATTGAAAGGAGGCCGGGGATCTGGGATGCGTCCAGTCGACGGCCAGGGCACGCGAGCAAGCTAAAGCAAGCTTTGTGCCGCACAACCTGAAACGCGTACTATTCCAAACGCATAAAAGATCAGCCGGTCGATGATGCCCGCTCGACCTGTGTTTGTAAAGGCGCGGTCCCGCGACCCACGGGGGGCAGAAGTTTGACCACTTTGACCGCGCGGTCCTGCGTTTGCAGGATTTCCATCATTTGTCCATCGAGCGCAAAGGTGACGCCGGCGTCCGGAATGTCGCCCAGGTGCTCGAGGATGAGGCCGTTGAGGGTCTTGGGCCCGTCCACGGGAAACTGCGTGCCGAGCCTGCGGTTAAGCGTGCGCAGGAGCGCCATGCCGGACGCCACGATGCTGCCGTCGGCCTCCCGCCGGAAGATCTCCTGGCCCCCGGGGGCCTGGGTGGTGAACTCGCCGATGATCTCCTCGACGATGTCCTCGATGGTCACGAGCCCCTGGAGCTCGCCGTACTCGTCCACCACGAGCCCCAGGCGCTGGCGGTCGTTCTGGAACTGCGTGAGCTGGGTCAGGAGCGGCGTCCCGGCCGGGATGAAGTAGGGTGGCCGCAGGAGCGGGCGCAGGCGCTCCGCCGTGAGCTCGCCGGACAGGAGCTGCAGGTTGACGACCGACTTGAGCGCCAGCACGCCCACCAGGTTGTCGAGCGTCTCCTCGTACACGGGGACCCGCGAGTGGTAGGAGGTCACGAGCTGCTGGCGGAGGAGCGCGGGCTTCTCGGACAGGTCGAGCGCGTGGATGCGATTGCGCGGCGTCATCACGTCGTCGACGGTGATGGCCTCGAGGTCCATGAGGTTCGCGAGCATCGCCTTGTGCTTGCCGCGGAAGTACTGGCTGCCCTCGAGCACGAGCGATCGCAGCTCCTCCTGCGTGAGCTGTCCCCCGGTGTCGGGCGCCTGCTTGACGCGCAGGATCTTGAGGAGCGCCTTGACGAAGAGGTTCACGAACCACACGACGGGCGCGAGTCCGCGCAGGAGCGGGGTCAGGACGTACGCGACGAGGGGTGCGATGCGGTCCGCGTGCGTCGCGCCGACGACCTTCGGCGTGATCTCGGCGAAGACGAGTATCAGGAACGTCACGACGACCGTGCTCGCCGCGAGCGCGAGCTCGCCCTCGCCCAGGAGCCGCGCGGTCATCACGCCGGCGAGAGTCGCCGACCCCGCGTTGATGAGGTTGTTGCCGAAGAGGATCACGCCCAGGAGGCGATCGGTCTGGCCCAGCAGCGCGATGGCGAGCTTCGCGCCCTTGTTGCCGCGCTCGGCGCGATGCTTCAGCCGGTAGCGATTCACGGCCATCATCGCGGTCTCCGCGATGGAGAAGAACCCGGACGCCACGAGAAGGATCGCGAGCGCGACGGCGAGCGTGGTGAGCGAGAACGAGTCCATCAGCGCCCCAGCACCACTTGCGACACGAACTTGCTGCCGAGGTAGCCCATGATGAGGAAGGCGGTTCCGGCCAGGATCCAGTAGAGCGCGAAGCGGCCGCGCCACCCGTATCGCCATCGCCCGAACAGGAGCACGCCGAACGTCGCCCATCCGAGCAGCGAGAACACGCTCTTGTGCGTGAACGTGACCGCCTTGCCAAAGATCTCCTCGGAGAAGAGGAGGCCGCTGCCGATGGTGAGCGTGAGGAGGACGAATCCCGCCGCGACGAGCCTGAACAGGAAGCGTTCGAGCGACAGGAGCGGCGTCGAGCCGTCGGTCTCGGGTCGCGAGATGCCGCTGTGGAGCCTGCGCTCGAGCCCGGTGAGGAGCAGCGCCTGCAGCGCGGCCACCGTGAAGAGCGCGTATCCCACGAGCGCGACCGCGATGTGGATCGCGGCGAGCGTCTCGCCCGCGTACCGGAATCGATGGGGTGAGCCGCCCGCGAGCGGCACCAGCGCGCAGAGCGCGGCGACGGGCAGGATCACGCCCCCCACCGCGGGCAGCGTGCGGAACAGCCCGGACGCGACGCTCACGAGCACCGTGAGCCACGCGACGAGCGAGAGCGCCTGCGGGAACGACAGGTCGAGGCCGTCCGGTGTCACGACCGCGCGGACGATGGTGACCGCGTGCAGCGCGAGCGCCAGCGCGACGATCGCGAGCGGAAGAAGCGGACGCGTGACGCCCGGCCCCTCGGCTCGCCTCATCCACACGGAGAGGCCGTACAAGGCAGCGACGGCGACGTACAGTAAAATCACGGGTTGCCGAGGTGGCGCGAGGTGGTGTTACCGGACCGCGCGCGACAGACCGCGCATCGGCATGCAAGTTTACCCGACCGCGCCCTCCACCCCCTTTCGTCCCCATTGCCATGCTCGAGAACCTGACGCAACGACTGTCGCGCGTCGTGAAGGAGCTGCGCGGCCAGGCGCGCCTCACCGACGACAACATCCAGGATGCCCTGCGCGAGGTGCGTCTCGCCCTCCTCGAGGCCGACGTCGCGCTGCCGGTGGTGCGCGAATTCGTCGGGGCGGTCAAGGAGAAGGCGCTGGGCGAGGAGGTGGTCGGGTCGCTCACGCCCGGGCAGGCGCTGATCGGCGTCGTTCATCGCGAGCTCACCGCGCTCATGGGCGGCGCAGCCGTGCCGCTCTCGCTCGCGACGCAGCCGCCCGCGGTGATCCTCATGGCGGGCCTCCAGGGCTCGGGGAAGACCACCACCTCCGGCAAGCTCGCGCGCCTTCTCAAGGAGCAGAAGAAGAAGGTGCTGCTCGTGTCGGCCGACGTCTACCGCCCCGCTGCGATCGAGCAGCTGCGGCTCCTCGCGTCGCAGGTCGGCGCCGATTTCTTCCCGTCGACGGCCGACCAGCAGCCCGTGGCCATCGCGACCGCCGCGCTCGACTGGGCGCGCAAGCACTACCACGACGTCGTGATCCTCGACACCGCGGGCCGCCTCGGCGTGGACGAGGCGATGATGAAGGAGATCGCCGCGCTGCACGCGTCCGTGCATCCGGTCGAGACGCTCTTCGTGGTCGACGCCATGCAGGGCCAGGACGCGGTCAATACCGCGAAGGCCTTCAAGGAGGCGCTGCCGCTCACGGGCGTTGTGCTCACGAAGCTCGACGGCGACTCGCGCGGCGGCGCCGCGCTGTCGGTGCGGCAGGTGACGGGCGCGCCCATCAAGTTCGCGGGCGTCGCGGAGAAGATCAACGGCCTCGAGGTGTTCCATCCCGAGCGGATGGCGGCGCGCATCCTCGGCATGGGCGACGTGCTGTCCCTCATCGAGGAGGCGCAGAAGAGCGTCGACGTCGAGGAGGCGAAGAAGCTCGCCAAGAAAGTGAAGTCGGGCAAGGGCTTCGACCTCGCCGACTTCAAGGCGCAGATCGGCCAGATGCGCAAGATGGGCGGCATCGCCGGCCTCGTCGACAAGCTCCCGGCGGAGTTGGCGCGCGCGGCGCAGGGCGCGTCGGTGGACGAGAAGCGCATCGCGCGCATCGAGGGCATCATCGACTCCATGACCCCCCAGGAGCGCGCGAAGCCCGATCTCCTCAAGGCCTCGCGCAAGCGGCGCATCGCCGCGGGGGCGGGCGTGACGGTGCAGGAGGTGAACCAGCTCCTGAACCAGTTCGAGCAGACGCAGAAGATGATGAAGATGGTCGCGAAGGGCAACCTCGCGAAGATGATGCGCGGCATGAAGGGGATGCTTCCGGGGATGCGATAGCGTCGCCGCAGAACCCGTAAGTTCCCCAGGTTGCTTCCCGGTGCCAACGGTGGAACGATCGCCGTGGATTGCGATTCACGGACTGCGCATGCGAGGGTCGTGCGCCGTTCCGTCGCTCCGCGGGGAGGCGGGCCATCAGCGCTGTCGCTTACGACGCGATCGTGCAGTCGATCTATCGGGCTGGTGCCGGGCTCGAACCGTGGCTGTCCCCGCTCGCCAGAGCGGCCGAGGTCTTCGACGCCTGGGCCGTACAGCTCCTCGGCGTCGACAAGCGAAGCGGCAATGTGACCTTCAGCTACGAGGCGGGTCGCGCGCCGCCCGAGTCGGGCCTCGACTACATGCGCACGTATCATCGCCTCGATCCGAGGATCGCGCTGCAGCGTCCGTGGCCCGTCATGAAGTGGCTCGCGTGCCAGGAGCATTTCGATGACGCATACGTCGCGAAGAGCCCGTTCTACCAGCAGTTCCTGATTCCCTACGGGGCGCGCTACCTCTTTGGCTCGAAGCTCATCGAGGATGACGCCTCGGTCGTGTTGCTCGGGCACTTGAGCCGGCTCGGCAACCCGCCGCTCGACGCGGACCAGCGCTCTGCCTTCGAGCGCGTGGGCGAGCACATCTGCCAGGCCTTCGATATCCAGCGGCACCTGAGCAGCGTCGCCGAGCGCGACGCGCTGGGCTTCGCGCTTCTCGATCGCCTGCGCCAGCCCGTCGTGCTCATCGATGCGAATCGCCGCATCGCGTTCTGCAGCGAGGCGGCGCGCGCAATCCTGCATCGCGGCGACGTCGTCTGCGACGACAACGGGCTGCTCGGCTGCCGCAGTGCCGAGAGCGACCTCGATCTCACGCTCGCATTGCGCGAGTTGGCGCTGGAGCCGATCAACTCGAACGACGCGGCGAAGGCGCCGGTCGACCGTCGCTCGATCCGCTTGCGTCGCAAGAGCGGGTCGCAGATCGTCGCCGGCACGCTGCTCGCATTGCGGCCGAAGGACGTGATGGGGGCGTTCGGCCGCTCGCCGCAAGCGCTCCTCACGATCTACGAACCGGGGGTGGGGACCGACGTCGACTCGTTCCTGCTGTCGACGACGTTCGATCTGACGCCGGCGGAGGCGCGGGTGGCGGCGCGGCTGGCATCCGGCTTGACGCTGGAGGAGATGGCGAGGGAGTCCAAGGTGTCGATCACGACCGTGCGCAGCCACCTGCAATCCGTGTTCGAGAAGACCGGAACCAACCGCCAGGCCGATCTCGTGAGGCTGCTGCTGGCGGCGAGCGCGTTTTGAGGCTGTGATCGATCCGCCGTCTCCTCCGTTTTGAGGATGCGCGACGTGATCGAGGCGACGTAGAGTCATCGAAAAGGGGAGGGGCTGACGATGCCGATCGCGACTCGTGCCGTTCGCATTACGGCGCTGGCGTGCCTGCTGACGGCGCGGGCGGCGCACGCTGGCCTTGGCACGGCGGTCGAGTTCTACAACGCGAGCATCAACCACTACTTCGTCACGGCGTACCCGGAGGAGGCTGCGGCGCTGGACGCGGGCACCAACGTCAGGGGCTGGGTGCGCACCGGCGGGCAGTTCACGGTCTTTACCGACAACGCCGACGGGCTGGCGGCGGTGTGCCGGTTTTTCGGCACGCCGAACGTCGGTCCCAATTCCCATTTCTACACGGCCGATCCGGCCGAGTGCGCGAAGGTCAAGACGCTGCCGGCGTGGACGTACGAGGGCATCGCGTTCTACATTCCGTTGCCGACCAGTGGCCAGTGCGGCGGCAACTGGCCAGTGTACCGGAGCTACTACAGCGACAACATCAGTGACGCGAATCACCGCTTCACGGTGGACCTTACCGCGCACGTACGGATGAAGGACCGTCGCGGCGACATCCTGGAAGGGATCGTGATGTGTGCGCCGGTGAGCGACGAGGAGCGCGAGGCGGACGTCGTGCGTTTCCTGGAGCAAGCCACGCTTGGTCCGACCGAGGCCCTGGTGCAGGAGGTGAAGGCGAAGGGCATCGAGAAGTGGCTCGACGAGCAGTTGGCGATGAACGTCACGCGGATCACGCAGTATCCCGACTTCAATCCGGCGCCTGGTGTCGCGTGCATCGACGACACTTCACCGCCGATCGACCCGGAAAAGTATTGCCTGACGTACAAGGTCAGCTCTACGCCCGTCGCTTGGGAGTTCTACCGGCAGTCGGTAACCGCGCCGGACCAGTTGCGCCTGCGCATGGCGCACGTGTGGCACCAGATCCTCGTGCTGGGCCCACTCTCGGACACGTACGCGATCGCGGACTTCCAGCAGCGCCTGCGCGACCGCGTGTTCGGCTCGTTCGAGGACATCCTCGTCAAGTTCGCGCTGTCGCCCCAGATGGGCTTCTTCCAGAACTGGGTCTTCAACGTTCCCGAGCACGACGGCATCAAGCCGAACGAGAACTTCGCGCGGGAGCTGATGCAGTTGTTCACGATCGGCGTCAATGCGCTGAACGAGGACGGAACGCCCAAATCCGACGCCGGTGGTCGACTGATTCCGGCCTACGAGCAGCGGGACGTGAGCGAAATGGCGCGCGTGCTGACTGGCTATTCGTTTCCGACCCGGCCGGGCGACATCCCGGGCTTCATCACGGCCCAATATTTCTTCGGCGACATGCAGCCATTCGAGTCGTATCACGACCAGGGCGCCAAGAGCTTGCTCGGAGGCACGGTACAGATCCCCGGCAACAACGGCGCTGCCAACGACGTGCGGCGGGCGCTGCGCGCGCTCGTCGATCACGCGAACACGCCGCCGTTCCTCAGCAAGCAGCTCATCCAGAAGACGGTCACCAGCAACCCGAGCCCCGGGTATGTCGGGCGCGTCGCCGCCGCATTCAAGAACAATGGGAGCGGCGTGAGGGGCGATCTCGCCGCGGTCACGCGCGCGATCCTGCTCGATCCCGAAGCTCGCGGCGCCCGTAAGATCGACCCCGAGTACGGGCGATTGCGCGAGCCCGTGCTGTTCTGGACCGCGATGATGCGCGCGCTCGACATGTCCACCGACGGCTACGCGCCGCACGCGCGGGCCTCATACTCGAGCGGGCAGATGCTGTTCGTTGCGCCGACGGTCTTCAACTACTACCCCGCCGATGGTACGTTGCTCGGGACATCTCTGCCGGCACCCGAGTTCGGCTTGTTCTCGACGTCCGAAGCGCTGAACCGCGCCAATGCCGTCAGCGGCGTGCTCTACCACGCGGACGGCGGTTGGGACCCGCAGGCGTTCGTCAAGAACGCTACGGGAACGAGCACCCCGAGCCTGGCCGCGTTCCTCGCCGATGCAGGCGACGTCGACGCGCTCGTCGAGCGGATGAACCGTCTGTTCCTGCACGGAACGATGCGGCCGGAGATGCGGCAGACGATGCGCAAGGCGCTCCAGCAGGTCGATGCCGCCAACGCTCTGCGCCGGGCCCAGCTCGCCGTCAATCTCGTGCTGGTGTCCGTCGACTACCAGGTGCAGAAATGAGCATGCACACGAACGCGCTTGATCTGCATCTGACTTCGCCGCAACGGCGCAGGCTGCTCGAGCTCTTCGGCGCGACGGGCCTGCTCGCGGCGGTCGGGCGCAATGTCGCGTTGGCCCAGTCGGCGCCGGATTACAAGGCGCTCGTGGCGATTTACCTCGACGGTGGCAACGACGGCGAAAACACGCTGGTGCGCTACGACACCGTGGGCTACCAGAATTACGCGTCGGTGCGCACGCCCGACTCCGGAATCAACATTCCTCGCGCCCAGCTACTGCCTATCCAGCCGCGCAGCGTCGCGACGCCCTTCGGCTTCCATCCCGCCTGCGGGCCGTTCCAGGCGCTGTTCGAGCAGAAGAAACTCGCGGTGATCGCCAATGTCGGGATCCTCGCGCAACCGGCAACCAAGGTGGGCCTCAACCAGGGCGCGCCGCGCCCGGCCAATCTGTTCTCGCACTCGGATCAGACGCTCGCCATGCAAAGCGCCGACACGACCGCCTTCAATCGCTTGGGCTGGGGCGGCCGCATGGCCGACAGGCTCGCTACGATGAACCCGGGATTGTTCCCGCCGCTCCTGACGACTGCCGGGCAGCGTACGTTCACCAGCGGCCAAGCGACGATACCGCTCGATGTCCGCGATACGGGCAGCGTGAACCTGGTGGGCAGTGGAGAGTTCCAGTTCGATGCGTTGCGCGACGCCGCGGCCCAGGAAATCCTGTCGCAGACGCGCGCCAATGCCTATGACCTCGCGGCGCAGCTTCTGTCGGAGGAGGGCTATTCGCACGCGTCGGTGGTCGCGCCGATCTTGAGCAACACGGCGTCTATCGTTCCCCAAATCTTCGCGGGCCTCACGAGCGACCTCGCCCGACGATTGCAGACCGTGGCAATGATGGTCGAAGGCCGCGCGCATACGCAATTGAAGCGCCAGGTGTTCTTCGTCAGCCACAGCCCTTACGACACGCATGCAGGCCAGCCGCAGGATCATCAGAACCGGCTCAGCGAGCTGTCGCAGGCGATCAAGGCCTTCCAGGATGCGATGGCCGCGCTTGGGATGGAGAACAGCGTCACGACATTCACCTTCTCCGACTTCGGTCGCACCTTTAAGCCCGCGGCCGGGCAAGGCACCGACCACGGCTGGGGCGGATACGCCTTCGTCGTCGGCGGCGCGGTCAATGGGGGCGATTTCTACGGCACGCTTCCCACGCAGGCGCTCGACGGCCCTGACGACATCACGAAGGAAGGCCGCTGGATCCCGACCACGTCGCTCGAGCAATACGCCGCGCCGATGGCGCGATGGCTCGGGATAGCCGAAGGCGACCTGCCCTACGTCTTCCCCAACATCGGCGCGTTCCCCAACACCAATCTCGGATTCATGAGCTGACCATGCGCACGTTGCTCGTTGGCATCTTCACGCTGCTTGTAAGCGAGCTCGCCACCGCCGGGCTTGGCACGGCGGTGGAGTTCTACAACGCGAGCCTCAACCACTACTTCGTCACCGCCTATCCGGAAGAGGCCGCGGCACTCGACGCCGGCACCAGCGTCAAGGGCTGGACGCGCACAGGCGGCCAGTTCACTGTCTTCACCGATCCCGCGCCGGGACTCTCCGCCGTCTGCCGCTTCTTCGGTACGCCGGGCGTGGGCCCGAACTCGCATTTCTACACTGCCGACGCCGCCGAGTGCGCGAAGGTCAAGACGCTGCGGGCGTGGACGTTCGAGGCGATCGCCTTCTACATCCCGACGCCTACCGATGGCGACTGCGGTGGCAACTGGCCTGTGTATCGCAGCTATTACACGGACAACATCAGCGACGCGAACCATCGCTTCACCGTCGACCTGACCGCGCACGTGCGCATGCCGCAGCGGCGCGGCGACGTCCTGGAAGGTGTCGTGATGTGCGCACCGGTGACCGACGAGGAGCGCGAGGCGGACGTGGTGCGGTTCCTGGAGCAGGCCACGCTCGGGCCAACCGAGGCGCTCGTGACGGAAGTGAAGGCGAAGGGCATCGAGAAGTGGCTCGACGAGCAGCTCGCGATGAACGTGACCAGGTATACGCAATTGCCCTTCTTCGAGCGACCTGAGCCAGGCCAGTGTGTGGATGACATGACGCCACCCATAACGCCGGAGAAATATTGCTTCACCAACAAGAGCAGCCCATTTCCGGTCGGCTTGGAATTCTATCGACAATCGAAGACCGCACCCGACCAGCTTCGGCTTCGGATGGCTCATGTGTGGCACCAGATCTTCGTGATCTCGTTCGATTTCGCTTACGCGCACGCCGAATTCCAGCAGCGACTCCGCGACGGCGCCTTCGGCACGTTCGACAGCCTGCTTGTGAAGTACGCGCTCGCGCCTCAGCTCGGCACGTTCCAGAACTGGATCCAGAACGTCCCCGAACACGACGGCATCAAGCCCAACGAGAACTTCGCGCGCGAGCTCATGCAGCTATTCACCATCGGCGTGTACGAGCTCAACAGCGACGGGACGTACAAGAGAGATGCCACGGGCCAGCGCATTTCGACTTACGGCCAGTCCGACATCGCGGGAATGGCGCGCATCCTCACCGGCTTCACGTTCGGGCCGAAGCCGGGCAGTCCTTCGACGTGGCCGAACCCCGAATATCGGATCGGCGACATGGTCGGCTTCGACGACTTCCACGACCGAGGGTCGAAGACGATCCTCGGCGGACGGATCGCCTTTGGCGCGGGAGGCGGCGCAATGGCAGAAGTAGGTGGAGCGTTGCACGCGCTCGTCGGACATCCCAACGCACCGCCATTCATCGTCAAGCAGCTCATCCAGAAGACCGTGACCAGCTCGCCCACACCCGGCTACGTGGACCGCGTGGCGGCGGTATTTCGCGACAATGGAAAGGGCGTACGAGGAGATCTTGCGGCGGTCACCAAGGCGATCCTCCTCGATGCGGAGGCCCGAGGCGCGCGCAAGATCGACGCCGAATATGGCCGGCTGCGCGAACCCGCCCTCCTCTGGACCGCGATGATTCGCGCGCTGGACGCGACGACCGATGGATTCAATCCTTACATGGCCGCGAGTCAGAGCGGCCAATCCCTGTTCTATCCGCCAACCGTCTTCAACTACTATCCTGCCGATTACACACTTGCCGGCGGTGATATACCGGCGCCGGAGTTCGGCATCTTCAGCGGCATCGACTTCATCGAGCGCGCCAATCAGGTAGGCGACCTGATCTACAGCGATCAATTTCCGGGCCAAGCGGCGGACTGGTGGGGACCTCACCCGTACGTCGTCAATGCCACCGGGACACCAACACCCCTACTGAGCGCATTCCTTCCCGACGCCGGCGACGCAACTGCGCTGGTGGAGCGCATGAACCGCCTGTTCCTGCATGGCGCGATGCGCCCGGAGATGCGCAAGACGATCGTTAATGCGCTGAGCAAGGTCGCGACCGAGGATGCCCTGCTGAAGGTGAAGATGGCGATAAACCTAACATTGGCCTCCCCCGACTATCAGGTGCAGAAATGAGTCGCCGCCTCTCCATGAACGGATTTTCCATGCGCAGGCGCACGATGCTCAAGGCGCTTGCGGTCGCCGGCATGGTTGGGCGCATCGCACACGTGCAAGCCGCGTCGGATTACAAGGCGCTTATTGCCTTGTACCTGCTGGGTGGCAACGACGGCGAGAACACGCTGATTCGATACGATACCGCCGGCTACGCGAACTACGCGGCGATCCGCACTCCTGCATCTGGCATCAACATTTCGCGGGACCAGCTTCTGCCCATACAACCGCGCAGTACGAGCTTCGCCTACGGATTCCATCCGTCTTGCGGCCCGATGCAGGCCCTCTTCAATAGCAACAGGCTGGCGGTGATCGCCAACATGGGCATGCTCGTGCGACCCACGACCAAGGCAGCACTGGAGACGCAGGGTGCTCCGACACCTGCGAGTCTGTTTTCGCACACCGACCAGCAACTCGAAATTCAGAGCGCCGACCATGTCGGTGCCGTGCATACGGGTTGGGGCGGTCGCGCCGCGGATCGCCTGGATGCTCTCAATGCCGGGGCGTCGTTTCCTCCTTTGACGACGACCGCCGGCCTGGAGAGCTTCACGAGCGGCATGACTACGATCCCTCTGGCGGTCCCGCTCAACTCGGGTGTGGAGTTCCGAAATGGCCCGAAGCAATACACCGCCTTGCGCGATGCGGCCCTTGTCGAGATTCTTTCCGGCGCCCGCACCAACGTATACGAGGATGTCGTGCAGCTCTACGCCGAGGACGGGCTCGCAGCATCGTCGGTCATCGCGCCGCTCCTGCGCAACGACAAGTCGACAGTAGCGCCGTTCTTCTCCGGCCTCGGCAGTGACGTCTCAAACCAGCTCAAGGTGATCGCATTGCTCATCGAGGGACGCGCGCAGCTGGGTCTCAATCGGCAGATCTTCTACACCAGGCACGGCGCGTACGACACGCACGGCGCGCAACCCTCGCACCACTCCGGCCTTCTCGCGGATTTGTCCGCGGCCCTCAAGGCGTTTCACGACGCGATGGACGCGATCGGGCTTGGGTCCAGCGTGACCTGCTTCACGCTCACCGACTTCGGGCGAACGTTCAAGCCCGCAAGCAATCAAGGTACCGATCATGGATGGGGGAACTACGCGTTCGTAAGCGGAGGCGCCGTCAAGGGTGGCGATTTCTACGGAATCGTGCCTACGCTTGCACTCGATGGTCCCGACGACTTCGGCAAGGAGGGGCGCTGGATTCCCACGACGTCGCTGGAGCAATACGGAGCCACGCTTTGCCGCTGGTTCGGGATCGCGGAAGTCGACCTGCCCTACGTCTTTCCCAACATCGGCGCGTTCCCCAACACCAATCTCGGATTCATGAGCTGAGCATGCGCACGTTGCTCGTTGGATTGTGCTCGCTTGTTGCGAGCCACGCCGCCACAGCCGGGCTCGGCACGGCGGTGGAGTTCTACAACGCGAGCCTCAACCACTACTTCGTCACCGCCTATCCGGAAGAGGCCGCGGCACTCGACGCCGGCACCAACGTCAAGGGCTGGACGCGCACAGGCGGCCAGTTCACTGTCTTCACGGATAGCGCCGACGGGCTCGCCGCGGTATGCCGCTTCTTCGGCACGCCCAACGTCGGTCCCAACTCGCACTTCTACACCGCCGACCCCGCCGAATGCGCGCACGTCAAGACGCTGCCCGCGTGGACCTACGAGGGGATCGCGTTCTACATCCCGCTGCCGGCCAACGGCACGTGCGGCGGCAACTGGCCGGTGTATCGCAGCTACTACAGCGACAACATCTCGGATGCCAACCACCGCTTCACGGTGGACCTCACCGCGCACGTGCGCATGAAGGACCGGCGCGGGGACATCCTCGAAGGCATCGTGATGTGCGCGCCGGTGACCGAGGAGGAGCGCGAGGCGGACGTGGTGCGGTTCCTGGAGCAGGCGACACTCGGGCCGACCGAAGCGCTGGTGCAGGAGGTAAAGGCGAAGGGCATCGAGAAGTGGCTCGACGAGCAGCTCGCGATGAACGTGACGAGGTATACGCAGTATCCCTATTCGCCGCGCATCGCCGACCCCGCGCTTTGCAAGGACGACATGACGCCCCCGGTCACGCCGGAGAAATACTGCTTCACCTTCACCCAAAGCGAGTGGCCAGTCGCGTTCGAATTCTTCCGCCAGTCGCGCACCGCCCCTGACCAGCTCCGGCTGCGCATGGCGCACAACTGGCACGAGATCTTCGTTGCGACGGATGGCCTGACCTATGGAAGCGCGGAGTTCCAGCAGCGACTGCGCGATGGCGTGTTCGGCACGTACGAGGCGCTGCTGACGATGTACTCGTTGTCGCCGCTGCTCGGCAAGTTCCAGAGTTGGCAGGGGAATCGACCGGAGCATGACGGCATCAAGCCCAACGAGAACTACGCTCGGGAGTTGATGCAGCTGATGACCATTGGAGTCAGCGAACTCAACGAGGATGGCACGCTTCGCCTCGATGGGGCCGGCCGGACTGTCGCCACTTACGGCCAGACTGACATCGAAACACTCGCTCGCGTCCTGACGGGCTACTTCTTCCCGCCTCTTCCCGGCACCGCATTCGATCCGACCAAGCCGATCTATGAATATTACGTCGGCGACATGCTGCCGTTCGACGCATCGTGGTCCCATGACCCAGGCGCCAAGATGGCGCTCGGGGGGCGGCTGAACCTGACGGCGGGTGGCGGCGCGTCGGCCGACGTACACGGTCTGCTCCGAACCCTCGCCAACCACCCGAACGCGCCGCCTTTCATCGTGAAGCAACTCATCCAGAAGACGGTGACGAGCTCGCCGACGCCAGGTTACGTGTCGCGCATGGTCGCGGTGTTCAAGAACAACGGCAAGGGCGTGCGAGGTGATCTTGCCGCGGTCACCAAGGCGATCCTGCTCGACCCTGAAGCGCGTGGCGCCCGCAAGATCGACAGGGAGTACGGGCGGCTTCGCGAGCCCGCGCTGTTCTGGACGGCGCTGATCCGCGTCCTCGACATCGAGACGGACGGCGTACAGCCGTATCAATTCGCCATCCAGAGTGGGCAGCGATTGTTCTATCCGTTGACCATATTCAGCTACTACCCCGCCGACTACACGCTTGCCGGCGGGGGCATCCCAGGCCCCGAGTTCGGCCTCTTCGGGTCGTCCGAGTTCGTCAATCGCGCGAACCAGCTCACCGGCCTCCTCTTCCATGACCAGAGTCCACAGAGCGAACAGTTCTGGGGGCCGCAACCCTGGATGCGCGATGCGAAGGGCACGCCGAGCCCGACGCTGCCGAGCTTCATCGCTGACGCTGCCAGCGTCGACGTCCTCGTGTCGCGGCTGGATCGGCTCCTGCTGCACGGGACGATGACTTCCGACGCACGCAAGACCATCGTCAACGCGGTGAGCAAAGTGCCTGCGGAGAGCGCCCTCGCCCGCGCCAGGCTCGCGTTCAACCTCGTTCTCGTCTCGATCGACTATCAGGTGCAGAAATGAGGCGCGCCACCCGAGTCACGTCGCAAGGTCGCCGCACGCTGCTCAAGTGGGCCGCGGCGTCCGGACTGCTCGCCGCGCTCGACCGCCGCGCCGCGCTCGCGCAGACGGCGGTCGACTATAGGGCGCTGGTCTGCGTCTACCTGGGAGGCGGCAACGACGGCGAGAACACGCTCATTCGTTCCGACAGCAAGGGATATCAGGACTACGCCGCCATCCGGACTCCCGCCTCTGGCGTCAATATTGCGCAATCGCAACTGCTGCCGATCCAGCCGGCGCGCGGTGGGCCTCCCTACGGATTTCATCCGGCCTGCGCCGGCCTCAAGCAGCTCTTCGACCAGAGGCAGCTGGCCGTCGTCGCCAACGTGGGCCCGATTTTTCGTCCCACGACCAAGGCGGACGTCCAGAGCCAGCGCACGCCGATCCCCGCTAACCTGTTCTCCCACAACGACCAAGTACTCGCGCAGCAAAGCGCCGACTACACCGGGCTCGTCCGCCTCGGCTGGGGCGGACGCATCGCCGATAAGCTCGACTCGATCAACGCCGGCACTCTGTTCCCGCCGCTGACGTCCATCGATGGACTCACGCCTTTCATCAACGGGGCCACGTCCGTACCGCTCACGATATCCCCGAACCCGGACTTCTCGCTGTTTGGAAGTGGCACTCCGATTCCGCAGTTCGATGCATTGCGTGACGCGGCGATCCGCGAGATGCTCGCGCAGAGCCGCGGAAACGTCTACGACGTTGTCGCGCGACTCTATGCGCAGGAGGGGGTGGCCTCGTCCTCGGTCGCGGCACCGATACTCCAGAACGCCTCGTCGGCCGTCGCTCCATTCTTTGCCGGGCTGAGCTCCTACTTCTCGGGGCAGCTGCGCAATGTCGCGCTCCTCATCGAAGGGCGCGGACAGACCGGGCTCAAGCGGCAAGTGTTCTATGTCGGCCAGGGCGGTTACGACACCCACGGCAGCCAATTGGGCACGCATCAGCAGCTCCTGGACGAGCTGTCGCAGGCCATCAAGGCATTCCAGGACGCAATGGCGGCCATCGGCATGACCAACAACGTGACGTCGTTCACGCTGTCCGACTTCGGCCGCGCCTTCAAGCCCGCCTCCAACAACGGCACCGATCACGGCTGGGGCAACTACGCCTTCGTGATCGGCGGCGCCGTGAAGGGCGGCGATTTCTACGGGACGGTCCCCACACTCGCACTCAACGGGCCGGACGATTATGGCGATGCCGGCCGCTGGATTCCCACGACCTCGTTGGAGCAATACGGCGCGACGCTGTGCCGCTGGTTCGGCATCGCCGAATCCGACCTGTCCTACGTATTCCCCAACATCGCCGCCTTCGCCAACACCGATCTCGGCTTCATGGCGTGACTTCCTACTCCTCGCCGCGCTCGATTCTCGCGCGCACTATGCCTGCGCCAATGAGCAGCAGGTAGACGTACGACGCAAGGCCCAGGTTCGCGCCGATCCGCATCTCGATCAGCGCGGCCACGACGCCGGCGAGGATCACGACGGCCGCGCGAATGAAGCGCGCGCGCATCTGGCGCCACAGCGCGCGGCCGTTCTCCACACTCTCGTGGAAGAGGTGCAGGCACGCGCGGCGCCACATCAGGGCCTCGAAGCCGAGGATCAGGATCAGGTTGCTGCCGTAGACCACGGCCGCGGCGGGTTGCCGCGCTTCCTCGCCCACCCACGACGTGAGCGGCGGGACGAACGTCGTGAACAGTAGGAACATGAGATTGAGCCACGTGAAAGTGGCGTCGACTTCGCGCACGCGTGCGATGAGGCGCAAGTGCGCGAGCCAGAACACGCACAGTACGACGAAGCTGATGATGTAGTCGTCGACGTAGGGAAGGATGGCGAGGAGGTCGCGGAGGATCTTCGAGGCGTCATGGCTCACGCGCTCGGTGAACTTGAGGTCGAGCACGAGCAGCGTCATCGTCACGGCGAAGATGCCGTCGGTGATCGCCTCGAGGCGAGCCTTGGGAAGGGCAATGGGCGCGAGCATGGGCAGGGACTATGTCGCGTGCGCGCCGAGCCGGCAAGCGCCTCCCGGGGCGCGTTGCCGTCGCGGGGCGGCGGGGCGCATACTGTCCCGCCCGGGTTTTCTCGGGTACATCCCACGTTCGAAGGAGCCCCCCCTTGAACCTGCCCTTCCGCCTGCCGCCTGCCCTCCGAAGCCTCGTCTTCGCGCTCCTCCTGCTCCCGGGGTGGACCTCGCCCGCGCTCGGGCAGGGAACCCAGATCAAGGGTCCCGACATCATGAAGCACCCGATCGGACCGCTCGCGGTGCAGTACGTCGAGCTCGTTCAGTCCGGGCGGATGGAGGACGCCATCAAGCTCTCGAGCAACAAGGAGCAGGCGGAGTGGAAGAAGTACCCCAGCGAGCGCACCGCGACGGCCAACTTCATGAAGAAGATGATGCCGAGTCCCGCGGACCTGCAGGCGAGCCTCAAGGGCAGCGCGATCCTCGTCGTCGAGGGCAACCGGGCGACCCTCAACGTGATCAAGATCGAGCCCCAGGCAGGCGCGCCCGGCAACGTCACGACCACGTCGTCGACGGTGGGCATGCCCTTCGTGCTGGAGGGCGGGAAGTGGAAGTTCGGCAAGTGACCGCGGCTTGCAAAGGGGGCCCGGGGTCGGCGGGTGGCCGCGTATCCACGCCGTCCGCGCGGGGGGTGCCCGCCCGCTTGCCGGACGGGTCATTTCCGTAGTAGAATCAGAGTCTTTTCCCCGAACGCCCGGACCTTATCCGCCATGGTCGTCATTCGCCTTGCCCGAGGTGGTGCCAAGAAGCGCCCCTTCTACAACATCGTCGTCGCCGATTCCCGCAGCCGCCGTGACGGCCGCTTCATCGAGCGCGTCGGTTTTTACAACCCCATCGCCAACGCGAACGAGGAAGCCCTGCGGCTGTCCGTGGATCGCATCAGCTACTGGCAGGAGCGCGGCGCCAAGCTGTCCGACACGGTCGCCGGCCTCGTCAAGCGCGGCGCGTCGGCCAAGAAGGCCGAGCCCGCCGCGGCGGCGAACTAGATTCACCCGTCTGTCGAATAAAGCGACACCCGGGAGCGGAAACGCGCCCGACATCGTCGTGATGGGGCGGGTGGCCGCCCCGTACGGCGTCAAGGGCTGGCTCAAGGTCCTGCCGATGACCTCGGCGCTGGATACGCTCCTCGAGCACCGCGAGGTGTGGCTGCGCAGGCGCGACGGGCAGGGGGGATGGACCGCGCGCGAGCTCCACGAAGGCCGCACGCACGGCAACACGCTGGTCCTGCGGCTGGCGGGGCTCGCGGACCGCGAGGCGGCTGCGGCCTTCGCGGGAGGCGACGTCGGCGTCGAGCGCGATGCGCTTCCGGCGCCGGACGAAGGCGAGATCTACCAGGCCGACCTGGTCGGCTTGGCGGTGTGGAACAGGCAGGGGGAGAACCTGGGAACGGTGAGCGCGGTGCTGGAGTTCGGCGCGCATCCCGTCCTCAGGGTGGAGGCAGGAGCGGCAACTGCAGGAGCGGCAAATGCAGAGGGCGGCAAGAGTCCGCAGAGGCTCATTCCGTTCGTTCCGGCCTATATCGATGCCGTGGACGTGCCGGCCCGGCGCATCACCGTCGACTGGCTGTCGGATTACTAGGAAGGCCCGGTGAGGATCGACGTCGTCACGCTGTTCCCGGACATGGTGACGCAGGCGGCGAAGGTAGGCGTGACCGGGCGTGCGCTGGATCGAGGGCTGTGGGCGCTGCGTACGTGGAATCCCCGCGATTTCACCACCGACGCGCACAAGACCGTCGACGACCGGCCCTACGGCGGCGGGCCGGGGATGGTGATGATGGCACCTCCGCTGCGGCTCGCCATCTCCGCGGCGCGACGGGCCCAGCGCAACGAGGGCGTGGCGAGGCCGTGGGTGATCCACCTGTCGCCGGCGGGAACGCCGCTGCGCCACGCGAGGGTTGCCGAGATGGCCGCGGCGCGGGGCGCAGGGTACGTGCTCCTCGCGAGCCGTTATGAAGGCGTCGACGAGCGGCTGGTGGAGCGCGAGGTCGACGAGGAAGTGTGTGTCGGGGATTTCGTGGTGTCGGGCGGCGAGCTGCCCGCGCTGATGCTCATCGACGCGATCGCGCGGCTCTTGCCCGGCGCGCTCAACGACGAGCAATCGGCCCGCGAGGATTCCTTCGCCGACGGCCTCCTCGACTGTCCGCACTACACGCGGCCGGAGGTGGACGAAGGCGTGGCGGTGCCCGACGTGCTGTTGTCGGGGCATCACAGGGAAATCGCCCGCTGGCGGCGCGAGCAATCGCTGCGGCGCACGCGGGAGCGGCGGCCCGACCTGCTTGCGGGGCTTTCCGCGGGGCAGGGCGAGCCGGTCGAGAAGTAGCCGGGTCGTACGAAAATTGATGCGAACGCGCGTGCATCAGGGTCCATGGGCGACCCTGCGCTGCCCGCCAACAACAGGAAGAGAACGAGCATGAACCTCATCGAGCAGCTGGAAAAGGAAGAAATCGCCCGCCTGGGCAAGACCATCCCCGAGTTCGCGCCGGGCGACACGGTGATCGTCAACGTGAGCGTGGTCGAAGGCGAGCGCAAGCGGGTCCAGGCCTACGAAGGCGTGGTCATCGGCAAGCGCAACCGCGGTCTCAATTCCTCGTTCACGGTCCGCAAGATCTCGAGCGGGGAAGGCGTCGAGCGCACGTTCCAGACGTACTCGCCCCTCCTCGCGTCCATCGAGGTGAAGCGCCGCGGCGACGTCCGCCGCGCGAAGCTCTACTACCTCCGCGGCCGCTCGGGCAAGTCGGCGCGTATCCGCGAGAAGCTCGAGACCAGCGGCACGAAGTAAACCCCGCCGGGGCGGCCGCTCGCGCCGCCCCAACGACCTGCCGCCGCGGCCCGCCCGGGCTCGCGCGGTCGGTCCGTCCCGTCGTCTTGCTCCCTTTCCCCGTCGCCGGCAGCCCGAGAGGCTCGCCGCGACCCTCGCCTTGCGCTCCTGGGCCGAACCGCGCGCGTCTGTCCGCAGGCTGGCCCGAGTCCCTGCGTCTGCGGTTTGCCGCCATGAGGCGCGCTTCTTGCTTTTTCGCTCCTTGCCATTGACCAGGCAGTCCACACGGCCGCATTCCAGCGGCATAATTGCAGGCCTACCACGCGAGCCGCTTGCATGAAGGCAACGCTGTACGAAGCGCTCGGCATCCTGCCCACATCCTCCGACGAGGACGTGCGGGCCGCGCTGCGCCGCCTGATCCGCAAGTACTACGCCAAGACCCGCGACGGCCAGGGCAACGTCGAGGAAGCGCTCCGCTTCATCAACCACGCAAGCCGCATCCTCTCGGACACCGAGCGGCGCGGCCGCTACGACCAGGAGCTCGCGCTCTCCACCGGGACCACGGAGCAGCGCATCGAGCACGTCGTGAGCAACGCCGTGGCCGAGGCGGGCGAGCAGACGGACATCGGCCAGCTCGCCGAGCCCCCGCCGCCGCGCTCGCCCGAGGCCATGGACGAGGAGCTCGAGACCG
>JBGAIS010000200.1:0-5920 GCA_044225355.1 Casimicrobiaceae bacterium | reverse complement strand
GGTCTTCGCCGGCGACGACGAGGCGGCGCTCGCCGCCCGCCTCCGGCGCCTGCGCAAGCGCGTGTTCCTGCACACCATGCTGCGCGACCTCACGGGCCGCGCCGCGCTGGGCGAGGTGTGCGGCGCCATGACGACGCTCGCGGACCTGTCGTTGCGCGAGACGCTTCGCGTGCACGCCGCCGTCCTCGACGCGGCGCACGGCAAGCCCATCGGCGAGGACTCGGGCGAGGCGCAGGAGCTCATCGTCATCGGCATGGGGAAGCTGGGCGGCGGCGAGCTCAACGTCTCGTCCGACATCGACCTCGTCTTCGTGTATCCCGAGGAAGGCGACACCGCGGGGCCGCGCGTCATCTCGAATCGCGAATATTTCGATCGCCTGGGCCGGCGCATCGTCACCGCGCTCGACGACGCGACGCCGGACGGCTA
Organism: Casimicrobiaceae bacterium; assembly: GCA_044225355.1. Taxonomy (GTDB): domain Bacteria; phylum Pseudomonadota; class Gammaproteobacteria; order Burkholderiales; family Casimicrobiaceae; genus VBCG01. The sequence continues at coordinate 5,494 of JBGAIS010000200.1, read as the reverse complement.
CGTCTTCCGCGTCGACATGCGCCTTCGGCCGTACAGCGAGAGCCGCGCGCTCACCGCGTCCTTCGCCGGGCTCGAGCACTACCTCGTCACGCAAGGTCGCGCCTGGGAGCGCTACGCGTGGCTCAAGGCGCGGGCCATCACGGGGGCGCGCCACGACGAGCTCGCCTCCCTCGTGTCGCCGTTCGTCTTCCGCAAGTACCTCGACTACGACGCGTACGAGGGACTGCGCGACGTGCATCGGCAGATCCGCGAGCAGGGCGCGCGGCGCGACGCGCTCGCGAACGTGAAGATCGGCGACGGCGGCATCCGCGAGATCGAGTTCATCTGCCAGGCGATGCAGATCGTGCGCGGCGGCCGCGAGGCCGATCTTCGCGTGCGCGGCACGCTGCCCGCCCTCGCGGTGCTCGAGGAGCGGGCGCTGCTGCCGCCGTTCACGGCGTGCGCGTTGCGCGACGCGTACTTCTTCCTGCGCAACGTCGAGCATCGCCTGCAGTACCGCGACGACGCGCAGACGCACGACCTGCCCTCCGACGTGGACGAACGCGCAGCGCTCGCGCAGACGATGGACCTCGAGCCCGCGGCCTTCGAGTCCGAGCTCGCGCGCCATCGCGCCGCGGTCTCGGCGGCGTTCGCCCAGACGTTCGGCGACGCCGGCCACGCCGACGCGACGGACGTGGCGTACGCCGCGCTGTGGAGCCATCCTGAGGCCACGCCCGCGACGAGCGAGCTGCTGCGCGACGCGGGCTACGACGATCCCGCGGCCCTCGTGGCCACGCTCGCGCGGGTGCGCGACTCCGGGCGCTACCAGCAGCTCCCCGCGACCTCGCGCCAGCGATTCGACGCGCTCATGCCGAAGCTCTTGGCCGCGGCGATCGAGCACCGGGGACTGTCGGGCGCGCAGGCGGTATTCGAGCGGCTGCTGGCGCTCCTCGAGTCGGTGGCGCGCCGCAGCGCGTACCTTGCGCTCATGATCGAGCACCCGCCTCTCCTTCCTCGCATCGCGAACCTCATGGGCGCGTCCGCCTGGGCCGCCGACTACCTCACGCGCTATCCGCTGCTGCTCGACGAGCTCCTCGACACGGGGTCGCTGCTCGCCGAGCCCGACTGGGAGGACTGGCGTGCCGAGCTCGCGCGGCTCCTGGCCGAGCGCCCCGAGGACGCCGAGCACCAGATGGACGTCCTGCGCCATTTTCGTCACGCGCAGGCCTTCAGGCTGCTTGCGCAGGATCTCTCGGGGCTGCTGACGGTGGAGCGCCTGGCCGATCACGTGTCGGCGCTCGCGGACGTCGTGCTCGAAGGCGCGCTCCGCGCGTGCTGGGCGCACCTGTCGGGCGCGGACGCCCCGCCGCCGCGCTTCGCGATCGTGGGCTACGGCAAGCTGGGCGGCAAGGAGCTGGGCTACGCGTCGGACCTGGACCTCGTGTTCCTGTTCGACGTGGCGGCCGACGATCCCGATCCCGACGCGCGCGAATACACGTACACGCGATTCGCGCAGCGCCTCAACACGTGGCTCACGAGCACCACCGCGGCGGGGCCGCTGTACGACACCGACCTTCGATTGCGCCCCGACGGTGCCAAGGGCCTCCTCGCGTCGAGCCTGCGCGGCTTCGTGCGCTACCAGCGCGAGAACGCGTGGGTGTGGGAGCACCAGGCGCTCACGCGGGCGCGCTTCGTGTGCGGCGACGCGGAGGTGGGCGCCGCGTTCGAGGCCGAGCGCTTCGCCGTGCTCACGCAGGCGCGCGACGCCACGAAGCTCGAGGCCGAGATCGTGGCCATGCGCCGTCGCATGCACGCGGGCCATCCCAACGGCACGCCGCTGTTCGACTTGAAGCACGACGAGGGCGGCATGGTGGACATCGAGTTCACCGTGCAATGCCTCGTGCTCGCGCACGCGCATCGCCACGAGGCGCTGACCCGCAACGCGGGCAACATCGCGCTCCTCGGCATGGCCGCCGGCCTGGGCCTCGTGCCCACGCCCCTCGCGCTCGAGGTGGCCGACGCGTACCGCGCCTACCGCAAGCTGCAGCACCAGGTGCGCCTCACGGGCGCGTCGCACGCACGCGTGGACCCAGCCCCGCACGCCGCCCGCCGCGCCGCGGTGCGCGCGCTATGGGCGCACGTGTTCGGCGGCCCCTGGACCGGCGCCTGACGGCGCGTCGCCGGGCAGCGAGTAGCCCGCGATCTCGAGCTCGTGCGCGGCGAGCCTGCGCATGACGCGCCGCCACGCCGCCTCCGCCTGCGCCCCTTCCGCCTCGAACACCGCCGCGAATTGCGCGCGCTGCAGCGCCGCGAGCTTGCCCTCGAGCTTCCGGCCCTCCGGCGTGAGCGAGAGGTGCTTCACCCGGGCGTCGCCCGGGGCGCGCGCCCAGGTGATGAGCTTCTGCGCATAGAGGTCGCGCAGCGGGCCGTTGAGCGCCTGCCGGCTCACCCCGAGCGTTCGCAGGAGGCGCGTGACCGAGGGCGTGGGCAGCCGCACGACGAAGTGCAGGATGCGGTGGTGCACGCGGGACAGGCCGCGGGACGCGAGGAGCGCGTCGGGGCGGGCGGTCATCGCGCGGTACGCGAAGTGCGTGAGCTCCACCGCCGCGTCCAGCGAGATCCTGCTTTTTACGTCAAGCATGTTGACAGTTCTCCGGGTGCCGGCAACAATGTCAATAAGGTTGATATATTGTGCCCCCGCCGGCGAGCGAGCCGCAAGCGCCGGGCGGCGGATCGGATAAAATCGCGGCTCTTCACCCGGGCAACAAGACCCAAGGAGCGAACACCATGTCGATGGCCGACCGCGACGGATGGATCTGGTACGACGGCAAGATGGTGCCGTGGCGCGACGCCACCACGCACGTCCTCACGCACACCCTCCATTACGGCATGGGCGTGTTCGAGGGCGTCCGCTGCTACAAGACGGTCGACGGCCCCGCCGTCTTCCGCATGCGCGACCACACGACGCGCCTCTTCAACTCGGCGCACATCTACGGCATGAAGATCCCGTTCACCAAGGACGAGATCGACGCCGCGCAGCTCGAGTGCGTGCGAAAGAACAAGCTCGAGTCCTGCTACATCCGCCCTCTCGCGTTCTACGGCTCGCACGCGCTGGGGGTAGCGGCCAAGTCCAACCCGGTGCTCGTCGCCATCGGCGTGTGGCCCTGGGGCGCGTACCTCGGAGCCGAGGCCATCGAGAAGGGCATCCGCGTGAAGACGTCGTCGTTCACGCATCACCATCCCAACATCACGATGTGCAACGCCAAGGCCGTCGGCAACTATACGGTGTCGATCCTCTCGAACCAGGAGGCGCTGCACGACGGCTACGAGGAGGCGATGCTGCTCGATCCGCAGGGCTTCGTGTGCCAGGGCTCGGGCGAGAACGTGTTCATCGTGCGCAACGGCGTGCTGGCCACGCCCGACCTCGGCAGCGGCGCGCTCAACGGCATCACGCGCGACTGCATCATCACGTTCGCGCGCGAGCTCGGCATCAAGGTCGAGGAGCGCCGCATCACGCGCGACGAGGTGTACATCGCCGACGAGGCCTTCTTCACGGGCACCGCCGCCGAGGTGACGCCCATCCGCGAGCTCGACAACCGTACCATCGGCAGCGGCGTGCGCGGTCCCATGACCGCCCGCCTGCAGTCGCTGTTCTTCGAGGCGGTGAACGGCCGCATCGCGGACAAGAAGCACTGGCTCACGAAGGTCTGACAACGCCATGAGCGAAGCCCCGCCGCCCGTCGTCGTGTCGCCGGCCGACCTGCCGGTGTTCTGCCCCAATCCGGCGATGCCCCTGTGGTCGTCGCATCCCCGCGTCTTCCTGGACATCGCTCCGGCAGGCGAGGTGATGTGCCCGTACTGCGGCACCCGTTACGTCCTGAAGGGCGGCCCGCTCGCCGGCTCGCACTAGGCCGCAACGGAGGCGTCGATTCACACGATGGGCACGAGCCCGCGTATCCTCACGGGATGGCCGGCGAGCGAATCCTGATCGTCGCGCCGAGCTGGGTCGGCGACGCCATCCTGTCCGAGCCCCTCGTCGCGCTCCTGCGCGACCCCTACGAGGACCCGATCGTCGACGTGCTCGTCGCGCCGTGGTGCGCGCCGGTGTACGCGCGCATGCGCGGCATCCGGCGCATCGTCTTGAGCCCGTTCGCGCACGGCAAGCTCGACATCGCGGCGCGCAAGTCGCTCGCGGGCGAGTTGAGGTCGGAGGGCTACACGCACGCCTTCGTGCTGCCCAACTCGTGGAAGTCGGCGCTGGTGCCGTTCCTCGCGCGCATCCCCAAGCGCGTGGGCTACAAGGGCGAGGCGCGCTGGGGGCTCCTGACCGACGCGCGCCCGCTCGACCAGAAAGGCGTGCCGCGGCTCGTCGACCGCTTCGCCGCGCTCGCGGTGCCGCGCGGGGGGCTCGTGCCCATGCCGCCCTCCCCCGTCCTCGTGCCCGACGCCGCGAATCGCTCCGCGGCGCTGCGCGCCCTCAACCTCAAGACCGACCGACCGGTGGTCGTGCTGTGCCCGGGCGCGGAGTACGGTCCGGCCAAGCGATGGCCGCCCAACCAGTTCGCGGAGCTCGCCGCGATGCTGCTGCGCGACGGCCTCCAGGTGTGGATCGTGGGCTCCCCCAACGACCGCATGGCCGCCGACGCCGTGCTGAACTCCCTCGGCGAGAACATCCACAAGGTGCGCGACCTCACGGGGCGCACCGACCTCGGCACCGCCATCGACGTGCTGTCGCTCGCCTCGCTCGTGGTATCCAACGATTCGGGGCTCATGCACGCGGCGGCCGCGGTGGGCGTGCCGCTGGTCGCGCTCTTCGGGTCGTCCTCGCCGGCTTACACCCCGCCCCTGTCGCCGCTCGCGCACATTGCGAAGATCGACATCGCCTGCAGCCCGTGCTTCCAGCGCGAGTGCCCGCTGGGGCACTTCAAGTGCATGCGCGAGCTGAAGCCGCCCATCGTCTACAATCTCGCGCGCACGGCGCTTCCCGCGTACATTCCGCCGGAGCTCCGGCGCTAGGGTTCCGTCGAAGGCGCGGGACACCGGCCCGGACATTCCCCCAGGTCAGGCAAAACGCACACCGATGGCCAAGGCCCGCACGCAGCCCATCTATACCTCGCCGCAGGACGCGGCGCTCGCGTTCTATCGCGCCTTCGAGACGCAGGACATCGACGCCATGATGGCCACCTGGGCCGACGACGAGGACATCGTCTGCGTGCATCCGGGGGGCGCGCGCGTGGTCGGCTACGACGCGGTGCGCGCGTCGTGGGAGCAGCTCTTCACGGGGGACACGCGGCTCAAGTTCCGGCTGGAGCACGTGGTGTCGATGGATACCGTGGGGCTTTCGATGCAGTCGGCGATCGAGCATCTCTACTCCGCCGACGGCACGGCGCGCGGCGCTGCCGCCGCCACCAACGTGTTCATGCGAACGCCCTCGGGCTGGCGCATGGTGTGCCACCACGCCTCGCCCGTCACCGCGGTGTTGATGCCGGCGCCCACCGGGCCTCTGCACTAAGGC
>JBGAIS010000199.1:0-6357 GCA_044225355.1 Casimicrobiaceae bacterium | reverse complement strand
CGTGCCGATGTCCGCGAACATCATCTGCGTCTGCCCGTCGATGAGCTCGCTCAGCGCCTGTCCGTTCGCCTTGTACGGGACTTCGACGAGCTTCGTGTCGGTCAGGATGCCGAAGGTCGCGCCCGAGATTCGATTGACGCTGTTCGCGTAGGGAAAGGCGACGCGCCCGGGGTTGGCCTTCGCGTACTTGACGAGGTCCGCCACCGAGCTCACGGGCAGCGACGTATTGACGACGAGGATGTAAGGCGCCGTGCCCACCATCGCGATCGGCGTCAGGTCCTTCTCGCCGTCGTAGGGTACCGACTTGAAGAAGTACTTGTTGGCCGCGACCGTCGTGTTGGTGCCGATGCCGATGGTGTAGCCGTCGGGGGGCGCCTTGGCGAGGAGCTCGGTCGCGATCATGCCGGTGGCGCCGGGCTTGTTCTCGATGACGACGGGCTGGCCGAGCCGCTTCGCGAGCTCGCCGCCGATGAGTCGCGCGAGGCCGTCCGACTGGGCGCCGGCCGCGAAGGGCACGATGATCCTGATGGGCTTCGTCGGGTAGTCCTGGGCCAGCGCGGGCTGCGCGCCGAGCATCGCGAGGGCCGACAGCGCGATCGCTGCGTGGAGCTTCATGAATACCTCCGTGAGATGAGCGAGCACGTCGCTCGTGAATGCCTCGGGACGCGCACCGCGCGCGCCACCGACGACGTCGGGGCGATACGCGGGACACGGGTAAAACGTGTCAACACGTAGGATTTATTTTGATTGGGCCGGCGGCACGCCGCCGTACATGCCCCACGTGCTGGCGGCCATGAATCCGGCGTCGATCAAGAGGTCGATGCCCGTGATGGCCGACGCGCGGCTCGACGCCAGGAACTCCACGCCTTCGGCGATCTCGCGAGGCTGGATGCGGCGGCCGAGCGCCATGTGCGAGTCGACATCGGTCGCGTAGCGGCCGGGCTCGCGCCGGGCCACGCGCGGCACGAGCGTCGGCCCCGGCGACACGGAGTTGACGCGCACGCCCGAGCGTCCCCACTGCCCCGCGAGGCCGCTCGTGAGGTTGAGCACGGCGGCCTTGCTCGGCGCGTACGCATGGAGCGGCGAGCCGCCGTGCGCGGCCGTGGACCCGATGTTCACGATGCTCCCGCGCCCGCGCGCCGCCATGCGTGTCCCGAACGCGCGCGCGGCGTTGAACGGGCCGCCGAGGTTGACGTCGAGGGTCCTGCGCCAGACCTCGATGGGCAGGTCGGCGGGCGCGTACCGCTCCTGGAAGGCACCCGACGACACGACCAGGGCCTCCACCGGTCCGTGCGTTCGCTCGACGTCGGCCGCGAGCCGCTCGACGGCGTCGGCATCGGCGATGTCCGCGACATAGGCATGGCCGCCGATCTCTTGCGCGACCGCGCCCGCGGCGGCTTCCTCGATGTCCACGACCACGACCGACCATCCTCGCTCGGCCATCAGCGAGCAGCAGGCGGCGCCGATGCCGCTCGCGCCGCCGAACACCACGACAAGCCCCGATGATTCCGGCTTCACGCCGCCTCCGTCGAGAACCGCCCGCGATGATGCGGCGGCTACGTGTTAGCAATTATCTCAAATGGTAGGATACTTTTATCTGCCGCTCCTGGCAATGGCGACCGCCTCGCGAGCGATGCCTCGCCTGTCGATGTCGTCGGAGAGCGCGTGAGGACGATGCTCGCGCAAGGGAAGCGCGCGGGGATCGCGCCCCGTCGCAGCCGGAGTCGCTCGAAGCGAAAGTGACCGCGGCGAGCGCGGTCGACCCTGGGCATCACACGCGGACGACGCGCGTTCCGCGCGCCGGATGAGCGGTCGCAGGACCGCTCGCGCCTTACGACATGCCGCTCGCCTTGCGCGCGATGCGGACGAGCTCGGGGCGCATCACCTTGCCGTTCGAGTTCCGCGGCAACGCGTCCATGTGCATGATGAAGGTCGGCGCGTGATTGCCGAGCGCCCGACGGCACTGCTCGTGGAACGCATCGGCGTGGGTGGGGCGCGTCGGCACGATGGCCGCGCAAAGGCTCGTGACGCCCGCGTCGTTGGCCACGGCGAATACGCAGACCTCGCGCAAGCCGCCGAGGGCCATCATCGCGTCCTCGATCACCTGCGGATTGAACTTGACGCCGTCCATGTTGATGACGTCGTCGGTGCGGCCGGTAATGACGAGGAGGCCGTCGTCGCGCAGCACGGCGCGGTCGCCGGGATAGACCCAGCCGTCGCGGAAGACGCGAGCCGACGCCGCGGGATCGTCGTAGTACGACGCGACGCTGCGCGCGCTGCGGATGGCGAGCTCGCCTTCCGCACCGGGCGGCAGCGCGTGCCCCGCCTCGTCGACCACGCGGAGCTCGACGCCGGGATAGGCGTAGCCGACGGCGCCGTGGATCCCGGCGAGCGCGGACGCCGCCGCGCCGGCGACGCGGCCGCACTCCGTCGAGCCGTAGTTCATGAACACCTGCGGCGACAGGCGCTCGCGCGTCGCGGCTAGCACTTGCGCCGGCAGCGCGCCGCCCTCGACCTCGACGATGTCGACCGCGTGGGAGCGGCGAACCGGCGGCAGCACGTCGACGACCTTCGACAGCGCGATCGGCGAGAGGATCATCGTGTTCACGCCGGAGCGCGCGACCCAGCCGGGGATGTCGGCCGCGTCGAGGTTGGGCTCGAGGACGGCGCCGCCTGCATGGAGCACGGTGAGGCAGCTCGTGAAGCCGTACGACGTCGTGGGCTCGATGAGGCACGCCTGGCGGGCCTGCGCCGTGCCGCGGTGGTCGGCGCGCCCCGCATCGTGCTCGAGGCGCACGTCCATGCGCCGGCGCGCGACCTCGTGGGCTCACCCCGATGAACTTGCGCGCGCCCGTGGTGCCCGACGACGGGCACAGCTTGAGCAGCGCGTCGCCGCCTGCGTGGAGGGCGACGGGCTCGCCGGCGCCGGTCGAGGGCGTGGGCCACACGTCGGTCACGCCCAACGCCCGGACCCCCGCGGGCGCCTGGTCAGGCCGGTCGACGATCGCCGCCTGGGGCCATGCCGGCGGGGAGCGAGGCCGGCGCGTGGGCGACGCCGATGCGTCCCATCGCCAGCGCGATCGCGAGGTAGCGAAGAGGTCGCCGGTCGCGACGATGGCCACTTCGCCCCCCCGCAAGCCGACCGTGGCGAGCCTGCGCGCGACGGCATCGACGGTCCACTCCAGCACCGCGTAGGTCGCGACGGCGCCGCGGGCACCCGCGTAGGCGATGGCGTCGGGGTGGCGCGCGCGCGCGCGAAGGGCTCGGTGACGTTCATGCGTGAAGCAATCAGAACAGGAGGACGATCTCGTAGGCCAGTGCGGCGATGGTCGCCGCCGCAGGCAACGGATGACCCAGGCGATGACGTTGACTGCGCGATCGCCCCAGCGCAGCACGGTCATGGCGCCGCGCGGGCCCGACGCCCACGATGGCGCTCGTGATGGTATGCGTGGTCGACACCGGTGTCGCCCAGCGCGGTCGCGAGGAAGAGCGTGATCGCCCTGCCCGTCTCCCGCACAGAAGCCCTGCACCGGCTTCAGCTGCGTGATGCGCGAGCCCATGGTGTGCACGATGCGCCAGCCGCCGAAGAGCGTGCCGAGGCCCATCGCGGCCTGGCAGGTGATCACGACCCACAGCGGCACGTGGAACGTGGGTCCCAGCATCCCCTGCGAGAACAGGAGCACGGCGATGATGCCCATCGTCTTCTGCGCGTCGTTGCCGCCGTGCCCGAGTGAGTACATCGCGGCGGAGAAGAGCTGCAACACGCGGAAGCGCCGGTCCACCGTGAACGGCGAGCGCCGGCGCACGGCCCAGCTCACGACGAGCACGAGGAGCTGCGCGAGCACGAAGCCCAGGAGCGGCGACAGCACGATGCCCGCCGCGGTGACGCCCAGCCCTCCGAAGACGATCGCGCCGACGCCGGCCTTCGCGACGCCCGCGCCCGCGAGGCCGCCGATCAGCGCGTGGCTGCTCGACGACGGAATGCCGAGCGCCCACGTGATGACGTTCCACGCGATCGCCCCCATGAGCGCGCCGAAGATGACCGCGCCGTCGACGATGCCGGGACTCACGATGCCCGTGCCCACCGTCTGCGCGACGTGCAGGCCGAAGACCGCGAAGGCGATGAAGTTGAAGAACGCCGCCCAGATCACCGCGGTCTGCGGGCGCAGCACCCGCGTGGCGACGACCGTGGCGATGGAGTTGGCGGCGTCGTGCAGGCCGTTCAGGAAGTCGAACAGCAGCGCGATCGCGATGAGCCCGACGAGGATGGGCAGGCCGAGCGCGGTCGTGTCCATCCGCGCGCTACACGTGCTTGGCGGTGATCGACTGCACGGCGTTGGCGATGTCGTCGCACTTGTCGACGACGTTCTCCACGAGCTCGTACAGCTCCTTGCGATCGAGGTACGCGACGGTGTCGATCTCGCCGGCGCGAAGCTGGGCGCGCAGGTGCGTAAGTCCCTGGTCGAACGACTCGTCGGCGCGGCCCTCGATGAGGCCGATCTCCTCGCACAGCGCGAAGATCGTCCGGTGGTCGCGCGTCAGCGAGTCGAGGTACGGCATCACCTTGTGCAGGCGCTCCGCGCTCTCGACGATGGCGTCGGCCATCGCGACCATCTCCTGCGGCAGGCGGTGCACGTCGTAGCGCGCGATGCCCTTGGCGGTGTCCTCGATGAGGTCCACGGCATCGTCCAGCACGTGCGCGAGGGCCAGGATGTCCTCGCGGTCGATGGGCGCGTTGAAGGTCCGGTTGGCGGCGATGAACACCTTGCGCGCCGCGGCGTCGGCGCGGGTCTCGATGTCGCGGATGACGGCCACGTGCGCCGGGATGTCGGCGTCCTCGACGATCATCTTGCGAAGCTCGCGCGCCGCCTCGACGATGCGCAGCGCCTGCTCGCAGAAAAGCGCCGTGAACGGCGTCTCCGGCGGCATGAAGCGCCCGAAGAGGTTGAGGCTCACGGGGCCGACTCCCGGGCCGCCATCGCGTGGTCGATCCACTGCGCGGTCAGCTTCTCCTGCACCGAGTTCTGGCGCAGGCGCAGGTCGAGCGCCGGGAAGTCGACGCAGTCGAGCGGCTGGTCCTGGTTGAAGCACGAGAACACGTAGGTGACCTTTCCGGTGGCGGGATCGCGATGGGGCTGCAGGCACTGCGCGCAGATCTCCTTCATCATGCACTGCATCGGCGAGTTGATGGACCCGATGGCGCGATGCGAGGGCTTGAGGTAAGGCGCGAGCACGCCGTGCCGGGCGCGCCCCACCGCGGCCATCATGCGGTCCGACCCGATGGCGATGATACGGTCGCAGTCCGCGAAGGCAATGGCCTGCTCACCCAGGCCGCCCGAGGCATACGCGCGCATCGCCTCGACGATGTTCCCCACGAAGGTGCGGTCCTGCGCGCGATCGGGGGCGAATCCCGGCGCCTCGTCGCAGCACCATACGACCACGTCGGCCGCGGCCTCGATGTCGGCCACCTTGTAGCGGTCGATCATCTTCTTGTAGCCCGCGAAGTACAGGACGCGCGACCCCGCGCGGCGGAACGCCTGGCCGATGGAGAACAGCACGGCGTTGCCGAGGCCGCCGCCCGCCAGCACGACCGTCTCGCCGGGTTCGATCTCGGTGGGCGCACCGGTCGGGCCCATGAGCACCACCGGCTCGCCGGGGACGAGCGAGGCGCAAAGGTCCGACGAGCCGCCCATCTCGAGCACGATGGTCGAGACGAGGCCCCGCTCGCGGTCCACCCACGCGCCGGTGAGCGCCAGGCCCTCCATCACGAGCTTGGTGCCGGCGCGCTCCGGTGCGAGCGCCTCGTAGTTCTGCAGGCGATAGAACTGGCCGGGCTCGAAGCGCTCCGCGGCGGCGGGCGCATGCACCACCACCTCGACGATGGTGGGCGTGAGGCGCTCCACGCGCTCGACGGTCGCGCGCAGCGCGCGGTCGAGCGCGCCGAAGAACTCCGCGTCGGTCGCGGAGCTCGCGGGCGCCACCTTCGCGAGCGCGCGGGTCACGATGGGATAGCCCTGCTTGGCGCTCGCCATGGCCTTCACGACGTTGCCGAAGAACGACGGATGGAGGTCGCCGAAGAAGCTCGTCGCGCGGCCGTCGGGGCGGAGGTCCGTGAGGACCGCGGGATGCTCGGGCTTGGCGAGCCCGCGCATCACCTTCACCGGCTGGCCGTCCTCGTCGAGCACGCGGAAATACGTGCCGTCGAGCTGGAAGTGGTCGCCGTCCTCGCGCGCGAGGACGGTGTTGGGCTGGGTGCCCGCGGCGATGAGGATGGTGCGCGCGGGCATCGTCGCGCGGCCGTACTCGTGCCACACGCCGTCGCCGTCGGTGCGCTGGAGCGAGACGGCGAGGCCCGTC
>JBGAIS010000004.1:0-52880 GCA_044225355.1 Casimicrobiaceae bacterium | reverse complement strand
GACGTGGATTGCGGCCGCGCCTCGTCCGCGCGATTGGTGATCACGAGCCTGCGCGGCAGCGGCTTGCCGCCTGCCTGGATCCAGATCTGCCAGTCGATCGTGCCCTGGCGGAACGCGTAGTGATCGCAGACCACGTTATCGACGATGTCCTGACCCGCGTTCATCGCCGATTCGATCTTGTCGATCGGTGCCGCCGACGTGCCCCACAGGAAGAGGTCCTGCAGCGGAATCTGCACACCGAAGCGCGTCTCCAGAGCATCGGCGAGCGCGTCGAGGCTGCCGGTGAACGGAACTGACGAGTAGTACTTCTCGGCAGGCGTGTACAACGTAACCGTCTTGCCGTCGTACGTCAGCACCCGATGCGATTGCGCCGTCTCGGTCGAGATGCGGACCATGTTCGGGCGCTGCACGTCGAGCGATGCCGTGGCGGCATGCTGCAGCTTCTGGCCGTCGGCCAGCACGCGCTCACCGGTGAGGTCGGTCGTCACGCGGAAGCGCTTCAGCGTTTGCAAGTAGGCGCCCATGTCCTTCAGCGCCTGGACGGCCGCGGGGTCGACCGGGTTCTCGGCCGCAGTCGTCGCAGCCTGCTGGCCATGGGCAGGCGCGAGCGCCAGCATCGCCATGGCGAAAATGAGCGTTGGCATTCGGAACCGCATGATCGTCTCCTATCGCGGGTTGTCGCGTCAGTTCTTGAACTGCATGTTGAAGCCGGCGAAGATCTGCCACTGGGCCAGCCGTCGCCCTTGTCGGCCACCGACCACTGCGGCTCGACGAAGAGATTGAATGCCACCTTGTCGGTCGGGATGACCTTGCCCAAGCCCACGCCGAGGGGAACGCTGTAGGTGTCGTTCTGGAAGTTGTAGACCCACATCGGCGCCGACCTCGCGTACACCCCTTTGCCGAGCTGGTAGAACAGGAAGGGCTGGAACGCGCCGACGTTGACGCTTCGCTTGTCGCTCGAGCCCGCGAAGCTCCCCTGCCACGTCACAGGTATCCGTATTGCGCGGTCGGCGAGCTCGCATTGAAAAGAACGTTGGCGAATCCGGCGGACCACTTCCCGCTGCCGAGATCCGGATCGCCGGTTCGCGCGGTGACTTCCGGACCGATGCCGAAGCTGACCGCCGGGTTGCCCGTGTCGATGAGGTATGCGGCGAATGCGTTGAAGTCGCCGAGGCCCGTCTTGATGCCGAGCGAAGGCGGAATCGGATAGCTGTTGACAGGCAGCGAGGCGCGGAAGATCCACTTGGTGCTGCCGATCTCGAACGGCTGCGCGTAGCGTACCCAGAACTGGTTGGCCTCGCGATCGGGCGCAGTGAGGCGCCCGATGTAGTAGTCCTGAAGATTGACCGCGGTGAAATTCGCGAGCGGATTGTTCGCCTGCGCCGCGTCGGCGCCGCCAGGATGCTCCTGCGCGGCGGCGTGCGTCGCGAGCGCGATGGCGAGGACCGCAAGGGCGCTCGCGATCCGCGGCCGGGACGTCGAAGAGCTGCTCATCTCGATTCGCAACGCACGACTCGCGCTCAGTTGAGCGTCTCGAGGTCCGGGAGCGCCCACGTCTTGTCGAAGAACGCCTGCGTAGGTCCGTAGAAGCGAAAGTACGCGAACCAGCCCTTGCCCGGCTCGGTCTGGATCCAGTTGGCGTCCTTGCCGGCCGGCGCGGTGGGCCCGAAGTACACGTCCATCGAGCCATCGGCGTTCTTGACCGCATCGGCCTTGCGCGACGAGAGGTCCGGCCGTCCCTGCGGCGTCACGACCATCTGGCGCGTGCCCTCGTCATAGGCCGTCACTGACCAGAAGCCCTTGGCAGGCGGGTTGGGCGGCACGTGCAGGCGATACGACTTGCCGCCGTCGAGCCAGGCGCCGGTCTTGTCCTTGTACGACGCGATATATCGCTGGCCGACGCCCGGTGTCTGCGTGAGCATCGCTTTGGAGATGACCACGGCTTCGTAGAACCACGCCGCCCGCTCGTCGAGCTGATCGTAGTTCGGCGCACGCTGGTCCACCGACACCACCAGTGCATGCTTCCAGTTCGTGCCCGGCCAGAACGGCGGCTCGACGCGCTTGTCGGAGGTGTTGGCCTTGGCCATCGGCCAGAACGGCGGCTCGACGCGCTTGTCGGAGGTGTTGGCCTTGGCCATCGCTCCCCCGACCACCGCGCCTTCCTCGAGCAGCTTCTTCTGGCGGGCGTCCGGCTGGAACGGCTTGCCCTTCTCGATGCCGAGGAAGCGCAACGTTGCCATCGTCAGGCGGTCGCGTTCTGCGACCGGCTCGCGCTGGATCACGTCGTTGAGGCTGTCCCAGTACGGCATGCCGTGCGGCGGCATCTGGCTCCACTTCAGGTCGCCGGCGGGACGCACCGACATGGGCTTGCCCGTGCCGTTGGGCGACCACGTGTAGGTCTTGACCAGCGGAATGAGCTCGCGGATGGCCTTGTCCTTGTCGGCATCGAGAAGGCGGAACCCCGCGAGCACGACGCGCGACTCGGAAGGCACAACGTAATAGCCCGGCGGCGCCACCTTCTTGTAGCCGGGGGGCAGGATCAGGTACTTGCCGCCCTTGCCCTTGTCCGGACCCACGACGCCCAGGTCCGCCATCACGCGCTGCCACGGATCGAGGATCATGCCCGCGATGAGCCCGGGCGGTACCACGACCACCATCGGGCCCGTCTCCTGCAGGTCGATGAAGGTCGCGATGTAGGGAGTCGTGTAGTTCGGCGTGAGGATGCCGAGCTTCTCCTTGAAATCGAGATACGACAGCATCTCGCCGCTCTTGGCCTTGAACACGTCGAAGTGCGCGCGTCGCCATTCGTTCAAGCCCACCGCCGGGATGCCCCAGATGTACGCCTGCGACGCGCGCTGGAAGTCCATCTCGTCGTAGAGCTTCTGCACGGTCTCCATCGTGGGATAGCCGCTGCGGTCGAAGGTGAGCTTGCCGATGCGTGTGTCGCGCGTCTCCTGCGACCACACGGCCGCCGGCATGGCAAGAGCGGCGGCCACGGCCACCGAGATCAACGAGCTTTTCAGGTTCACGATTGCACCTCCGGAAATGTGTTCAATCGGAGCGGGTTGCCTCGTACGAGCGCCTCGGACGTTACTTCACTTGGCCGTGGGCCGGTTCTGCTCGAACGGCAGTTTCGCGAGCCCGTCGTAGCGATTGGAAGGCGGTTGCTGCGCACCGGCAGCGCCGGCAACCGACAGCAAGGTGAACGAGAGGAGTGCGCGTGCGAGTGTCTTCAACGGATGCTCCTTCGCAGGTTTGCCATGAACCGTAGTCCAAAGCGCGGGGATTATCAGTCCCCCAATCGGGGGAACGCCGCTGACGCGCGACCGGAAGCGAGGTCAAGCGGGCAAGCGGGGGCCACCTCGAAACTGTGCGATGATTCAACGAGTTGAGTGACTTCCCGCGGTCGAGTGGAGCCCGGCGACATGAGGGCCGCGGGACGGACAAGCGCTCCGCGCGCATCGGCATGCCCATCGTCGCCCTGACCAAAACGCGCCCGCCCGCCGCCCAACGCCTTCGGGTCGAGCGCCGAAGCCTCCTTGCGGACCTCGACGCCCATGCGGGTGTGCCTCTGATCGTCTTGCGGGCGCCGGCAGGATACGGCAAGACCACCCTGGCCACGGACTGGTTCGAGCACGTGCGTCGCGCCGGCATCCTCGCCGCGTGGCTCAACGTCGACGAGGACGACAGCGAGCCCAATGCCTTCGCCTACCACGTCGCCAAGGCCCTGCACCATGCGGCGCCCCACATCGGGCAGCCGGCGCTCGACCTGATCGGCGAGTCCAACCTCATCCCCGCGCGGACAGTCGCGGCCGCAGCCATCAATGCCATCGCCGAGAGCGACGACGAGGTCATGCTCTTCCTCGACGACTTCCACCTCGTCGCGGATCGCGTCGCGCAGGAGGTGGTCGCTTATCTCTTGCGCTACGCACCGTCGAATTTCCACCTGGTCGTCATGTCGCGCAACGACCTTCCGCTGCCGATCCTCAAGCTGCGCCTCGCCGACGCGGTGTTCGAGCTCGAGGCCGCGAGCCTCCGCTTCACGATCGCCGAGACGCGCGAGTTCCTCGGCACGGAAGCGACCAAGCTTCTCGGATCCGCCATCGAGCGCCTGCACGAATCTACCGAAGGCTGGCCGGCGGCGCTCCAGCTCGCCCGCATCACCGCGCGCAACTCACCGGACGTAGCGGCAAGCCTGCGATCGTTCTCGGGCGCGTCGCGGCAGATATCATCCTACATCCAGGAAACCCTCGCGACGCAAGACCCGGAGACCATCGACTTCCTCCTCGGCACCGCCGTCCTCGAGCGCTTCAATGGCGCGCTGAGCGAAGCCGTGACGGGCAACGAGCGGGCCGCGCAAAGGTTGGCGCTGCTCGAGCAGGAGCAGCTCCTTCTCGTGACGCTCGATGCGCAGCGGGGGTGGTATCGGTATCACCACCTGATGAGCGATTTCCTGCTGCAGCGCTTGCGCAGCACCGTGCCGGATCGGATTGCCGACTTGCATCGGCGCGCCTACCGCTGGTTCGCCTCGGAGGAGATGTGGACCGATGCCGTTCAGCACGCGATTGCCGCCGGCGACTTCGACTAGGCGCTGCAGTACGTCGAGCAATGCGCCATGCGCATGGTTGTCCACGGCGACCTGCTCACCCTTCTCGCCTGGGAGCGCAAGCTGCCTGCGGAGCTGATGCGCGGGCAGCTCGAAGTGAAGCTCGCGCTCGCCTGGAGCTTCATCCTCGTCACGCGCTTCGCCGAGGGCGACGCGCTCCTCTCGCAGATCGAGCTGGCCGTCGATGCGTCGAGCAACCCCGACCTGTGGTGGCGTTGCCGGGCCGCG
This sequence comes from Casimicrobiaceae bacterium, assembly GCA_044225355.1. Classification (GTDB taxonomy): domain Bacteria; phylum Pseudomonadota; class Gammaproteobacteria; order Burkholderiales; family Casimicrobiaceae; genus VBCG01. The sequence continues at coordinate 48,046 of JBGAIS010000004.1, read as the reverse complement.
CGCGGCGTCATGGCTGCCATGTCCGACGACAGCGATCGTGCGCTCGAGATCGGTCTCGCGTGCCAGGGCAAGATTCCGTTCGACCCGTTCTATCGAAATGCGCTGTGCAACGTCCTGCGCTTCGCCTACTGGAAGACGGGTCAGCTCGACGCCTTCTTCGCCCAGCCCAAGCCGGACGTAACGGACGGCGAGGCGACCTACGTGCTCGCGGAGCAGTATCGGCTGTGCCTCTACGGCATGGTGGCGATGCAGCGTCTCCAGGCCGGCGAGGCGCTCGCGCTGTACGCGCAGGCGCGCGAGCTCATCGAGCGCTACGCCGGCAGCAAGTCGGCGGCGGCAGCCATCCCGACCGGGCTCGCGTCGATCGTGCGCTACGAGGTGGGCGACGTGCGCGAGGCGGAAGTCGCGGTGCTCGACGAGCTCGGGCTCATCGATTCCAGCGTCTTCCACGAGAGCTTCCTGCCCGCCTATCTCGTGCAGGCACGCGCCGCTCACCTGCGCGGAGATGCCCACCGCGTGCGCAACGTTCTTCACCGTGGCCGCCAGCTTGCGCGTGAGCGAGGCTGGGGACGCGTCGTTGCGGCGTTGCTCGCCGAGGAATTGCGCCTCCTCGCCGGCCAGCCGGGCTACCAGACGGCGCGCCATCTCGAGGAGGAGGTCGCGGCGCTTCGCCTCGCCTATCCCGCGACCGGGCTTTCCTCGTGGTCGGACATCGAGGTGTCGCAGCTCACTTGCGAGGGTCGCATTGCGCTGTCCGAGCATCGCTTCGCGGATGCGGTGACTCCGCTGCGCCGCGCTTGCGAGGCACTGCGCTTCGCCGACCATCGCCACGGCTTGCTGCGCGCGGGGATGGACCTCGCGTTCGCGCTCGGGCGCGCGGGCCGCACGCGCGAGTCGCAGGAGGCCGGCGCGGGAATCCTGCGCCTCGCGGCCGCGAGCGGACTCGTCACGTTCGCCCTCGAGCGAGCGGCCGAGAGCAGCACGGTCCTCGCGTCGTGCCTGCGAACGGATCTCGAGCCCGCGGTCCGGTCGCACGCCGAGCGCCTGCTCGCGAAGTGCCGCGAGCAGGACCACGCCGGAGGCACCTCGCAGGCGAGTGCAGGCTCCCGCCGGGTATTGACGGAGCGCAAGCGATCCATCGTCGAATACATCGCCGGGGGACAATCCAACAAGGAGATCGCGCGCACCATCGGCGTGGGGCCGGAGACCGTCAAGACCCACATCAAGCGCATCTTCGTGAAGCTGTCCGCCGAGTCGCGCGCCCAGGCGGTGGTTCGCGCACAGAGCCTGGGGCTCTTGAGCAACCTCGAGGTCAACTGAGCGAGGGACGGCGATCGAAAGCCAAGCGGTTCGTCGACGCGTGAAAATCTCACGGCCATGATCGATGCAAGGCCATTGAGTTGCGCCGCCGTCGACACCACGAGCCCGGGTGCCATCGAGGTTCACGGCAACGAAGTGACGCCGGAACTGCTCATGTCGTATCTCGCGGCTTCGAGATCCGGTTCCACATCGTGACGCCATACGGCATTGCCGCCCGGTCCGAAACGGCTGGGCGGGCGCGTCCATCCTATCAAGTACTTCTGTAGCCAGCCTCTCGCTGGCTGCGCACCGCAAGAATGAACACGGTATCGATCTCCGGTACGTAGCGATACAGCGCCACATAGCCGTGGGCGCGGCGCCCGATGATCAGCTCTCGCTTGTTGTTTGGGGCCGTCCGCCCGATCAACGGGTTCGACGCTAGTACATCGAACGCCTCGATGATCGCACCGATACGCGCCTCCACGTTATCGGCGTCATGCGCCACAAGGTGATCCAGGATGCGCTCGAAATCGTCACCGACTTCGGGCGCCACCTCGATTCGCGACATCGCTCAGCGAGCCAGCTTCCTCGGCGCCGGCCGACGTGGCTTCTTGCCCGCAATCCGGCTCTCGAGGTAGGTACGCATCTCGTTCCAGGGGATCGCCTTGCCCGATGCGACGATATCCGCGTACCGCTGCTCGGCGACCTCGTTGAATTCGCTGCGCCGCTCATCGTCATCCGCCTTCTCTGCGATGGCTTCGAGAATGAAGCTATGGGGCGTTGTGCCCGCGCGTTTGGCGGCTGCGGCCACACGGGCCTTGAGTTCTTCCGAGAGGCGAATCGTAGTCGTGGACATGGGTGCAAACTCCGTGACGGTCCTGGACTGTAGCACGCTCGTGCTACAGCTGCTCGCGGGTCCCGATCCGACGTCTGCCGTGCTCAATTGATCGCACGAGCGCAGATGGGTTGTCACGCCCTCGCACCTCGCGAGGTACGACGGCGACGGGGGTGAGATTCCCGGCACAAACGTCCCCACGGGGGCAAAAGGGCGAAGTACCCTGCCCACTATCGCGCACCACCAGGAAATGTGGGGTGGCTGATGGGATTCGAACCCACGACAACCGGAATCACAAACCGCTCGGAAAATCGGCTTCATAGGGAAACGCGGGGCAAGAATACCCAGAAAACCCCGTTCTAGGCAGCCTAGGTCCGGACAAAAGTCCGCACAGGGCTGGGACACTTCCCCGCACATGCGAGCCAAAGGCTGGGGGCAGCCCTACTTGGGAAAGCTCCCTGTCCAAGAGGCCGGCGAGGCGCTGTCACAGCTTTCGACATATCATCCCTGATTGCCGGGCCGGGAAGGCTCCTGACAGCGTGTAGCGCGTTACGTGACATCGACCGAGCGTCGCAACAGTCGTTTGACGTGGTGGCGAACAGCGTTCTTCATTTCGGCGCTCGTCGTCTGCTCGATGGCGCTCGCGCAGTCTGGGTCCCCAACGCCGTGGCGAGTCGTGATCCTCAACGGATCAGACCCCAATCTGCCGGCGTTCCTGGCCATCGATCGAGCGATGCGCGCGGCACTGACCGCCCCATCGGCCCATCCGGTCGAAATCTATTCCGAAACGCTTGATGCCATGCGCTTTCCGGGCAAGGAGCTCGAGCCCGAGATCCTGGCGCTCTTGTCCCGGAAATATGCCGATCGCAGCGTCGATGCCGTGGTCACCGTCGCACCGTCAGCCCTGGAATTCGCAGAAAAGCATCACGACCTTCTCTGGCCCTCGGCGCGAATCGTCTACCACAGCGTGCCGGACGAAGTGCTGGCGAAAATGCACCTGCGCCCCGAGACAACCGGCGTGCCAATTCGCCACGCGCTTGCAAGTACGGTTGATCTTGCGCTTCTCCTGCGACCGCACACGAATCGCGTCGTCGTGATCTCCGGTTCCGGTGACTTCGATGTGTTGATGTCTTCGCTGGCAAAGGCTGGTCTCGAGCGATTCAAGAGTCGAGTCCAGATCGAATACTGGCTCGACCGGACGGTCGATGATCTCGTTGCGCAGGTTTCGCGGCTGCCTTCCGACAGCATCGTTCTGTACCTGACGGTCTATCGCGATGCCGCCGGACGAATGTTCGCGCCGCGTGATGCGTTAAAGCGCCTGGCTGAAGCATCTTCGGTACCAATTTTCGGGGCGGTTGAGACGTACGTCGGCTGGGGCATCGCGGCTGGGCAGGTCGACAGCCTGGAGTTGCGCGGTCAGCGCGCGGCGCAATTGGTGCATGCGGGCCTGTCGCATCCATCCAGCAGCCAGACCACGAGCACGGGCACCACACGGTGTGTCGCAGACGCAAACCAGCTCGCGCGCCTCGGATTGGATGAAGACAGGCTGCCACAGGAGTGTGAGGTTCTCTTTCGTCAGCCGTCCTTGTGGCACGACTATCGGTGGCCGGTCATCGGCGTCGCGCTTGCGTTGATAGCGCAGAGCGCACTGGTGGTCGCGTTGCTCGTGCAGCGACGTTACCGACGGATCGCCGAACTGGAGGCGCAGCGCCGGCGGGCGGAAGCGATGCATACCTCGAGGCTCGCGTTGGTTGGAGAGCTGTCAGCAAGCATCGCCCATGAGATCAACCAGCCTTTGGGCGCCATCCTGACGAACGCTGACGCAGCGGAGATGTTGCTGGACGCGAACCCGGCGCGACTCGACGATGTTCGCCGCATCCTTGCCGATATCCGTCGCGACGATCTTCGCGCCAGCGACGTCATTCGTCAGATTCGATCCCTGGCGCGCAAGCGTAATCCCGAATACGTTCCGATTGCATGCGATGCATTGTTGCAGGAGGTCGCGGACATCATTCACGTCGAGGCGTTGCGTCGAGGCGTCGACGTTCGAGTGCGAGCGGGAGCTCCGAAGGCGATGGTCCTCGGCGACCGCGTGCATCTTCAGCAGGTGCTGCTAGCTCTGACGATCAATGCAAAGGAGGCGATGGCCGACGTCGATCCTTCGCGGCGCACGCTTACGCTCTCGACCATTCCTACTAACGACGGACGCGTCTCGTTCGAGGTCAGCGACATGGGGCGTGGAATCGATCCGGCGGTCGCGTCGACAATGTTCGACTCGTTCGTCACGACCAAGCGAGAAGGCGTAGGCTTGGGCCTGTCGATCGCGCGGACGATCGTCGAGGCCCACGAGGGTACGATCGAGGCGCGGAACGGGGCCGGCGGTGGCGCCGTCTTCACCGTCACGCTCCCGTGTGCACCGGCCGGCGCTGCACACGGCCAGCTCAAGGCGCAACAGGCATGACGATGGGCAGCCCTGTCGTTCATGTCGTCGACGACGATGCGTCCATGCGAACGGCGCTCGAGCGCCTGCTTACGCTTGCCGGGTTCAAGGTCAAGACTTACACGTCCGCAGGAGATTTTCTTTTGCGACCGGTGGACGGGCCGGGATGCGTCCTGCTCGACCTGCGCATGCCGGGACCCGACGGCATGGCACTTCACCAGGCGCTCGTCGATCGCGGGGATGCACTGCCGGTGATATTCATGACCGGCCACGGCGACGTCGAGACGAGCGTGCGCGCGATGAAGGCTGGTGCCGTCGACTTTCTTACGAAGCCGCTCAAGAAAGAGAGTCTCATCGAAGCCGTCCGGATTGCGCTAGAACGCGATCGCCAGAATCGGGACGAGATGCTTCGGGAGCGTGACGTGCGCAGCCGCTATGACGCACTGTCCGAGCGTGAACGCGAGGTTTTTGCACTCGTCGTCAAGGGATCTCCGAACAAGGCCATCGCTCGCGATACCGGCATGGCGGAGCGAACGGTGAAGAAGCATCGCGCGAACGTCATGGAGAAGTTGGGCGTAGCGACCCTCGCCGACCTCGTCCGCGCAGCACAGAATCTCGGCCTGCGCGACTAGCGCGTGCACCAAAGGGCACGCCGGCGTGCCCTTTGCGGCACTGTCGCCGGCATGCTGTCACGTACATCATGCGCATCGGATGCCCGAACGGCGCTAATCATGACGACCAACATCGCGCCGATAGCCGTTTGCGTAGTTGAGGATGACGACGCCATGCGCGTAGCGATGTTGCGCGTGTTGGAAGCGGCAGGGTTTGAGCTGCGCAGCTACGCGTCCGCCGAGGCTTTGCTCGAGTCGACCGTCGAGGTCAAACCGTCGTGCTTCGTCATCGACATGAACCTGCCGGGCATTTCCGGTGTCGAGCTCGCCGCCCGGCTCGTCGCGTCCAAGCGTGCCGCACCCTTCATCTTCATCACCGGGCACGACGAAGTCATGAATCGTCGCCGGGCGATGGCGGCCGGTGCGACCGCATTCCTGCCCAAGCCCTTTCTCGGACGGACCCTGATCGACACCGTCGTCGCTGCAAGCCGTCGATGACACTGACCAAGAGGAACGCATGAAACCGACACAAGCGATCGTATGCGCCGCAGCTGCAGCGAGTATGGCTCTCTCCCTCTGTGCGCATGCCCAGGAGCAGCCCAAGCCCGCCACCGACGCGACCAAGGCGGCCAACGCGAAGCTCCTGCAGGAACTGCCGTTCAATGACAAGACGTCCTTCGATCTGGCCCACAAGGGTTTCATCGCGCCGCTACCGCAAGACGTGCTGAAAGGTTCCAACGGGAATCCGATTTGGGACCCCGCGAAGTACTCCTTCATAAAGGAAGGCCAGCCAGCACCGGACACGGTAAATCCGAGCCTGTGGCGCCAGTCGCAGCTCATCAACATCTCCGGTCTCTTCAAAGTCGCGGACGGCCTCTACCAGGTCCGCAACTACGATCTATCAAACATGACGATCGTGGAGGGCAAGCAGGGCCTCACAATCATGGACCCGCTCGTCTCTTCCGAGACGGCCAAGGCGGCGCTGGACCTGTACTTCCAGCACCGGCCGAAGAAGCCCGTGGTTGCCGTCATCTACACCCACAGTCACGTCGACCATTACGGAGGCGTGCGCGGCGTCGTGAACGAGGCGGACGTGAAGTCGGGCAAGGTCAAGATCTACGCTCCCTTAGGCTTCCTGGATGCGGCCGTGGCGGAGAACGTCATGGCGGGCACGGCGATGAGCCGGCGCGCGAGCTACATGTACGGCAATCTGCTGCCGCCGAGCGCGACAGGCCAGGTCGGCGCAGGCTTGGGTACGACCACCTCCGCCGGCACGGTGACGCTGATTCCTCCCACGGACATCATCGGCAAGACGGGTGACACCCGCGTCATCGACGGACTAACGTACGTCTTCCTGTACGCGCCGGGCAGCGAAGCACCGGCCGAGTTCCTCTTCTACATTAAGGAGAAGAACGCACTCAACGCCGCGGAAGATTCCGCGCACACTCTGCACAACACGTACTCGCTGCGCGGCGCCAAGATCCGCGAGCCGCTCCCGTGGTCGAAGTATCTCAACCAGGCGATCGGCATGTGGGGAAAGGACGTGCAGGTGATGTACGGCATGCATCACTGGCCGGTGTTCGGCAACAAGGAAGTGAACGAGCATCTCGCCCAGCAACGTGACATGTACCGCTACATCAACGACGAGACGCTGCGCATGGCCAACAAAGGGTTGACCATGACGGAGATCGCCGAGCAGTTCAAGATGCCCAAGGCCATCGCGACGAACTTCTCGAACCGCGGCTACTACGGATCGGTCAACCACAACGTCAAGGCAACGTACGTGCTGTACCTCGGCTGGTTCATCGGCAATCCGGCCACGCTCCACGAGCTGCCGCCGGAAGAGGCGGGCAAGCGCTACGTGGACATGATGGGAGGCGCTGACAACCTGTTGAAGAAGGCGAAGGAATACTACGACAAGGGCGACTATCGCTTCGTCGCGCAGGTCGTGAACAACCTGGTATTCGCCGACCCCAACAACCAGGCCGCGAAGAACCTGCAGGCCGATGCCTTGGAGCAGATGGGCTATCAGGCGGAAAGCGGTCCGTGGCGCAATTTCTACCTCACCGGGGCGAAGGAACTGCGCGAGGGCATCAAGAAGCTGCCCACGCCCGACACGGCAAGTGCCGACACGGTGCGGGCCATGGATTTGGATCTGTTCTTCGACTACCTCGCCATGCGGCTCGATGGTGAAAAGGCCGACGGCAAGAAGATCGGCATCAACCTCACCTTCTCCGATCTGAAGAAGAAGTACGCATTGGAGATGGAGAACGGCGTACTCAACCACACCGAAGGTCGCACGCTCAACAGCGCGGACACCAGCCTCACCCTGACGCGCGACACGCTCAACAAGATCATGCTCAAGGAAACCACGCTCAAGGACGCGGTGGGCTCGGGCGCCATCAAGGTCCAGGGCAACGAAGCAAAGCTCGAAGAGTTGATGTCCTACCTCGACAACTTCGAGTTCTGGTTCCCCATCGTGACGCCCTGACGGTAGCAACGCCCGGCCCGCAAGGGTCGGGCGGCGTTCGTCGCTTCACACCTGTCAGCTCAGGCGCGCCTCCAGACGATCTAAGGACGTTCCATGGCGATCGCCCAGGTTCATGCGGCCTTTGGCCGAATCTTCTACCAGCGTTGCTTCTATCTCTTCGTCTCGCTGGTGGTCCTGATCGTGGCCGCGCCGCACGTCACGGAGACGCTGCGCGGTCGATTGGTCATGCAGGTGGTGCTCCTCCTGGTGATGCTGGCAATCGTGGCGATGGTCGGCCGAACCACGCTGCCGTTCGTCATCGGGTTATTGCTCGGCGTGCCCGCGATGGTCTTACAGCTACTGGTGTTGCTTGGTCTCGCCGATGCCGCAAGGCTTCATGCGGTGTCGATGGCGCTTTACCTTGCCTTCTACGTATTGGTTGTCGGATGCCTCCTGCGCTACGTATTCAGCCCGGAGGTCATGACCGAAGACAAGCTCTTTGGAGCCGCCGCAACCTACCTGCTCCTGGGCCTGTTGTGGACGGCGGCGTACGAGCTGGTGCAGTTCTTCGACCCGCAGGCTTTCGGAGCTACCAACGGCGCGTCGCCGCGCACCTTCTACGAGCTCCTGTACATGAGCTTTGGGCTCCTGACGAGCAACGGTCCCGGAACCCTCGTGCCTGTTGGCAGCAAAGTACAGACCCTGGTCATTCTTGAAGAGGTCGTTGGAACGCTCTTCGTCGCCATCCTGATCGCTCGATTGGCGGGCATCTATCCGGCCAAGCGTGACTCTGCGCCCGCAGGATCGGAGGGCGCAGCGGTCCTATCGGATACCGGTTCACGTTGACGGCGCAGAATGGCCTTTCATTTTCCGCCGCTCTTGCTGGTGCTGGTTGCGGCGGCGTGCGCGCCGATGGTCGCGGTCGCCACGCGCCGTTTCGGGTTATCGATCGTCGTAGTCGTTATCGATCGTCGTAGTCGAACTGTTGCTCGGCGTGGCGATCGGGCCGCAGGCTCTGGGCTGGGTCGAACCTTCCGCGGGCGCCATCCCTGTACTGGCGCAGCTCGGGATGGCGTTCCTCTTCTACATCGTGTTGTCCATCATGCTATCGCGCACACATAGCGCAGGCGTGCAAGCAGGGCTCACGCTCGCGTTCATCGCCGTGGTGCTGGTCGTCGCATGGCTCCTCGTGCGAGGCGCCAAGGTCCCTGCGCTGCTTGAACCGCTAAGGCGCGGTCTCGACCAGTCGGGTCAAATGCCGATCCGACTGGCGATCGTACTTGTCGTGGCCCTTGCCGTACTGGCGGAAAGCTTCGGGATCGATCTCGCACTCGGGGCGCTCGCGGCGGGCATGATGACCGGGTTCGCGATCCACGGCGGCACTCGCGTCCATGACTTGCACGCGAAGCTGGACGCAGTCGGCTTCGGCTTCCTCATTCCCATCTTCTTTCTGTCGAGCGGAATGAAGCTCGACGTGCGATCAATCTTTGCCGGCAGTGAAGGCTTCCTGCTTCTCACGGGATTCTTCGTTGCATTGCTCGTGGTACGCATACCCGCAGTCTTGCTCTATCGAAGCTCGCTCGGCTTGCGGGGGGCCCGCGCGATGGGACTCTTCTCGGCAACGACGCTTTCCTTGCTGGTGGTGCTGACGCAGGTCGCGGTAGAGGCGCAGCTCATGGAACCCGCAGAAGCGGCGCCAATCGCCGGTGCCGGCATGCTGGGGGTGATGCTCTTCCCGCCGGTCGCATTACGGCTTGCAGGTCTGGGGCGGGGGGAAGCGGCGCTGCACCCCGAGCGAGAGTCGCTCTAGGTTCAATGGTCGCTTCGCGCCAGCTACTCTCGGAGGACGTTGCACATGCCTCAAGACGACGCCGACCTCTCACTGGTCCGCAACGACTTCCCATTCCGCGTCCAGCGACGCCTCGGCCTCATTCCCCGGAAGGGTCTCGGTGTCGGGCGCCGTGCCATCCTTTTCGCTGCCGTCGCGTGGCTGCCGATCGCCATCTGGGCAATCGCCGTTGACCGCTTCCTTCCGGGTCACGTTGCCGAGCCGTTCATCGACCAGTTCAGCATCCATGCGCGGTGCCTGATCGCAATTCCGCTGTTTGTCCTGGCGGAAGCCACCGCGCACAACGTGGGCCGCATGATCGTGCAGCGCCTGGTCGACCAGGGCTTTGTCATCGACGTCGAGAAGGAACGTCTGCATGAGATCTTGTCGTCGTTCGTACGAACGCGCGATGGCGTCCTGCCGTGGGTCTTCGTCGTAGCAGTCGTTGGCGCGGTCCTTCTCGTCGCCCCGACGATCGAGCGCAATCAGGAAGTGCTGTTCGCGCCGAACGGCGACCTCAGCTTCGGGGGGCTCTGGTACCTATACGTGTCGCGCACGATTTTCATGGGCCTGCTTTTCGGGTGGGTGTGGCGGATTTTGCTGGGCACGTATGCAATGGTGCGTATCTCGCGCCTATCGCTGGCCCTCGTGCCAACGCACCCCGATCGCATGTTCGGCGTCGGGGTCCTCGCACGCACGCCAATGGCTTTCTGGCCCCTCGTATTCGGTGTGTCGACCGTCCTTGCGTCCGTGTGGGCGCACGACATCCTCTTCCAGAAAGTGCCGATCGCCCACTACTACGTACCACTGGGAATCTATGCGGCGATCGTGCTTCTTCTTCTCCTGTCATCGATCCTGGTGTTCGTGCCGAAGTTCCTCGCGGCCAAGCGGATGGCGTTGGCGGAGTACGGCGGGTTGCTCGCGCAGCATGGTCGCCTGGTCCATCGCAAATGGATCGTTGGGGATGACGTCGGATCGCCGCCGGTGCTCGATGCGCCGGAACTCGGTCCGGTAGCCGATACGGCGGCGCTGTACCAAGCAGTCGCCGCTCAGCGCCCTGCGCCTATCAACAAGACGACGCTGCTTGCCGTGCTGCTACCCATTGCAGTACCGATGCTTGCGGTCGCAGCGCTGCAGATCCCTATAGGCGAGCTCTTGTGGCGGCTCGTCAAGACGGTCCTATAGAACGCACTCTACGAGAGTCGGTCACGGTGCAGAAAATGACGCGGTCGGCGACGACTCGTGCCGGGAACTGGGCGGCTGGAAGGATTTGAAGATGGTTCTGCGTTACGCGCATCTGGCGCCAACGCATGTCGCCAAATACGCAAGCAACGGCGCCCGCCTTCGATAGCTATTCCACTGCGCGCCTTATCTTCCGCATGGGGAGCGCAGGGAAGCGTAAAAAATTTCTAGAACACAAGTCCGCACAGGGCCGCAAGCCGAAGTGGTCACTATCGCGGAATGCTAGGAGGAGTGGGGTGGCTGATGGGATTCGAACCCACGACAACCGGAATCACAATCCGGGACTCTACCACTGAGCTACAGCCACCATTGGAGATCATCGCGAGGCATGTGGCGCGCCCGACAGGACTCGAACCTGTTACCCCCGGCTTAGAAGGCCGGTGCTCTATCCAAATGAGCTACGGGCGCTTTGCCTGTCGGGTTGCCTGCCCCGAGATTGACCGCCAATAGTAGCACACGACCTGCCGGCGAGCCGCCGCGACCGGCTACCATAGCGCCGACGCCTCCACGCCGCGCCATGCCCGAGCCCAACGCCGCCGTCACGGTCTTCCTGTTCACGGACATCGAGGGCAGCACGCGCCTGTGGGATCGCGAGCCCGAGCGGATGCACGAGGCCCTCGCTCGCCATGACGAGATCGCGAGCGCGTGCGTCGCCGCACAGCGCGGCCGCGTCGTCAAGAGCACGGGCGACGGCATCCACGCGGCGTTCGACGACCCGCGCGGGGCCATCGACGCGGCGCTCGCCCTCCTGCTCGCGCTCGCCGACGCGACCGCCACCGCGGGAATACCGTTGCGCGTGCGCTGCGGCCTCCACGCCGGCGCCGAATCGTTTCGCAACGACGACTTCTTCGGGCCGGCCGTCAATCGCGCGGCGCGGCTCATGGACGCCGCGCACGGCGGACAGGTGCTCGTCTCGCAGGCCGTCGCGGCCCTGGTCGAAGGCCGGCTGCCGCGGCGGGTGTCGCTCGTCGACCTGGGCACGGTTCGCCTGCGCGACCTGACGCAGCCGGAGCGCGTCTTCCAGGTGCTGCACCCCGACCTGCAGCAGCAGTTCCCCGCCCTGCGGTCGCTCGAGGCGACGCCCAACAACCTGCCGCAAAGCCTCACGTCCTTCATCGGCCGCGAGCACGAGATCGCGCAGGTGCGATGGCAGCTCACGCAGGCGCGCCTCGTGACCATCTTCGGCATCGGCGGACTCGGCAAGAGCCGCCTGTCCGTGCAGGTGGCGCTCGCCTCGCTCGAGGACTTTCCCGACGGCGCATGGTTCGTCGAGCTTGCGTCGATATCCGACCCTCGCTTCGTGCCGCAGGCGGTGGCGTCGGCACTCGGGTTCAAGGCCGAGCCCGAGGAGCCCGTCCTGGAAGCGGTGGCGCGCTTCGCGCGCGATCGCAAGGTGCTCATCGTGCTCGACAACTGCGAGCACCTCACGCAGGCCTGCGCGGAGCTCGCGCGCGCGGTGCTCGAATCCGCCGGCCGGGCGCGCATCCTCGCGACGAGCCGCGAGCGCCTGGGCATCGCGGGCGAGCGAACCTTCCCGCTCGCGCCGTTCGCGGCCCCCGCGCCCCGGCAGCGACTGTCGACCGACGGCCTCGCTCAGTTCGCGTCGGTGCGCCTCTTCGTCGAGCGCGCGGCGGCGGCGCGGCCCGACTTCCACGTGAGCGCGTCGAACGCCGGCGCCATCGCGGAGATCTGCCGGCGGCTCGACGGCATTCCGCTCGCCATCGAGCTCGCGGCCTCGCGCGTGCGATCGATCCCGGTGGACAGCATCGCGGAGCGCCTCACCGATCGCTTCAAGCTCCTCGCGAGCGGCGATCGCACGGCGGTGCCGCGCCAGCAGACGCTGCGCGCGCTCATCGACTGGAGCTTCGATCTCCTCGACGTGCCGGAGCGCGCGATGTTCGAGCGCCTCGCCGTGTTCGCGGGCGGGTTCACGCTCGACGCGGCGGAGGCGATCGGCGCGGGCGATGCCGACCCGATCGACCTTCTCGCAGGGCTCGTCGAGAAATCGCTCGTGATCCTCGACGTCGGCGACCATCGCTATCGCATGCTCGAGACGGTGCGCGAGTACGCGCGCGAGCGCCTCGAGGCCTCCATCGACCTCGAGCCGACGCGCGATCGCCATCTCGCGTACTTCCTCGCGTTCGCGGAGCAGGCCGCGCCCAAGCTCCTGGGCCCCGACCAGGGCGAGTGGATGCACCGGATCGACGTGGAGCTCGAGAACCTGCTGGCCGCGCATCGCTGGTGCGACCACGCGGCGGCCGGAGGCGAGCTGGGCTTGCGGCTCGTGCGGTCGATCCAGGTCTACTGGTTCACGCGCGGCATCCTGGCGCTCGGCCTGCAGGTCGCGCTGGAGGCGCTGGCGCGGCCCGGCGCGCAGGCGCACAACCTCCTGCGCTGCCGCAGCCTCTCGGGGGCGGGGCAGCTCGCGCTCTACATGGCGCGCTACGCGGAGGCCCGCCGCTACCTCGAGGAGAGCCTCGCGATCGCGCGCGAGATCAAGGACGCCTCACGCGTGTCCGCGGTGCTGCAGCCGCTCGGCATGGCGTCGCTCGGCGAGGGGGATTACGCGACGGCGCGCGATCGCCTGCTCGAAGCGCTGTCCATCGCGGAGGCGAGCGGCAACAAGCGCGAGATCGCGGCCGCGATGAGCGCGCTCACGCAGCTCCGCCGCGTCGAAGGCGCGCTCGACGCGGCGCACGCGCTCAACGTGCGCGCCCTCGAGCTGTCGCGCGAGCTGGGCGACCGCGAGAGCATCCTCGTCGGGCTCCTCAACCTCGCGATGCTCGCCATCGCCCGCGACGTCCCGCGCGATGCGCGTCGCGACCTGCTGCAGGCCATGGACATCGCCGAGGAGATCGACTCCAAGCCCGGCGGGCAGTGCGCGATCGACGTCTGCGCGGCGCTGGCGGCGCACGTCGGCGACTGGCCGCGGCGGCGCGCCTGGGCGCCGTCGAGGGCCAGGCGGCGCTGACGCAGATACGCCGCGATCACGCCGACGAGGCGTTCGTGCTTCCGCTCATCGCCGCGGTGCGCGCCGCGATGGCGCCCGCGGCCCGCGAGGAGGCGGAAGCCGCGGGACGCGCGCTCTCCCTGGCCGAGGCGCTGGCCGAGGCGCGCGCGTGGGCGACGCACGCCGCTATGGATCGTTCATGATCGCCGGGTCGACGACGATCGGCCTTCCAGGGGTGCCCGCGGCCGGGTAGACGGTGATGGTGTAGTCGAGGTTGACCTTCTCGGTGTTCCTGTCCGTGAGCCAGATCGAGTTCGCCGCGGGCAGGTTGATCGTCACGATCTGGCGGTTCCACGCGCCGGCGCTCGTGTTCTTGGGCGCGATGCTCCGGTCGCGGAACTCGTAGCCGGGCGTCTTGAGCGTCCACGTGACGGACACGAAGCGCGTCCAGCGATTGAGCTGCACGTTGCCGTCCTCCTCCAGCACGAGCTTCTTGCCGCCGGCGCCGTCGTCTACGACGCTCACGTCGATCCAGCAGGCGAACATCAAGCAGCCCTTGGCGGCGTGCGCCGCGGGCGAGCCTGCGAGGAAGGCTATGCACAGCGCCACGCTTCCTAGGAGATTCCTGGCGTTCAAGGTCGTTGTCCTTTTATGGGTAGGAACGCGCGTCAGCTTGCGACGCTCAGCGCCGCGCCGGCAAGGTGAATATTCGCATCACGGGTCGTTCATGATGGCGGGGTCGAGCGTGATCGGCTCGCCCGACAGCCCCCGGAGCGGATACAGCTTGATGTCGTAGTGCATCACGACGCGCTCGGTGTTGAGGTTCGTGATCGATACGTAGTCCCCGGAGTAGCCGCTCGGAAACATCTGCGACTCCCACACGCCGCGGGGCGTCGACTCCTTGCCCGGCGTGGACCGGCCGGTGTGCGGCCGGATGCTGTCGTAGCGCATCTCGTAGCCGGGCGTCCTCAACCGCCACACGATGGCCACCACGCGATGGCGCGTGCCCATGCGGACGTTGCCGTCGGCCTCGACCTTGATCTTCTTGCCGCCCGCGCCGTCGTCGACCACCTCGACGTCGAGGGAGCACGCCGGATAGAAGCAATCCTTGGCCGTTGCGAAAGGCATGGGGTCGCGCGTCGCGCATCCCATGGCCGCCAGCGCGGCGGCGCATGCCACTACGAGATTCCTGGTCGTCATCGTGTAGGTAGGGTCGGTTGAACGGTTGCCGGCACGGCGTCAGCGCGACGCGGCCAGCGCTTCCCCGATCTCCGCGAACGTCCGCGCGAGCTCGGTTATCTGCAGCGGCACGCCCAGCTGGCGCGCGATCTGCGAGGCAGAGAAGATGCCGCGTATCCTCGCCTGGCCCTTCGCCCCCGGCTCCGACACGAGCTCGTGATGGCGCCCGGCCTGCTTGAGCGACGCGACGACGTGTCCCACCTTGGCCGCGCGAACGTCGTCCATGGGTATGGCGACGATGGCCTCGATGGGCGTCATGACGTCCGATACGAGGAGCTCGTTGCGCTTGATCCCGCGCGCGTGGCTCACGCGCACCGGCCGCTCGCCCAGGATGTCGGTGGTGGTGACGAGGCCCACGAGGTGGCCGTCGGGTGCGGTTACGAAGAGCGAGCGGACCGCGCGCGTGATCATGTACTCGTTGGCCGCGACCATCGAGGCGGAAGGCTCGATCGTGACCGCCGCGACGACGGACAGGTCGGTCATCACGTCGAGCGCCGGCGAGTCGAGCGTGACGTGGTTCGCGGCGGGCTCGGCGAGCACGCACGACGCGCTTTGCGCAAGGGACATCGACGTCAACGGGTGATAGTCGCGCATGGGTCGGGATCCGCGGATGTCGTCATGGCGAAGTCTATGCCTTATTGCCCCGGCCGTGGCGACTGTCGAGGACCGGCGCCGCCCCGGCGTATGCTGTCGGATCCGCATCCACGCAAATCTTTCGGGGCAAGGAGGCTTCCCATGACGCTACGCGTCACCCGCGACCGCGCAGGCAAGATGCGCCACGTCGTCGAAGTTCGCGGCCATCGCATCGTCGTCGACGAGCTGCCGCCGGTCGGCGGCGAGGACGGCGGCCCCACGCCGCACGACCTCTTCGACGCGGCCGTCGGCGCGTGCAAGGCAATCACGATGGTGTGGTACGCGAATCGCAAGAGCATCCCGCTCGAGGACGTCGCCGTCGAGGTGCACCGCGACGACGCCGACGAGCGGGCCGGGACGTACCGCCTGCGAGCGACGCTCGCGTTGGGCGGCCCTCTCACCGACGCCCAGCGCGAGGAGCTCCGCAGCGTCGCGGCGAAGTGCCCGGTGCATCGGCTGGCCGCGCAGGCCACGGTCGAGATCGAAACCGAGCTCGCCAAGGGGTAGCGGCGTGCCGGTCGAGCATCTCATCCAGCCGCGCGTGAAGGACTTAGGCGGCGGCTTCCTCGTGCGCCGGCTCCTGCCCTCGTTCCCGCGCCAGGGCGTAGGGCCGTTCGTGTTCTTCGATCATTTCGGCCCCGTGCGCGTACGGCCCGACGACAACTTCGACGTGCGCCCGCATCCGCACATCGGCCTCGCGACGGTGACCTATCTCTTCGAAGGCGCGATGCTCCACCGCGACAGCCTGGGCTCCGAGCAGCGCATCGAGCCGGGCGCGATCAACTGGATGACCGCCGGGCGCGGCATCGTGCACTCGGAGCGGCGGCCGCCCGACCTCGCGCGCGGTGAGTACGTGACGCACGGCCTGCAGCTCTGGGCCGCGCTGCCGCAGGCGGCGGAGGAAGCGGAGCCCGCGTTCTCGCACACGGCCGCCGCGGACATTCCACGCTGGCGCGACGGCAAGCTCTCGCTCGGCCTCCTGGTCGGCGAGGCGTTCGGGCACGCCTCACCCGTGGCGACGCTCGCGCCGGCGCTGTATCTCGACGTGGCCGCCGAGCCCGGCGCGACGCTCGACCTTCCCGCGAGCCTCGGCGAGCGCGCGGTCTACGCGGTCGACGCACCGCTCGAGGTCGACGGCACGGCGGTGCCCATGCACGGGATGGCGGTGGTCGACACCGCGACCGGCGCCTCCGTCCGCGCTCCGAACGGCGGGCGCTACGTCGTGATCGGCGGCGCGCCGCTCGACGGCCCGCGCTTCATCTGGTGGAACTACGTCTCGTCGAGCCGCGAGCGGATCGAGCGCGCCAAGGACGACTGGTCCGCGCAGCGCATGGGCCACGTCCCCGGCGAGCACGAGTGGATCCCGCTGCCCGCGAAGTAGGCCGCCGCGCCGCGCGTTACCCGAGCTTGCCGACGTACTTCTCGAGGAGCGTCCACGCCTCGTTGCCGACCTTGCCGCGCCATTCCTGGTAGAAGCCGGCGGTGCGGAGCTTGTCGCGGAAGGAGTCGATGTTGGGCTTGGTGAACGTGAGGCCCTTCTTCTCGAGATCGGCCTGCAGCGACTGGTCGAGCTTCGCCAGGTCGTCGCGCTCCAGGAGCGCCACGTCGTTGAACGACTTGGCCACCACCGCCTTGATGTCGTTCGGCAGGCGATTCCACGACGCGGGATTGGCGCAGATCCAGTAGCCGTCCCACACGTGGTTGCTCATCGCGCAATACTTCTGCACCTCGTAGAACTTGCCGGCGTCGATGACCGACAGCGGATTCTCCTGGCCGTCGACGACCTTCGTCTGCAGCGACGTGTACACCTCGCCGAACTGCATGCTGACCGGCGACGCGCCGAGCGCCGTGAAGAGCGACACGAGCGCGGGCGCGCCGGGCACGCGGAGCTTCTTGCCCGCGAGGTCGGACGCCTTCTCGACCGGCGTGTTGGTGGTGATCTGGCGAAAGCCCAGGTCCCAGCGCTTCTCCATGGGGACGAGCCCTGCCTTCGCGGCGATCTGCGCGCGGACGAAGTTGCCGAGCTCGCCGTCCATCGCCGCCCACACCTGCGCGTAGTCCTTGAACGCGAAGCCCATGCCATTGACCGCGGCCACGGGCAGGATCGACGCCAGGATGAGCCCCGCGGGCTGGACGAAATCGACCGCGCCGCTGCGCGCCTGCGAGAGGAGATCGTTGTCGCCGCCGAGCTGGCTCGCCGGGAAGATCGAGAGCTTCATGCGGCCGTTGGTGCCCTTGTCGATGCGCTCGGCGACCTCGAGGAGGCGCTTGTGGAACGGATGCCCCGCCGGGCTCGAGTGGCCCATCTTGTAGTCGAACTCGGCCGCGCGCGCCGTGCCGCTCGGCAGCATCGCCGCCGCGGCGATCGCCGACGACGCGGCGAAGAAGTCGCGGCGCGTCACTTTGCTGTTTCGATTCATCGTTGCCTCCGTTGGGATTGCTACAGGAATCCGACCGACAGCCAGGGAATGGCGGACACCACGATCACGCCCACCACGAGTACCGCGAGATAGAGCCAGATGTGGCGCATCGCCTTGTCGGGGTCCGCGCCGCCGATCGCGCACGTGATGTAGAAGCCGATGCCGAAGGGCGGGGTGAACAGGCCCACGCCCATCGCGAGGATCGCGATCATCGAGTAGTGCACCTCGTGCACGCCGAACTGCTTCGCGACGGGGAACATGAGCGGCGCGAACAGCACGACGGCGGGCAGGCCCTCGAGCACGCACCCCAGCACGGCGAAGAGCAGGATCGAGATCGCGATGAACGTGAAGCGCCCTCCCGGCATGCCGCCGATGGCCGACGCGAGCGATTGCGAGAACCCCGACTGCGTGATCGCCCACGCCATGGCGGTGGCGGCGCCCACGACGAGCAGGATGGCTCCCGACAGCGACGCCGACTGGACGAGCACGCGCGGAAGCTGCGACCACCGGAGCTCCCGGTACGCGAGCGCGCCGACGAGGAAGCAGTAGGCGATGCCGATCGTCGACACCTCGGTCGCGGTGGCGACGCCCTCGATCACGGAGCTGCGGATGACGAACGGAAGCAGGAGCGCGGGCAGCGCGACCAGGAAGGCGCGGCCGATGGCGCGGCCGCGCATGCGCTCGGTCGACGGGACGCTGGCGCCGCGCGAGCGGTACCACACGAGCGCGCACAGCATGAGGCCGATCACGAGCGCGGGCAGCAAGCCCCCCTGGAAGAGCGCGGCGATGGACACCCCGGTGACCGAGCCGATCGCGATGAGGATGAGGCTCGGCGGCACGGTCTCCGTCTGCGCGCCGGTCGCGGCGAGGAGCGCCGCCAGCTCGGCGCGGTCCTCGCCTCGCTTCTCCATCTCGGGGAAGAGCGCGGGCGCCACGGCCGCCATGTCCGCGGCCTTCGAGCCCGAGATGCCCGACACGAGGTACATCGCGGCGACGAGGACGTAGTGGAGGCCGTTGCGCACGTGCCCGAGGAGGCTCGCGAGGAAGCGGATGATGTGCGCGGCCATCCCGGTGATCTCGAGGAGATAGCCCAGGAACACGAAGAGCGGGATGGACAGCAGGATGAGGTTCGACATGCCCGCTTCGAGCCGCGCGACCACCACCGACGTGGGCAGGTGCGTGCCGAGCGCCAGGTAGCCGAGGGTCGCCACGCCGAACGAGAACGCGATGGGCACGCCCGCGAACACCGTGAACGGCACCACGCCAAGGAAGAACACGACGAGGTTCGCGCGGCCGAGGCCCACGATGAGCGGGCGCGCGAGGTAGAGCGCGACGCACGCGAGCGCCACGGCGCCGAGCGTCGCGAGCATCGCCCGTCGCGGCAGGTGCGCCATGCGCAGCGCGAGGAGCACGGCCATGATCGCGAGCGCGAGCGGCATGGCGGCCGCGCGCCACGCGGAGGAGATCTCGAGCGTGGGCGTGATGACGATCGCCTCGACCTTGACGTGCTCGATCGCGGCGGGCATCACCATGAGCACGAACGCGAGCATCACGGCGAGCGCGAGCGGCTCCGCATGCTCGCGCAGCGCCGCGGGAAGGCGATTGACGATCGTGTTCATGCGAAGGTGCTCGCCGCGGCGGATCGCGAGCGCGGCGCCCAGCATGCCGAGCCAGAGGAACAAGGTGGAGGCGAGCTCGTCGGACCACACGAGCGGCAGGTGGAGCGCGTAGCGCGCGATCACGCCCGCGAACAGGACCAGCATCTCGACGACCATCAGGACCACGCACAGCGATTCGAGCGCGCGTCCGAGGAGCCGGTCGAAGGCGACGACGGCCGTGCCCTCGGCGCTCCCGGGCACGGCGGGGCTAGGGCCGGGCGTTGCCGACATGCGCGGGGGCGATCGCCTGCACGAATTCGGCGAGCTCGCGGTTGTAGCGCTGCGCGTGCTCGTGGAAGGGCGAGTGCCCGCAGTCGTCGTACCACGAGATGCGCGCGCCGCGGATGGCCGCCGCGGTCATCTCGGCCGCGGCGGGAAGGATGAGCGCGTCGTCGCGGCCGTGCGTGACGAGCGTCGGGACCGTGACCTTCGCGAGCGCCGCGCGCGTGTCCTCGAGGCTCGTCGACCAGCCCGAGATGGCCTCGCGGATCTCCTGCGAGACGATGACGTTGTCCGCGAGCGCGACGGCGAAGTCGGCCTCCGACGGCTGGCGATGGAAGCAAGCGCGAAGGAACGCGATGTGCGCGTCGACGCGCTGCGCGAGCGTCTCGGGCCGCCCCGCGATGTTGGCGCGGGACGCGGGCGCGAGCACGGCGGGATCCTCGAACGGGCGCGTCGCGAGGAAGTTGAGGCCGCCGAGCCGGGCGTCCCCGTAGTGCATGAGGTACTGCCTCACCACGCGCCCGCCCAGCGACCAGCCGACGAGCACGGGCTTCACGAGGCCCGACGCCTCGATCACGGCGTGGAGCTCGTCGGCCCAGCGGCGGCCGTCGCGGTAGAACGCGGGATCGGCGGGCTTGCCCGACTCGCCGTGGCCGCGCAGGTCGTAGGCTACGAGGCGATGGCGATCGGCGAGCTCGCTCGCGAGCTGCGGCAGGAAGCAAAGGTGCGACTGCGCGAGGCCGTGCACGAAGACGATGGCCGGGCCGTCGGCCTGGCCCCATTCGCGGACGCCGATGTCGACGCCGTCGGGGGTTAATACCCGTCGCTGGCGCGCGGACGGCCAGAGGCCGGGCGCGTGATGCGACCCCTCGGGTGGGTCGGCCATCGGATGAAGCTCCTCTCGCTTGCCGCGCTTTTTCTTGTGGTTGCGCGGGCGGTGCGCGCGTGGCGCGCGTTCGAGTCGGGCAGTGTACGCGCTTTTCAGCGCGGCCCGCGAGCGCCGGTCGACGGCCGACGTAACCGCCGTCGACGCCACAATCGGCCCATGCAGCGAGCCTTGCGAGAAGGGGTGGCAGGACGCGCCGGTCGACTCGTGCGCAGCGCGCGCGCACGATGCCCGTCGACGCGTTTGGCGCGCCCTGCCCTTGTCCCTAGCGCGAGAGGATGTGGACGGCCAGCGCCGCTTCCTCCACGCCCTGCAGGCCGCCGCCGTTCTCCTGGATGGCGTGGCGCGCGCCCTCCACCTGCCGCGCGCCCGCCTCGCCTCGCAATTGCGTCACGAGCTCGCAGAGCTGCCCGATGCCGGTGGCGCCGAGCGGATGTCCCTTCGACTCGAGGCCGCCCGACGGGTTGATGGGGATGCGGCCGCCGATCGTGAAGTCGCCGCAGAGCGCCGCCGGGCCGCCCATGCCCGGCGCGACGAGGCCCAGGTTCTCGGCCTGGATGATCTCGCCCATCGCGGACGCGTCGTGGACCTCGGCCACGTCCATGTCGTCGGGGCCGAGCCCCGCGATCTCGTAGGCCTCGCGCGCCGCGCGGCAGCCGACGGCATTCTCGACCTCGTCGATGCCGCGCGACGTGAAGCTCCGCAGCACGCTCGCCGCGACGCGGATCGCGCGCCGCGGGTAGCCGCCGAGCTTGCGCAAGCCGGACTCCGTGCACAGGATGGCCGCGGCGGCGCCGTCCGACAACGGAGCGCACATCGGCAACGTCAGCGGGTAGGTGATGGGCGGCGCGGCCAGGACCTCGTCGATCGTGAACGGCGTGCGGAACTGCGACCAGGGGTTGTGCACGGAGTGCGCGTGGTTCTTGGCGCACACGGCGGCGATCTGCCGCTGCGTGGTCCCGTACGTCTTCATGTGCCAGCGGCACAGCGCGGCGTAGATCGACATGAAGCGGCTGTACGGGCGCGCGGACTCGGAGCCGGGTGGTGGCTCGATGCCCTCGCCCATGCTCACGAGCACGCGGTAATTCTCCTCCGCGCGGGACACGTCCCAGCCCCCGTCGAAGATCGACAGCGCCTTGGCCTTGTCGGCGATGTTCATCTTCTCGGCGCCCAAGGCCAGCGCCACGTCGGTGACGCCGGCGCGCAGCGACTGGATCGCGAGGTTCACCGCGCTGCTGCCGGATGCGCAGGCGTTCTCGACGTTGAAGATAGGGATGCCTTCGACGCCGATGCGCGCGAGCACCACCTGGCCCGGGATGGCGACCTGGCCCTGCAGCGGGCCGTTGGTCATGCCGGAATAGAAGGCGGCGCCCACGTCCGCGCGCGAGCAGCCCGCGTCGCGCAGCGCGCCCTCGAGGGCGACGCTCGCGAGGTCGGACAGGTCGCGCTCCGGGTGGCGACCGAAGACGGTCATGGCGATGCCGGCGATGTAGACCGTTTGCATTGGTACGTCCGGGGGCGCGAGGGCGTCGCGCGGTCCCCGGATGATCCGGCGCGCGACCTCGCGCCGCCCTCCCCGGGCCGGGGGGCGTCGCGTGCCCCTCGTCCGACGCGCGATCCCCGTGCAATCCCCGGGGCGGTACGCCTTTCGCAGCTTCGCGGGCGCCTGGCCCATCGGCGCCTGCGGCGCGCGCTCGACACGCATCACCCCCCACGCTCGCGGGTCGCCCCCTCGGCGATGGGGGGGCGATGACGGGCCGGTCCCCGTAACTTCCGCCCCCGAAAGTTACACAACGATGTTCACCAAGGAGGCACGATGAGGAGCGGGAAAGAGCTTCGCCGGCACGGGAGCCGCGTTCGCAGGCGCGCGCTCGCGATCGCAGTGGCGGCAGCGGTCACGGCAGGACCGAGCCTGGCAGTCGAGATTCCGTTCGACAACCCGGACCTCGTCATGCGCTGGGATAACACGATTCGCTACAACCTCGGCATGCGCGCGCAGGGCCAGAACAACGCGATCCTGGGCGCGCCCAACAACGACGACGGCGATCGCAACTTCAGCAACGGCTCGCTCGTCGCCAATCGCTTCGACCTCCTGTCGGAGTTCGACGCGGTGTGGCAGCGCAAGTACGGCGCGCGCGTCAGCGCGGCGCTGTGGTGGGATCCGGCCTACAACAGCCTCGACAACAACAACAGCGTCACGGCCAACACGCTCGTCAACGGCCTGCCGGTCGCGGGCCAGCTCTCGCCGTATACCAAGCGATACGCGAACGGCTTCTCGGGCGAATGGCTCGACGCCTTCGTGTTCGCCAACTTCGACGTGGCCGACATCCCGGTCAGCATCAAGGCGGGCCAGCACACGGTGTACTGGGGCGAGAGCCTGCTCCTCGGCGGCGCGATCAACGGCATCTCGTACGCGCAGAATTCGCTCGACGTGTGGAAGGGCCTCGCGACGCCCGGCGCGGAAGCCAAGGAGCTGTACCGTCCGCGCGGCGGCCTCACGCTGCAGGCGCAGCCGCACAAGGACCTCTCGATCGCCGGCCAGTGGTTCTACAACTGGCAAGCCGTGCGCTACCCGGAATCGGGCTCGTACCTCGGCGTGTCGGACGCGCTCAACTTCGGCGCCGATTCGCTGATCCTCGGCGCCAATCCGCTGGCCGCGGCGGTGCCGGGCGCGCCGGCGCTGCTGCGCGCGTGGAACCAGAACTCGATCGCCCCGTCGCGCTACAGCGGCAGCCTGGGCGACTGGGGCCTGTCCGCGCGCTACAGCCCCGAATGGCTCGACGGCACGCTGGGCTTCTACTATCGCAACGCGACGGACATCCAGCCGCAGCTCATGCTGTACCAGGGCTTCGCGGCGCTGCCCCAGACGACGTGCCAGGCGATCGGCGGCATCGTCGTGGCGCCGGGCGCGTGCATCATCAACCCGAAGGTGACCAACGTCGCCGACCTCACCCAGAAGGGCAAGGCGGGCGAGTACGCGACAGCCTACGGCAACAACATCCACATCTTCGGCATCTCGCTGTCGAAGAGCTTCGGTGGCGTCTCGGTGGGCGCGGAGCTCTCGTATCGCCAGAACATGCCGCTCGTGAGCGACGTGGTCCCGGTGCTGCCGGCGGCGCTCGTTCCGAGCACGCCCGGCGCGATCTCGACCAGCGCGGTCCCCACCAACGGCACGCCGGGCGCGCTCGGCGACACGTACCACGGCCTCGTGAACGCGCTGTGGACGATGAGCAAGACGCCCTTCTTCGACACGGCCAACTTCCAGGCCGAGCTCACTTGGGCGCACTGGGCGAGCGTCACGCAGAACGCCGCGGTGTTCAAGGGACGCGACAGCTACACGGGTCTCGATCGCGTCTCGCGCGATGCCATCGCGATCGGCCTCGGCTTCACGCCCACGTGGTTCCAGGTGTTCCCGGGCGTCGACCTCATGGCGCCGATGTCGTACTCGCGCGGCATCGACGGCAACGCCGCGGTCACGAGCGGCGGCAACGAGGGCGCGGGCAACTGGGCCGTCGGCGTCGCCGCGGACATCCGCTCGCAGTACCGCATCGACCTCAAGTACACCGGCTACTTCGGCGACTA
This sequence comes from Casimicrobiaceae bacterium, assembly GCA_044225355.1. Lineage (GTDB taxonomy): Bacteria > Pseudomonadota > Gammaproteobacteria > Burkholderiales > Casimicrobiaceae > VBCG01. Next base: position 23,731 of record JBGAIS010000004.1, on the reverse strand, counting down.
CTCCACGAACCCGGCCACCGGCGCCGCCACCGTCTTCAACGGCGTGAACGCGGCGCTGTCCGACCGCGGGTTCGTCTCGCTCACCTTCAAAGCGACCTTCTGACGAGGAACATGACCATGTTTCGCCATACCCTGATGGCCATCGCCATCGCCTCGCTCGCTTCCGCCGCGATCGCCGCGGTCTCGCCCGACGAGGCGAAGCAGCTCGGCACCACGCTCACGCCCACCGGCGCGGAAAAGGCCGGCAACAAGGACGGCACGATCCCCGAGTGGACCGGCCCCATCAAGCCGCCCGCCAGCTACCAGGCCGGCAGCGGCAAGCGGCCCGATCCCTTCGCGGGGGAGAAGCCGCGGCTCGTGATCGACGGCAAGAACGCGGCGCAGTACGCCGACAAGCTCACCGAAGGCACGAAGGAGCTCCTGAAGCGCTACCCGTCGATGCGCGTCGACGTGTATCCGTCGCACCGCACGATGGGCTATCCCGCGAAGGTCGTCGAGAACACGCAGAAGAACGCCACGGGCGCCAAGCTCACCGAAGGCGGCCTCGGCACCGACAACGTCCTGCCCGGCTTCCCGTTCCCCATCCCCAAGAACGGCAACGAGGCGATGTGGAATCACCTCCTCACGTATCGCGGCCTCGGCTTCCAGATGAAGTACGACTCGTGGAACGTGGACGCGTCCGGCACGCCGATCCTCGCCACGACGGGCGACGTGATCTACGCGTGGCCGATGTACGACCCCAAGCGCACCGGCGTGATGAAGGAAACCGATCCTTTCTGGTACGTGAAGCTCTTCTACCTGGGGCCCGCGCGCCGCAACGGCGAGGCGCTCATGCTGTGGGACTCGGCGAACCCGCTCAAGCAGGCGCGTCGCGCGTGGCAGTACCTCCCCGGCCAGCGTCGCGTCAAGCTCGCCCCCGACATCTCGTACGACACGCCGAACCCCGGCTCCGCCGGCGCGTCGACGTACGACGACGTCACCGTCTTCAACGGCGCGATGGATCGCTTCGACTGGAAGCTCGTCGGCAAGAAGGAGATCTTCGTCCCGTACAACGCCTATCGCCTCACGTACGACTCGAAGCCCGCCGACGTGACCAAGCCCGGCCACATCAACCCGGACCTCGTGCGCTGGGAGCTGCATCGCGTGTGGGTCGTCGAGGCCACGCTCAAGGCCGACAAGCGCCACATCTACAGCAAGCGCGTGTTCTACCTCGACGAGGACACGTGGCAGGCGCTGACCTCGGACGAGTACGACGCGCGCGGCCAGCTCTACCGCTCCGCGTTCAGCTACCCGTCGTTCAGCTACGACGTGCAGGCGCCGTTCTTCGACACGCAGTCGTACTACGACTTCAACTCGGGCCTGTACAACGTGACCGGGCTTCCGACCGGCAACGGCTTCAAGTACCTGACCGAGATGCCGGGCGAGACGTTCTGGTCGCCCGACGCGCTCGCCGGCGCCGGAGTGCGCTGACGCTACCGGGCCGCGCGGTGGCGCGGCCCTTTCGACACGGCGCGGCCTGCCCTGGAAGCGGTCGCGCCAGCTCACCGGACTTTCACCATGAGTCGCTGCCGTATCGTGCTCGCGCTCCTCGCCGCGTGCATCGCGTGGCCCGCATCCGCGGCACCCTCCGACGCCGCGCCGAAGGGATTCGCCGACCCGCTCGACGTCCCCGCGCAAATGTCGCCGCTCGCGGCGCGCACGCTGCTCGTCGGCGTGGCGCGTGCCGGCGAGCGCATCGTCGCCGTGGGTCCGCGCGGCCACATCGTGGTCTCCGCCGACCATGGCGCCACGTGGAAGCAGTCGCCGGTCCCGGTGAGCTCCGACCTCACGGCGGTCCATTTCGTCGACGCGCGCAACGGCTGGGCGGTGGGCCACGACGGCGTCGTGCTCGCCACTGCCGACGGCGGCGACACGTGGACGCTCCAGCTCGACGGCAAGCGTGCGAACGATCTCATCGTGAAGCAGATGGAGGCGCGGGTGGCGGCGCAGCCGGGCGACGCGGCGCTCGCGCGCCTTCATGACGACGCGAAGCGCTACCAGGAGCAGGGCCCCGACAAGCCGTTCCTCGACGTGTGGTTCGCCGACCGCGAGAACGGCTACGTCGTCGGCGCCTACAACCTCATCTTCCGCACCGCGGACGGCGGCAAGACGTGGCAGCCGTGGTTCGACCGCACCGACAATCCGAAGGCGTTCAACCTCTATGCGATCCGTCCCGCCGCGGGCGGCGTCTACATCGCGGGCGAGGCCGGGCTGCTCCTCAAGCTCGACGACGCGGCGCAGCGCTTTCGCGCGCTCGAGTCGCCGTACAAGGGAAGCTTCTTCGGGCTCGCCGACGGCAAGGACGGCGTGGTCGCGTTCGGACTGCGGGGCAATGCGCTTCGCAGCGACGACGGCGGCCGGACGTGGGCGAAGGTCGACCCGGGCCTTCGCGCGACCATCGCGAGCGGCACGCGCAACGGCAACGGCGACATCGTCCTCGCCGACGTAACGGGGCGCGTGGCGATCAGCCGCGACGGCGGCCGCACGTACCAGCCCGCCGCCGCCAGCGCCGTCCCCATCACGGGCATCGCCGACGCCGGCGGCAACCGCTACGCCCTCGTGGGCCCCCGCGGCGCCAGCGTCGCCGACATCGCACCTCGCTGATATCCAGGGAAAAGACCATGGCCGTTGTCACCGACGATCTCGATCACATGCCGGTGGTGCGCGACCTCGCGCACTTCGATCGCAACTCCGGCAGCTTCCTCGAGCGGCTGGTCTTCAACCATCGCCTCGCCGTCGTGGTCCTGTGCGCCCTGTTGACGATCGCGCTGGGCTATGCCGCGGCCACGAAGCTCGTGCTGAACGCGAGCTTCGAGAAGATGATTCCGCAGGGCCAGCCGTACATCAAGAACTACCTCGACCATCGCAAGGACCTGCGCGGGCTCGGCAACTCCATTCGCGTCGTGGTCGAGAGCACCGACGGCGACATCTTCGACCCGAAGTACCTCGAGGTGCTGAAGCAGGTCACCGACGAGATCATCCTGACGCCCGGTGTCGATCGCGCGTGGGTCAAGTCGTTGTGGACGCCCGCGGTGCGCTGGACCGAGGTCACCGAGGAAGGCTTCCAGGGCGGCCCGGTGATGCCGGACACCTACAACGGGTCGCCGCAGAGCGTGGACGCGCTCAAGCAGAACATCGCGCGCTCGGGGCTCGTCGGCAGCCTCGTCGCCAACAACATGAAGTCGAGCATGATCTTCGTGCCGCTCCTCGACGTCGAGCCCACGAGCGGCAAGCGCATCGACTACCGCGGCCTGTCGCGCGTGCTCGACGACAAGATCCGCGCGCGTTACGAGCTCGCGCAGAACCTCGACGGCGTGCGCAAGGCGAGCGAGACGCCGCACATCAAGGTGCGCATCATCGGCTTCGCGAAGCTCGTCGGCGACCTGATCGACGGCCTCGTCAAGGTGATGATGTTCTTCGGCATCGCGGCGCTGATCGCCACCGCCATCATCTTCGCGTACACGCGATGCGTGCGCAGCACCGCGCTCGTGATCGCGTGCTCGCTCGTCGCGGTGATCTGGCAGCTCGGCCTCGTGGCGCTCCTGGGCTTCGAGCTCGATCCGTTCTCGATCCTCGTGCCTTTCCTCGTGTTCGCCATCGGCGTCTCGCACGGGGCGCAGAAGATGAACGGCATCATGCAGGACGTGGGCCGCGGCACGATCAAGCTCGTCGCGGCGCGCTACACGTTCCGCCGGCTGTTCCTCGCCGGGCTCACGGCCCTCCTGGCCGACGCCGTCGGCTTCGCGGTGCTGATGGTGATCGACATCCCGGTCATCAAGGACCTGGCGCTTACGGCAAGCGTCGGCGTCGCGGTGCTCATCTTCACGAACCTCCTGCTCCTTCCCGTGCTGCTCTCGTACGCCGGCGTGAGCGCCACCGCCGCGCAGCGCAGCCTGCGCCTCGAGAGCGAGACCCAAGGCAAGCGCTCGCTGATGGGCATCCTCCCGCGCTTCACGTCGCGCAAGTGGGCCGCGTGGACGTGCGCCGTCGCGGCCGTGCTGCTCGTCGTGGGTGCCGTGACGAGCACGCACCTCAAGATCGGCGACCTCGACCCCGGCGCGCCGGAGCTCCGCCGCGACTCGCGCTACAACGTCGACAACGCGTACATCACCGCCAACTACGCGCTGTCGTCGGACCAGTTCGCGGTCATCGTGAAGACCGACAAGGAAGGCTGCCTCAAGTACCCGGCGCTCGTGGAGGCGGATCGCCTCGCGTGGGCGCTGCGCCAGGTGCCCGGCGTGCAGACGACCGTGTCGCTGTCCGACGCCGCGCGGCAGATCACCGCCGGCTCGTTCGAGGGCAGCCCGAAGTGGCTCACGATCAACCGCAACCAGGACGTCCTCAACTACGCGGCGCAGCAGGCATCGGTCAACAATCCCGACCTCTTCAACGCGAGCTGCTCGGTGATGCCGGTGATCGCGTACCTCGCCGACCACAAGGCCGAGACGCTCGACACGGTGGTGGCGGCCGCGCAGGACTTCGCGACCCGGCACGACGCGAAGGACGTGACGTTCCTCCTGGCCGCGGGCAACGCGGGCATCGAGGCCGCGACCAACATCGTCGTGCGCAAGGCATGGCGCGAGATGCTCGTCTACGTGTACCTGGCCGTCACCGTGCTGTGCTTCGTCACGTTCAGGAGCTGGCGCGCGGTCGTGGTGGCGCTCGTCCCGCTCGTCGTGACGTCGGTGCTGGCGGAGGCGCTGATGGTGTGGCTCGGCATCGGCGTCAAGGTCGCGACGCTGCCGGTCATCGCGCTCGGCGTGGGCATCGGCGTCGACTACGCGCTCTATCTCCTGTCGGTGCAGCTCGCCGAGCAGCGTCGCGGCATCGGCCTGACCGAGGCCTACGCGCACGCCGTGCGATTCACGGGCCGCGTCGTGGCGCTCGTGGGCATCACGCTCGCCGCGGGCGTCGTGACGTGGGCGTGGTCGCCGATCAAGTTCCAGGCGGACATGGGCATCCTGCTCACGTTCATGTTCCTGTGGAATATGATCGGCGCCCTGGTGGGCATCCCGGCGCTGTCGCACTTCCTGCTGCCGACGAAGGCGGTGACGAAGGACGCCGCCGCTCCCGCGGCGGCCGCGAAGGCCGCGCCCGTGGCGTCCTAGCGGCAACTACCGCGCGACGGTACCGCTCAGGCTGGCGGGGTCGTCACGAGGGTCGCGGGCTCGGCGCGAGCGACATCGAGCGCCGCCCCGGCCCGCAGCCTCGCCCGGCATCCTCATTGACCGATGAGCCCGAGCAGCCGGGCCCGGTCCACCGCGTGCTTCCTCGTTCCCGCGTTGAGCTTCGAGAAGAGATTCTTGAGGTGCCACTTCACCGTCTCGTCGCTGATGTCCATGGTCTTCGCGATGAGCTTGTTCGACATGCCGCCGTCGAGGAGGCGCAGCACCTCCGCTTCCTTCGGAGTGAGGAGCCCTCCGGCGACCGGACCTGCGCGCGGCGCGGGCGCCGGGCGCGGCAGCGGCGCATCCTCGGGTCCCGATGCCTTCCTTGCACGGCGCTCGTGATCCTCCGCCATGCGCACGGCGTGCGGGTGCGTGTCGGCCAGGATCCGCAGCGTGCCGCGGATACTCATGAGGCCCATCACCTCCTGCAGCAACGGGGCGGCGTCCTGGCCACGCTCGTGCGCGATCACGGCCCTCAGCACCTGCACCATGAGCTGGTGGCGGCCGCTGCGGATCTGCGCCGCATGGCCGTCGCAGATGCGAAGGTGCTCGTCGGCGGCGTCGAGCTCGCCGCGCGCAAGCGCCACGTACGCCCGCGAGCACGCGCGAAGCATCTGGAAGAGCGGGCGCCACGTCAGGAAGTCGGGCTCGTCGAAGCGGGACTGCAGGGAGTCGATGGCGCCCAGCAGCGCCGCGGCGGTCTCCACGCGCGAGCGCGTGGCGTGCAGGCGCACCTGCTCGGCGAGGCTCACGACGCATAGCCTGGGCATGCCGCGGTCGCGGCCGATCTCGTCGAGCGTGCCGAGCGCGTCGAGCGCGGCACGCTCGTCGCCCTGCTGGCTCGCGATGCCCGACAGCGTGCGATACGCGAGCAGGAGGGAGTCGGGCAGCCCCGTCTGCTCGACGACGTCGATGCGATTGGCGAGGAGCGCGCGCGCGCCGAGCGCGTCGCCGCGATCGTAGACCGCCGCGGCGAGCGGCACCGCGTACAGCGAGGCCTTCACGCTGCGGCGGCCGGTCTCGCGCTCCGCGGCGTCGAGCTCGCGGCGCATGAGCGTCTCGGCCTTGTAGTTCTCCGCGTCCCAAAGGTGCGAGAACGCCTGAAGGGCCCGGCCGAGGGCGAGGGCGATTCCCATCGACTCGTCGCCGTCGCGGCCCGTGTACGGCGCCTCCAGGCGACGCGCGAGGTCCGTGTTGCCCTCGCACATCGCGGCCATGGCGCGGCAGTTGACGTACGAAAGCTCGTGCACGGGCGTGGCGAAGCGCGTGGGCGACTCGCCGTAGTCGTCGAGCGCGCGCAGCACGAGCCCGGGACGATCGAGGTACACGGCGGCGGCGGCCACCACCAGCGCGCACGTGGATCGCGCGTCGTCCGACGAGAAGCCCTCGGCGCGCATGCGCTGCGTGATGGCGAGCGAGTCCGCGGGACGGTTCGCGACCGCCATCACCCACGCGGCGACGAGGCGAAGGTTGTCGTCGCCGACGAGCGCCTCGTCGGGCAGGCGGTCGACCCACTCCCGCGCCTCGCGCAGGCGCCCTTGCGTTCCCAGCACCCACAGGCTGCGCTTGGCGTGGTCGCGGGCGCGGTCCTCGTCGCCCGCGGCGAGCGCATGGCGTCCCGCCTCGTGGAAGCGCTCGTGCGCGGCGAGCCAGTCGGCGGCGCGCCGGTGCAGGGTCCGCTGCTCGTCCTGCGGCAGCTTCTCGAAGCGACCGAGCAGGAAGTCGCGCCCCAGGGCATGGATGCGCATCCAGTCGCGCATCTCGCCCACGACCGCCATCGGGCTCTCCGCGGAGAGCTGGTCGAGCAGCGCGGCCGCGCGCGGGTCGCCCGTGACGGCCTCGCACAGCTCGGGCGTCACGTCGTCGAGGATCGAGATGCGCGTCAGGAAATCGGCGACGTCGGGCGCGAAGCGCGAGAACGACGACTCGATGAAATACTGCTCGATGTCGCCGCGGCGCGCGGTCAGCGTGGCCACCGCGCGGTGGAGGTCGGGCATGCGCTCGATGGCGGTGGCAGCGAGCTGCAGGCCGAGCGGCCAGCCTTCGGTGGTCTCGTGCAGTCGCACGGCATCGTCGAGCGACAGCCGCGTGCCGAACCGCTTCTCGAGGATGGCCACCGATTCGAAGAGCTCGAGGCGGAGGTCGTCGACGCGCAGCGATCCGAACTGCCCTCGCGCCCCGAGGTCCGCGGTGGGCAGGCGCAACGAGCGGCGAGCTCCGACCACGATGTGCAGGTTCGGGGGCGCGTTGAACAGGAGGTACGCGAGCGGGCCCTCCTGCGTCTGCGCGGGCAGGCGATCCGCGTCGTCCAGCATGAGCACCGTGGGCGTGGCGAGCGCGGCCACCTCCGCCAGGAGTCCCGTGACGGCGTCCAGCCCCTGGCTCGACGCCGCGATGTACTCCTGCATCAGCTTGTCGAACGCCGCGCGGCCGCTCGCCTGGCGCATGGAGTACAGGAGGAGGCTCGCGAAGCGGATGGGATCGTCCCGGTCGTCCAGCACCGCCCAGGCGACGATGGCGCCCTGCTCGAGCCACTGGCGCCGCCACTGGACCATCTGGGTCGTCTTGCCGAAGCCCGCCGGCGCCGCGACCGAGATGACCGCGCGGTCGCGCATCTCCGCCCACGCCGTCCCGAGCTTCTGGCGTACGAGGGCCGTGCGCGACGCGCGCGGCGGCGTGGTCTTCAGGATGAACTGGGTGTCGAGCATGCCGGCGTGGCCCGCCTTGGACTATCGTTCAGGGGGCAAGGCTACCGGCCCGGCGCCGGCATGCCAATGGGCCCTTGTACCTATCCGGTCCGCAGGGGCCGCTCGCGGGGCCTTCGGCGGCATGCATTACCACCCGGGCCGGGGGGCCGGCACGCCGGGCAACCGGGGTAACTTTCGAGCCTGCGCCAGAACATTCCACAAGAGGAGCCTCCCATGCTGGGCCTCATGCAAAGCCGACCCCTGCTCATCTCATCCCTCATCGAGCACGCCAACCGATGCCATCCCGGCGCGGAGATCGTATCCCGCACGGTCGAAGGGCCGATCCATCGCTGCACCTACGGGGACATCCACCGGCGCAGCAAGCAGGCCGCCAACGCGCTGAGCGCGCTCGGCGTGCGCGAGGGCGACCGGATCGCGACACTCGCCTGGAACGGCTACCGCCACCTCGAGCTCTACTTCGGCGTCTCCGGCATGGGCGCGGTGCTGCACACGATCAACCCGCGCCTCTTCCCCGAGCAGATCGAGTACGTGGTCAACCACGCCGAGGACACCTATCTCTTCTTCGACTTGACGTTCGCGCCGCTCGTCGAGAAGCTCGCTTCGAAGTTCCCGCGCGTGCGCGGCTTCGTCGCGATGACCGACCGCGCGCACATGCCGGCGATCGACGTACCCAACCTCCTCTGCTACGAGGACCTGCTAGCCGAGCACGACGACGACTTCACGTGGCCGGACCTCGACGAGAACACGGCGTCGTCGCTGTGCTACACCTCCGGCACCACCGGCAACCCCAAGGGCGTGATGTACTCGCATCGCTCGACGGTGCTGCACTCCTTCGCGGTCTGCGCCGTCGACGGCCTCGCGCTCGGCGCCGCGGAAGTCGCGCTGCTCGTGGTCCCCATGTTCCACGTCAACGCCTGGGGCACGCCCTATGCGGGCGCGATGTGCGGCGCGAAGCTCGTCCTCCCGGGCCCTGCGCTCGACGGCAAGAGCGTGTACGAGCTCATGCAGTCCGAGCGCGTGACCGTCGCGTTGGGCGTGCCCACGGTGTGGCTCATGCTCTTCAACCACGTCGACAGCGAGAAGCTCGACCCGCGCCGCGACCTGGCGCTCCGCCGCGTGGTCATCGGCGGGTCGGCCGCGCCGCGCACGATGTGCGATCGCTTCGAGCAGGTCTTCGGCGCGTTCGTGATGCACGCCTGGGGCATGACGGAGACGTCGCCGCTCGGCACCGTCTGCAACCTGCTGCCCAAGCACGCCTCGCTCACGCGCGATGAGCGCCTCGATCTCCAGAAGAAGCAGGGCCGGCCGCTCTTCGGCGTCGAGCTCGCGATCGCCGACGACGACGGCCGCAGGCTTCCGCACGACGGCATCGCGCAAGGGCACCTCCTCGTGCGCGGGCCGTGGGTCACCGGCGGATACTACGGCGACAAGTCGGGCGACACACTCGACGCCGAGGGTTACTTCGACACCGGCGACATCGCGACCATCGACACCGACGGCTACATGCAGATCACCGACCGCAGCAAGGACGTCATCAAGTCCGGCGGCGAGTGGATCAGCTCCATCGACATCGAGAACGCCGTGATGGGGCACCCGGCCGTGGCGGAAGCCGCGGTCATCGGCATCGCGCACGAGAAGTGGCAGGAGCGACCGCTGCTCGTGATCGTGCGCAAGCCCGGGGCCCAGCTGACCGGCGGCGAGGTCCGCGCGTTCCTCGACGGGCGCATCGCCAAGTGGTGGATGCCCGACGACGTCGCCTTCGTGGACGAGCTGCCGCACACCGCGACGGGCAAGCTTCGCAAGACCGCGCTGCGCGAGATGTTCCGCGACTATCGCCTGCCGTCGGCGGCCGCCTGACGCGTGGCGCTCGACGTTGATGCGGCGGCGATGACCCCGCCCGCGAGCGCGGCGGCGCCCTGGATGCGCGTGGTGCCCGAAGCAGGCGGACGCTGGCGGCGGCGCGCGGTCGACGCGATGCTGCGGCTCAACGTACGCGGCAAGCTAGACGCCACGGGCGACCTCGCGACGATGCGCGCGTTCGTCGCGCGGGCCGACGCGCGCCTCGCGTGGCGCGAGCCCGGCATGCGCCGCACGGGCGCCGCGCTGGGCGGCGTCGCGTGCGAGTGGGTCGACGTCCAGGGCGGCCGGCCCGAGCGCGTGATCCTGTACCTGCACGGCAGCGCGTTCGCGTTCCGCATGCCCGCGACGCACGCCGGACTCGTCGCCCGCCTGTGCTCGCGGCTCGGCGCGCGCGCGATCATCCCCGACTACCGCCTCGCGCCCGAGCATCCATTCCCCGCCGCGATCGACGACTGCACTGCCGCGTACGACGCCCTCGTCGCGAGCGGCGTCGAGCCATCGCGTATCGTCCTCGCGGGCGACTCGGCAGGCGGAACGCTCGCGCTGGCGCTTCTCCTTCGCAATCGCTCGCGAGGGGTGCGCCAGCCGGCGTGCGCCGTGGCGATGTCCGCGGTCGCCGACTTCACGTTGACGGGCGCGAGCGTCGTCCGCAACGCGAAGCACGACGCCGTCTTCACGCTCGCGGCGCTCGTCGGATGGCGCGCGATGTACGCGCCGCCTGAGCGCTTCCTCGACCCCGACGTCTCGCCGCTCTTCGGAGACTTCGCGGGGCTGCCGCCGCTCCTGCTGCAGGTCGGCGGCCAGGAGATGCTCCAGGACGAGTCGACGCGCGTCGCCGCGAAGGCGCACGCCGCGGGCGTCGACGTGGAGCTCGAGGTGTACGAGCGCATGCAGCACGTATTCCAGGCCATGCCCCTCCTCGCGCAATCGCACGTCGCGCTCGATGCCATCGCAGCCTTCGTGCGCCGTCGCGCGCACTGGGCCGATTAAGTAGGGTCGGAGTCGACTTAATTTCGCGGCGTGCGCGGATTAAGTAGGGTCGGAGTCGACTTAGTTTCGCGGCGTCCGCGCAGCCGCGCGACGGCTCCTGATCAAGTCCACTCCGACACAGCTCGATTCGAAAGAAGTCGACTCCGACCCTACTTAATCGGGCCACTCTTCGCAGGGGGGCCGCGATGGCGCTGCCGGCCGTAGTCTCGCCGCATCGCTGCGCATGGCCAGCGGTGCTCTTCCAGGCGAATCTCATGTTCCGACCGCAAGACACTCTCGAGCTGCCCATGGCCGGCCTGTCCGGCTTCGAGCCGCCGCTCACCGAGGAAGAGCAGGCGATCCAGCGCTCCGCGCATCGATTCGCGGCGGACGTCCTGCGTCCGATCGGGCGCGAGCTCGATCGCATGAGCGCCGCGGACGCGATCGCCGCGCAATCGCCTTACTGGAGCGTGTTCGCCGAGGCCGCGAAGCTCGGGCTCGACCCCTCGCTTCTCGCGCAGTTTCCGCCCGCGTCCGCGGTCAAGCTCGAGTCCCTGATCGCGGAGGAGTTAGGCTGGGGCGACGCGGGGCTCGCGACGTCGCTCGCCGCCGCGCAGATGCCGCTCATGATGGCGGCCGCCATCGGCAACGCCGAGCTCGTCGACCTGTGTACGGGACGCATCGGCTGCTGGCTCATCACGCAGCCCGACCGCGGCTCCGACGTCGGCGTGATGTATGCCGACGAATGGCCTGACGGCGCGCCCGGCAACAAGGGCAACGTCACGGCGCGCGTGACCGACGGCGAGATCATCCTCAACGGCCAATGCTCCGCATGGGTGTCGAACGGCGCGGTGGCGCAAGTCGCGCTGTGCTACGTCGTCGCCGACTACGGACAGGGCTACACGCGCGCGGACGGCCTCGCCAACGGGCTCGCGTGCATCGCGCCGCTCGACGTGCCCGGCGTCTCGCGCGGCAAGCCGCTCGACAAGCTCGGCCAGCGCCCGCTCCCGCAAGGCGAGATCTACTTCGACAACGTTCGCCTGCCGCGCCGCTTCGGCGTCGCGTTCGCCGACGGGTATTACGGCAACCTGTCCTCGACCTGGTCTTACGCGGGCACGCACATGTGCCAGACCTTCACCGGCGTGGCGCGCGCCGCCTTCGAGCTCGCGCTCGCCTACGCCCACGAGCGCAGGCAGGGAGGCTTGCCCATCGTTGCGCACCAGCTCACGCGCTGGCGCCTGGGCGACATGGCGCGCCGCACCGAGCTCGCTCGCGCGACGGCGCGCCGCGCGCTCGAGTACGCGCGACTGTCGCCACGCGGCCACGCCTTCGCCACCGCGCAGGCGAAAGTCACGGTGACCGAGGAGGCGATGCGCGTCGTCAGCGAGGCGCTGCAGGTCTTCGGCGGCAACGGCACCTCGCGCGAGTACCCCATCGAGAAGCTGTTCCGCGATGCGCGCGTCGCGCTCATCGAGGACGGCGAGAACTACGTGCTCACGATGCGCTTCGGCGCGCTGCTCGCGCGGCTGTACGACAGCGGCTGGGCGCGCGGCTGACCGCCGCCAAGAGACACGATCGCATCGCACGGAATCCGGAAAGCGAAGAACATGGCAAATCACCCCGTCGTCGTCTACGGCGCAAGCGGCTACTCCGGCATGCTCGTGATGGTGTGGCTCATCGACCAGGGCATCCCCTTCACCGCGGTGGCGCGCGATGCGCACCGCACCGAGCGGATGATGCGCGAGCGCGTCGTCCGCCTCGAGTCCGCGCGTTACGAGATCGTCGAGTGCGCGCACGACGTCGACGCGCTTGCGGAAGCCTTCGAGGGCGCGAAGGTCGTGTGCAACACCGTCGGCCCGTTCGTCAAGCTGGGCCTCGCGGGCGTGGAGGCCGCGCTGCGCGCCGGATGCCATCACCTCGACACCACGGGCGAGCAGAGCTACGTCCTCGCCGCGCGCGATCGCTTCGGCGACGCCTATGCGAAGGCGGGCCTCGTGCTCGCGACGTCGACGTCGTACATGTACACGCTGATGNNTACACGCTGATGGAGATCGCGAGCGAGCTCGCGCTCGAGACGCCCGGCGTGGACCAGCTCGAGACCGTGAGCATCTCGCGCGGCCCGCGCGCCAGCGCCGGCATCACGGTGGGATCGACCGCGTCGATCTTCGAGATGTATCGCGCGAGCGAGAAGTTCCTGTGGGACAACGAGCTCGTCGAGCACGAGAAGCACAAGGGCTACGAGGTCTCGGTGCCCGAGATGCTGAATCCCGTGTTCTGCATGCCGTGGAGCGGCACGTCGCTGCCGGTCTTCTACGAGCGCGATCCGCGGGTGCGCTACTGCTACTCGCTCGTCGGGTTCTACGACAACGCCGCCATGCGCATGGTGGCGGCGCTCGGGCAGAAGTGGGACGCCGAATACAAGCACCTTCCGCCCGAGCACCAGGACGCCGTGCTCGCGCAGATCGTGAGCTCCACCACCCCCGCGATGCCGCCGCGCGAGCGCACCACGGTCAACCGCTCGCTCGACATCGCCATCGGCCGCGGGCCCGTCAACGGATCACGCGCCGTGGTGCGCAGCGTGACGCCTTACATCACCACCGGCGCGCTGCAAACGGCCGCGGTGATGAAGCTCCTGGACGGCCAGTTCGCGCGCGCCGGCTTCGTCTCCGCGTGCCAGGCGTTCGGACACCGCTATCTCCTGGGCTTCCTCGAGCAGCGCGGGCTCGCTCACGCGAGCGTCGCCACGGCTTAAGGAGAATCCACGTGGCCATCATCGATTTCTTCGACCGCGGCTGGGCAACGAACCCGCGCGGCACCGCGTTCGTCATGGGCGAGCGCCGATACACGTTCGACGAGATCGGCGAGCTCTCCTGCCGCATCGCCAACGGCCTCCTCGCGGAGGGCTTCGCGCGCGAGACCAAGGGCGCGGTGTGGGCGGGCAACGATCCCGTCGCGTGGACATGCACGCTCGGCCTGTGGCGCGCCGGCATGGCGTGGGTGCCGGTGAATCCGCGCGGCACGCCGCAGGAGTGCCAGTACGTCGTCGACACGTTCGACTGCGAGGCCATTTTCTTCCAGCAGGCGTTCGCGCCGCTGGTGGAGGCGCTGCGCCCCAAGCTTCCGAAGGTGCGGCTGTGGGTGTGCATCGATGCGGACGTGCCCGGCGCGTCGAGCCTGGCGCCGTGGGCCGGCGCGCAGCCGTCGACGCCCCCGGACGTCGAGGTCGACATGGACGACGTCGTGATGGTCGCCGCCACCGGCGGAACCACGGGCGTGCCCAAGGGCGTGATGAACACGCACCGGAGCCTGCAGACGTTCGTCGCGCACTACCTCATGGCGATCACCTACCCTGGGAATGCGCGGCCCGTGAACCTCGCGGCCGCGCCCATGACGCACACGGCCGGCATCCTCTCTCTGCCCTGCTCCGCGCGCGGCGGCACGGTGGTGGTCCTCGGCAAGCCGGACCCCGTCGCGCTCCTCGACGCCATCGAGCGGCACCGCGTGAGCGAGTTCTTCCTGCCGCCCACGGTGATCTATCGGCTGCTCGAGGTGCCGGGCATCGCCGCGCGCGATTTCTCGTCGCTGCGCTACTTCATGTACGGCGCGGCGCCCATGTCGGTCGAGAAGCTGCGGCGCGCCTTCGACGTGTTCGGGCCGGTGATGACCGGCGGCTACGGCCAGACCGAGGCGCCCGCCTCGATCTCGTTCATGCGGCCGGAGGAGCACTTCATCGATGGCGCACTCGCCCCCGACGCGAGGCTCTCCTCCGTCGGCCGCCCGAACCCCCTCGTCCGCGTCACCCTGCGCGACGACGCCGGCACGGCGGTGGCACAAGGCGAGACGGGCGAGATCTGCGTGCGCGGCGACCTCGTCATGAAGGGCTACTACAAGGCGAGCGAGAAGACCGCCGAGACGATCGTCGACGGCTGGCTGCACACGGGCGACGTCGGGCACCTCGACGCGGAGGGCTATCTCCACATCACCGACCGCCGGAAGGACATGATCATCAGCGGCGGCTTCAACGTGTACCCGAGCGAGGTCGAGCAGATCCTCTGGTCGCATCCTGCGGTGCAGGACTGCGCCGTCATCGGCGTTCCCGACGAGCAGTGGGGCGAGGCGGTGAAGGCCGTCGTCGAGCTGAAGCCGCAGGCGAGCGTGGCCGGCGACGCCCTGATCGCCCTCTGCAAGGCGCGCCTCGGCAGCGTCAAGGCCCCGAAGACCGTCGACATCGTCGCGGCGCTGCCGAGGAGCTCCGTCGGCAAGGTGCTGAAGAAGGACCTGCGCGAAGCCTACTGGAAGGGCATGGCGCGCCGCATTTAGTGAATCATGATCGACACGCCTGCCGCCGCACGTCCGCACCACCCGAGCATCTGGTGCTGGGCGGTGCTCACGACCGCCCTGGGCGGGACGCTCGCGCTCGCGCCGGCGTTCGCCTTCTCGCTCATCGGGCAACCGCTGCCGCCGTCCGCCGAGCCGTGGGCGCGCCTGTCCGGCCTCGTAGCCATCGGCTACTCCGCGGGCTACTGGATTTGCGCCTTGTTCGACGGGGTTCCGTTCATGCGCGCGTCGGTGGCGCTTCGCCTCTTGGGCGCGCTTTGCGTCGTATCGATGGCCGCCGCGGGCGCGCTGCCATCCACGCTGCTGGGCCTCGGCGCCCTCGACCTCGCGGGCGCCGCGTGGACGTGGGCCGAGTTGGCGCTCCGCGCGCGCTCGGCGCGGCACGAGTCGCCGGCATAGCGAGCGCGCTCACGCGCCGCGAGCATTCGGATCATCCCTCCTGGAGCCAAGTCCCTTGAACAAGTTCGACCGCAAGACCGCCGTCGTCACCGGCGCCGGATCCGGCATCGGCCGCGAGCTCGCGCGGCAGCTCGCGCGGCAAGGCGCGATGCTCGCGCTCTCCGACGTGAACGAGGCCGGGCTCGCCGAGACCGCGGCCGCCTGCGCCGCGAGCCCGCGAGTCCACACCTATCGCCTCGACGTGTCGAAGCGCGACGAGGTCTTCGCTCACGCCGCCCTCGTGGAGCGCGACTTGGGCAGCGTCGACTACCTCTTCAACAACGCGGGCGTGACGCTCACCGCAACCTTCGAGCACATGACGATGGAGGAGCTCGAGTGGGTGATCGGCATCGACCTGTGGGGCGTGGTCTACGGCACCAAGGCGTTCCTGCCGGGCATGCTCGAGCGGCGCCGCGGTCACATCGTGAACATCTCGAGCATCTTCGGCTTCGTCGGCATCCCCGGGCAGTCGGCCTACAACATCGCCAAGTTCGCGGTGCGCGGCCTCAACGAATGCCTCTGGGCCGAGCTCGAAGGGACGGGCGTCACGCTCACGTCCGTGCATCCCGGCGGCATCAAGACCAACATCGACCGCGCCGCGCCGCTCGGAAGATTCGCGAACGACTACGAGAAGTCCATGGTCGAGGTGATCGGCAGGATGCTCGTCACGCCGGCGGAGGATTGCGCACGCGCGATCCTCGATGGCGTCGCGCGCGGGCGCAAGCGCGTCGTCACCGGCAAGAGCGCGGGGCTCGCCGACTTCGCGGCGCGCGTGTCGCCCACGCGCTACGGCAGCCTGCTCTCGCGCATGGGCATCAAGGGTCCTTACGCGGCGCGCTGACGGTTCGAGGCGCGTCGCGCGGAAGGCGTCGCCGCGCCAGCTTTGCCTTTCGCGAGCACGCGATTCGGCGCGGCGGCGGGCGCGCTCGACGCCGCCCCGGCACGCGCGAGCGCGCCCGCTGCCGCCTGGAGCTCCGCGAACGCCTCGCGAACGTGCGCGGCCAGCCGGCCGATGTCGGGCAGCTCCATCCCGTTGGCGACGATACCGAATCCCATGGTGCCCGCGTTCGACACGAGCGTCACGTTCACGCCGATGCCCGCGCCGAGCGCCGAGATGGGGAAGAGACCCGTCATCCTGGCGCCTTCGAGATAGCCCGGCGCCGTTGCGCCCGGCACGTTCGACAGGACGAAGTTCGCGAGATGCCCCGTGACGCGCCCGAGGTTTGCCATCTCGGAGATCGTGCCGATGCCGAAGAGCGACAGCGCGTACAGCGTCGCGGCAGGGCGCGACAGGCTCTGGACGTCCGACTTGCCCGCGCGCATCGCGGCACGCACGGCCTGCATGCGCTCCGCCACCGCGAGGCGCGGCTTGCCGAGCGGCACGAAGATCACCGTCGCCTTGGTCTGCGCAGACGTGTCGCCCGCCTCGCGCAGCGACACGGGGCACATCACCACCAGCGGCTCGCGCGCCGCGCTACCGTGCTCGGCGAGATAACGATTGAGGCCGGCGTCCACGATCGTGGTCGCGACGTCGTTGATGGTCCCGCCGAACGCATTGCCGGCCGCGCGCATCGCGTCCAGAGGCAGGTCCAGCATCGCGAAGGAGCGCGCCGTGCGCACGGGGCGATTCGTCGGCAGGTGCGACGCGATGAACGGCTGGCTCCCGCCGTCCTCGCGGGAGAAGAGGCGGCGAAGGCTCTTGCCGATCAGGCTGAACGAGACGTCCTTCACCGCCACGCCCTGCCGCCACAGCTTGCCGTTCAGTGCCGCGACCTCGCGGACCGCCGCCGCGCTCACGGGCGCCTTCGGCTGCGCGACCTCCACGGCGAAGAACGGCGAGCGCAGGCGCGCGCGCGGCGACGGCGCGAGGCTCGCGTTGATGCGCTGGACCGCTGAGATGCCGTCGACGAGCGAGTGATGGACCTTGAGGTACATCGCGAAGCGGCCGCCCGGCAGGCCTTCGATGAGCCACACGCGGAACGCGGGACGGTTGCGGTCCAGCACGGGCTCGTGCAGGTCCTCGACCAGCCGAACGAGCGCGTCGTCGGTGGACCCTTCCGGCAGCACGAGGTGCTGGACGTGGTAGCCGAGGTCCACGTCGGTGGCCGTGCGCCATCGGGGCACGTCGCGCGTGGAGAGCTCGGGCACGCGATTGAACGGCGGCAGCGGCGTCGATTTGCGATAGCGGGCGACGATGCGCGCGACGAAATCGGCGCGCGCTTTCGGCGGACGCTCGAAGAGCAGGACCGCGCCGACGTGTGCCGGGGCGTTGGCGGACTCGATCAGGAGCCAGATCAGGTCGAGCGGCGGGATGCTGCGATTCATCGGGGTCTCCTGGGCGCGAACGCGCTCGCTGAGCCGTCAGCGGCCGCGCGGGAAGTAGTCGGAAGGACGCATGGCGGCGGTGCCGATGTGCGCCACGTAGGCGGCCGAGTGCGCCTGCGCATCCGGGCTCGACGCGCCCCACGAGGGCGCGAGCCCTGCGAGGATGCAGGTTGCCGCGAGCGCGCCCGCGAGCCAGCGCTGCCACCGGGTCTTCGTGTCCATGAGTCGCCTCCTGTCATCGCACGACGCGATGACCGGAAGTTACGGGACGCAGGCCCCCGGCACCCCACCCAGGGCGGGTAGCCAGCGCGGGATGCCGGCGCCGCTCGGCGCGCTATCGATGGGCGGCCTGCGGCGCGCACATGCCCACGCCGATGCCCGCGCCCTCCGCGATCCATCCTTGCCCGAGCATCTGGTCGCGCACGGCGAGGCTCGTCGACAGGCGATGATTGGGCGCGCCGCCCTGCCCGTCGTTGTACATGCGGTAGACGGGATCGGTCCCGGCGGGACACGCGCCCGCGGTGTCCGGAAGCTTCGTGAAGAAGACGTCGCCTTCGAACTGCCAGTCGGGGTTGGCGAACGTCGCCTCGCAGCCCAGGTCCCTCGGGGCGTAGAAATGCGAGCTCTTGGCGCCGAACGCGGTGGTGAAGAAGCGGCAGACGGCCGGCGTGGCCGCGGCCGGCGCGAGATAGACGCCGAACGACTGCCCCGTGCGTGCCCAGCCGGCGATAGCGCCCGTGTCGAGGAGGTCGATCTCCTCGCCGCCGTTGGTGAGGAAGTAATGCCCAAAGCCGCCGTGGTAATACTCGACGGCGATCGGGATGGACGCGCCCGCCGGTCCGATGAAGGCGTTGGCGTTCGCGGCGATGCCATACGCGCCCGCGCAGCCGGTCACGGCGCCGAGCGGCTCGTTCGTCGCGGTCGAGAAGATCCTGATCCGGCCGAAGACCGACACGTAAAGACGCGCGTCGTCGGGCGTCACGGCGAGGCCGTCGGCGCCGTACTCCACGAAGATCGACGTGACGAACTGGCGCAGGGACGTATTGACCACCACGACGCTGCGGTCCGCGGGCGTGGAGACGTACAGGCGCGTGCCGTCGCCGTTGATGGCGAGCGTGGAGGGCCCGCTGGTCGTGCCCATGGCCCATCGCAGCGAGCGCCCGGGCAGGGATACCGCGACGATCCAGCCGGGGCCGAAGGCGGTCGGCCCCCGCACGGACGCGTACACCATCGCGTTGTCGCCGCTCAGCGCCACCGCGACGGGCTCTCCGCCCACGTCGACGTCCGAGGTCACGCGATTCGTGGAGGTATCGACGAAGCTCAGGCCGGCCCGGGTCGCCACCACCAGCGTCCTGCCGTCGGGCGCGACGGCGAGGGCATTGGGGACGCCCGGAAGGGGGATCGACGCCGCCAGCGCGCCGGAGGGCGCGGCGTAGCGAAGCACGGCGCTGGGCGTGCCCGCCTCGTTCGCATGCCCGACGAAAAGGCTGCCGCCGTCCGGCGAGAGCACGAAGTCGTAGTCCTTGTAAGCCTCTGCGCGGCGCTCGGCGATGGTCCGGAGCACGCGACCCGACGCCACGTCCACGACGTCGACTGCCGAGCCTTCCCAGGTCCCGGGCTGGCCGGGCAGGCCGGTGCTCACGCCCGCGTAGACGAGCTCGGCGCCGGGGCTCAGGGCGAGCCGGCCGCTCGCGGGATGGACGAGCGGCGCCACGCCCTCCGCGAAGCCTTCGGAGGCGGTATCGATGGCGCACACGCCATAGCCGCCCACGCCGAAGACGCGAGGCGCCGCCGGCGCGGCCCAGGCGGCGTTGATCGAGACGAGCGAGAGCGCGAAGGCGCATCGCAGGACACAGGTGGCACGCATGGGACACATCCTACCTTTGCGCGCCCCACCCGGAACCAACCACCGATGGGGGGGGCGGGCCGGGAGCGGCGCGGCCAAGATGTCGATCGCCTGCACTTCCGCACTCGAGAGGAGCCTCACCATGAATTACGAGAACGTCGCAACCGGTCTCATGAACGACGAAGACTACCCCTGGGTTCCGTTCCTGCCCTACAGCGATGCCGTCTTCATCAAGTATTTCAAGGCGGACCCCGTCCGGGGCGAGCTCATCGCGATGCTCAAGGTCCCTGCGGGAGCCTCGCTGCCCATGCATCACCACACCGGCACGGTCATCGTGTACACGGTCCAGGGCAAGTGGCGCTATCTCGAGCACGACTGGATCGCCGGTCCGGGAAGCTGCGTCTTCGAGACAGCGTCCTCGCGCCATACGCCGCACGCGATCACCGGAGAGAAGGACGACGTGATCACGTTCAACATCGTCACGGGCGAGCTGCACTTCATCGGGCCGGACGGCAAGACGATGGCGGTGGAATCGTGGAAGAGCTCGGTCGATCGCTATCTCGCGTACTGCACGGCCGAGGGTATCCCGCCGCGCGACCTGACGAGCTTCGCGGGCTGACGCAACGCGACGCCGCCGCGCCTCGCCGCGCGGCGGCGCCGGAAGCTCAGTCCCTGTGCGGCGGCAGCGGCCACAGCCTGGATAGCGCCCACGCCACCGCGATGCCGACCGCGCATCCGAACAGCACCTCGCCTACGCGGTGCAGGCCCTGCTCGAGCGCCTCGACCTTTCCGTGATGCTGCAACCCGCCGGCGATGACGATCGCCGCGGTGATGGGCGCCTGCCGCCACATGGCGGGCACGCGAACGAAGTACGAGGACAGGATCACCGTCACCGACATCGCGATCGGCAGCTGCCATTCGGTGCGTCCCAGCGCCATGAACAGCACGCCGATCGCGCAGCCGAGCAGCGTGTTGACGACCCGCCCTCGCAGCGTCGACAGCGCCTGCTTCACCTGCGGGTCGCTCGTCGCCACCATCGAGCTCACGGCCCAGATCGGGTTCGCATCACCCACTTCCTTGACGAGCACCCACAGGAGCGTGGTCGCGATGAAGATGCTGACGGCGTAGTGGATGCCGCGCAGGTCGTCGGCCAGGAAACGTGCGAACGGATTCACGACGCGCCCCGCTGCCGGCGCGAGCGCCTCGCGGCGCGCCTTTCGTGGATGAGCGCGAGCTGCGTGCTCTGGAATTCCTGCGCCAGGGCGAAGAGCACGCCGGTGGACCAGGCGAAGGTCATGAGTCCCGCGATGGGCAGCATCCCATCCAGGAGCCGCCAGCGGAACGGCAGGTTGAGCGTGCTGCCGACCGTCGTGTACTGCATCAGCGAGAAGTAGTAAGCGGTGCTCGCGCTCGGCATCGCGCCCTGCCAGACGAAGAACACCGCCCACACGATGAGCTCGAAGAGGTGGATGAGCACGATCATCCAGCTCGCGAGGATGAGGATCGCACCGCCGCGCCAGAACGAGGGCGATCCTTCGCTCGCCTGCCGGATCGAATGGCTCGTGAAAAGCGTGGCGATCATGCCGCAGCCGTGGATCGCCATCGTGATCGCGACGAGCGTGATGCCCCAGAGCACCTCCTCGAGCGACGTGACGTAGCTCACGGTTAACCGCCGCTATTCGTGAGCCTGCGGGGGATTGCCCTTCAGGCGATAGACCATGCCCGTCTTGGTGGCGCCGAGGTAGATCCACGCGCTGCCGATCTGCTGCAGGCGCACGAAGAACTTCGCGCAACGCTCGCGCGCCTTGTCGTGAACGTCGGCACGACGCTTGAACTTGACCTGGTACGCGAACTCGCCCACCAGAGGGGTGTGCTCGCCGCGCGTGCGCCACAGCGCGACGTTGGCGTCGGCCGTGACGCCCTTGCCGAAGTCGAGCGTGCCGAGATCCTGCAGCACCTCCTCGACGATCGTCTGGTTGACGAGCGATACGCGGTCGCTCTTGCGCTCTTTCAACGCCTTCAACGCGGGGAATATCTCCGACAGCCTCTCCATCGCCATGCGATCCCCGCCCGGCGCCTGGCTCAGCGGGAACTGCACGTTGTGGGAGAAGAGCAGCCGGTATCCGCCGACCTTGTCCTTGAGCGGAAGCGCCTCGGCCTTGAACTTGATGCGGTAGTCGCCGGGCAGGTTGGGACGTACGTCGACCTCCGCCGCCTGCTGTTGGTCCGGATGGCGGAATTTGAAGACGATCTCCGGCTCCTCCGAGGGAAAGCCATCCTCGAAGCGCACGCGCCGGCGCAGGATGAAGGCGTTGTTGTACAGGCGGAAATCCTCGGTGTCCATGAACATCACTTCGCGAATCGCGGGTCGCGCGCCCTTGGCCTGCGACGTGTCGAAGCCGACACCGCACTCCTCGGCCGCCCTGGCGACGAGCTTCGCGTACTTGCGAAATCCCTTGGGTGACGTGAATTCCTCGGTCTTGAGAATGAGCTTGCACTCGAGGTATTGCACGTCGTCGAGCGGACTGCCGTCGTTGTACTGCCCCGGCTTGAGGTCGCTCACGCGGCCGGTGCGGGGGTCCGCCATCTGCACTTTCTTCATGAAGGTTCTCCCGAGCTTGTCACGACCGCGTTCGTATCCTTCTTCGAGAAGAACATGGCGGACATGCGTGCCATGCCTATCACACGCCCCATCTCCCAGAAAGCAAAGAACGGCACGAACGCGACGATGAGGATCAGCACGCGCGCCGCCATCTCGTTGACGCCGATCGCCGCGATATTGTGCAGGATGGCCACGAGGTCCTCCTTCCGGAACCAGCCCTCGACCAGACGCTCGACCACGCCGAACAGCATCACGAGGATACCGAAAAGCATCGACTTGTAGAGGACCGGAATGTAGAGCGGCTTGTCCTCGAAGCGTCGCGTAAATCCGAACAGCCGGCCGATCAGGATCACCTTGGCGATGACGAGCGCCTCGATCAGCGCGATGCCATAGTGCAGGTACGGAACGCCCGTCTCCGCCAGTATGAGCCGCCGATACACGGTAAACGACCCAAAGAAAAGCCACAGGTAGAGGACGATCATCCAGAACGTCTTGAGCTCGCGGAGCGCGCGCTCCTTGACTCCGGTCCCGGCCTTCGGCGCCGCCGCGTCAGCTCCCACGCGTCGCGCCCTTCGCGAGCTCCTCGGCCAGGATCGGCACGCCGAGGTTGAGGGACTGCGCGCCCTGCACGACGCAAAGCTTCAGGACCTCCATGATCTCCTGCACGGTCGCGCCGGCCGCGAGCGCGTTGCGGATGTGGCGGCGCGTGCCCGGCGCATACATGTGGGTGTAGGAAGCGTCGATGGCGATGCTCATGAGCTCCATCTCCTTGGCGGGCAGGACGCCGCTGCCGTAGAGGTCGGCGCCGAGCGCCATGAAGTCCTCCGTGAACGCGGGGTCGAGCGCAAAGAACGGATCCCACGCGGAATTCCATTGTCCCATCGCCTTCATCTTGTCGCAGGCGGGCGTGGGCGTGGGAGCAGGGGCATGCGCGGCACCCGCGGCCTTCGCCTCCTCGAGCAGAATCGGCGCGCCCAGGCTGCACGAGTGGATCGACATCCCCCAGCCGCACTTGAGCGTGAACAGGATCTCGTCCCGGGTCGCCCCGGCGTCGAGGGCCTTCCGGATGTGGTGTCGCGTGCCATCGGGCTGCAGGTTGGAGCAGGCCGCGTTCACGGCGAGGCTCACGAGCTCGACGAACTTGCGCGACAGCACGCCTGAGCGCCACGGGTTGCTCGCCATGCGCTCGCAGATCGCGGCCGATGCCGGCTGCCACTCGCGCAGTTGCGCGAGCGCGTCGCAATCCAACGGGCCTGCGGGCGCGACTCTCGTCGATGGATTCATGATTTCACTCCGTATTCGTCCTGCGTCCAGGCAAGCGAGCGACCGTGTCGCCCGGCGGGCCGAAGCCCAGCACGGGTCCGAGCGGCCCGCCAGGCGTCGATGGCATGGACCGTCCGGCGTCTCGATCGATCGAGACGCCTCAAGCAATCTGCCA
>JBGAIS010000198.1:0-5978 GCA_044225355.1 Casimicrobiaceae bacterium | reverse complement strand
CTTGTACATGAGGTCGGCGAGCAGGTTGACCGCCATCGTGGCCACCGCGACGTACACGGTGAGCGCCTTGATGACAGGGAAGTCGGAGCGCTCGACGGCGAGGATCACCTCGCGGCCGATGCCCGGGATGGAGAAGAAGCGCTCGAGCAGGAACGCGCCGACGAGCAAGCCTGGCAGCGCCGCCATCACGTGCGTGATGATCGGGATGGACGCGTTGCGCAGCACGTGGACCCACATGATGCGGTTCTCGCCCATGCCCTTGGCGCGCGCGGTGCGCACGTAGTCCTGGTTGATCTCGTCGAGCACGAACGTGCGGTACAGCCGAAGGTTGGGCGCGATGCTCACCACGAGCCCGATGAGGATCGGCAGCAGCGCGTAGCGCGTGAGGTTCTCCCACACGTCGTTGCCCCATCCCTGCACGGGGAACCAGCCGAGCTTGTACGCGAACACGTACTGGAACACGATGATGTAGACGAGGATGCTGATCGAAAGGCCGACGGTGCACACGATCATGACGAGGCGATCGGTGAGCGAGCCGCGCACATACGCCACCGCGAGCGCCAGCCCCACCGCGATCAGCGTCTCGAGGATGAGGAGCGGCACCAGCACCGTCAGCGAGGGCCCGAGGCGCGTCGCGAGGATCTGCGACACCTTCTCGTTGGTGCTCCACGACGCGCCGAAATCCGCGGTGACGATCTGCTTCAGGAAGATGCCGAGCTGCACGTAGTACGGCTGGTCGACGCCCAGCTGGCGGCGGATGTTCTCGATCTGCTCGGGATTGCTGATCTTGCCCGCCAGCACGTAGGCGGGATCGCCCCCGAAGAGATTGAAGAGGATGAACACCAGCAGCACCACCCCGAGCATGGTCGGGATCATCTGCCAGAGGCGCCGGACAACGTATGCCCACATATCGTCTTGCTCCCTTGCTCTCTCGCGCCCGGCGCGGATCGCGCGCCGCGGCGTCGTCTTGCGTGTCGACGTCCCGGGATCGCCGGTCGGTCAGTTCGTGCTTGCCGCCACGTCGACGTATTGCCACGTCGACGGCAGGATCGGATGCTTGCGGAAGCCCTCGATGCGCGGCTGCACGAGCTCGTTGCGATAGCGCATCACCGTCAGCCGGTGCGGCGCATACGCCTCGAGGATGCGCGTCATCTCCTGGTACAGCTTGTCGCGCTCCGGCCCCGGCGGCATGCGCGTGCTCTTCTTGTAGAGCGCGTCGTACTCGGGGATCTCGACGCACGAGTTGTTGCTCTGCAGCTTGTTGGGGCCGTACCAGAGCTGCATGAAGTTGTCGCCGTCCGGGTAGTCGGCGATCCACGCGGCTTCGCGGCTGAAGAGCTTGCACTGCTTCTCGAGCTTGAGGAGCTCGGGGAAGGTGTCGCGCTGGCCCTCCATGCGCACGCCGATCGCGTCGTAGTTCTTCTTGACGAGCTCCTCGAGCTGGCGGTTCTGCGTGTCGGGCCGCGCGGCGTACTTGATGGTCATGGGCTTGCCGTCGGGCCAGGTGCGATAGCCGTCGGCGCCGCGCTTGTAGCCGAACTTGTCGAGGAGCGCGTTGGCGGTGACCGGGTCGTACTTGAGGTTGCTCTTCCAGTTCGCGACGTGCCCGACCACGCCCGGCGGGATGGGGTATTGCGCCTCGACCGCCTGGCCGTTCAGCACCACGCGCGCCTCCTCGGCGGCGTCGTACGCCATGGCGAGCGCGCGCCGCAGCGCGATCTGCGGCTTGCCCGCGCCGCCGACGCGCGGATCGAGCCAGTTCCAGTACATGTAGCGCATCTCGAGGTCGACGTAGCGGTCCATGCGCACGCCCTTCGCGACGAGCGCGGGCTTGAGCTTGCCGTCGGCGCCGATGGCGTTGGGCGCGAGCGGACCCTCCATGTTCATGAAGTCGAGCTCGCCCTTCTCGAACGCGAGCCAGCGCGTCTGGTCCTCGACCATGACGTACACCTCGACGCGATCGACCGCCGGCACCTTCTTGCCCTTCATCTGCGCGACGAGCTTGTCGTCGCCGGGCTGCGTCGCGGCGAAGTCCCAGGTGACGCTGCGGTAGTCGGGGTTCGCATCGAGCACGATCTTGTTGCTGCGGATCCATTGACCGAGCCTGAACGGCCCGGTGCCGACGGGATTGCTCATCACGCGGCCGTCGGACTCGCCGTACTTCTCGACGACCTCGCGCGCGACGAGGCCGAGCGATTCGTGCGCCAGCACGTAAGGCAGGTTGTAGTCCGTGCCGGTCATGTTGAAGCGCACGGTGTAGCGATCGACGACCTCGAGGCCGGGGATCTTCGCGTCGTAGTCGAACTTGCCCGACTTCTTCGCGGCCTCGATCGCGGCGTCCAGCCCTACGAACTTGCCCTCGACCAGGAACGTGTAGGGCGAGCGGACCTTGGGATCGGCGAGGCGCTTGTACGAATAGACGACGTCGTCGGCCGTGAGCTCGCGCTTCTTGCCGCCGAAGGCGGGGTCGGGCTGGAAGAAGATGCCCTTCCTGAGCTTGACGGTGTAGACCTTGCCGTCGCTCGTCACCTGCGGCATGCCGTCGGCGGCCTGCGGCACGAGCTTCGCGGGACGCGCGAGGTAGTCGTAGGTGTAAAGCGTCTCGAAGATCGCGCGCACGATGCCGGCGGAATAGAGGTCGTGCATCGCGGCCGGGTCGAAGCCCGTTTCCGCCACCGGAAACACGTCGCGGATGACCTTGCGCGGCTCGGCGGCCGATGCGCCGGTCGCGACGAGGACCGCCGCCAGGAATGCGACAATCGCAAGCGACGGGCGTCCCTGGAACGCACGCGTCTTGCGACCGCTGGCAGTGAGGCTACGGCAATCCATGGCAAGGCGTCCGGCCCGATAGGCAAATCCTGCGATTTTAGCATTCTGGCCATGTCCGGACCACGGCGCCACACCCCCGGGAAAAGCCCATGAAGCCCCCCTACTGGGACGAGGCCGCGGCGGCGCTCGCGCGCGACGACAGCGTGCTCGCCGCGCTGATCGCGCGCTACCCGGGCGTTCATCTGGCGCGCCGCGGCGAGCCCTTCACCGTGCTCGCCCGCGCGATCGTCGGCCAGCAGATCTCCGTGAAGGCGGCGCAGTCGATCTGGGAGCGCTTCGCCCAGGCGACGGGCGCGTCGGGGGAGCCGCCGATGCTCGACGCGGGAAGGGTAGGCCGCACGCGCATGACCACGCTCAGGAGAGTCGGGCTCTCCGAGCGCAAGGCGCTGTACCTGCGCGACCTCGCGCGCCACTTCACGTCGGGCGCGCTCGATCCGCGCCAATGGCCGCGCCTCGACGACGAGACGCTCATCGCGAGGCTCGTCGACGTCAAGGGCATCGGCCGCTGGACCGCCGAGATGTTCCTCATCTTCCACGAGCTTCGTCCCGACATCTTCCCGGTGGACGACATCGGGCTGCAGAAAGCAGTGGCGATGCACTACCACGACGGGCAGCGGATGACGCCCGCGGACTTGCGCGAGTTCGGGGAGCGCTGGTCGCCGTGGCGGAGCGTGGCCACCTGGTACCTGTGGCGCGCGCTCGATCCGATCCCGGTGGAGTACTGAGGCCGCTTCTAAGTCGCAAACTATGACATTGTCATATTTTGCGCTTTACGATGGCGCCTCAGCCGGAGGTAAGGCGCCCGTCGACGAGGTGCAGCGTGCGGTCGCCTCGTGCGGCCAGCTCCGGGTCGTGCGTGACGATGACGAGCGCGGTGCCGATGTCCGCGTTGAGCTCGAGCATCAGGTCGAACACCTGCCCGGCGGTCTTGCGATCGAGGTTGCCCGTGGGCTCGTCGGCGAGCACGCAGCGCGGCTTCGTCACGAGCGCGCGCGCGAGCGCCACGCGCTGGCGCTCGCCGCCCGAGAGCTCGCCCGGGCGGTGCTTGAGGCGATGCCCGAGGCCCACGCGGTCGAGCGTCGCGGCCGCGGCTTCGCGCGCCTGCGAAGGCGGCACGCGCCGGATCACGAGGGGCATGGCGGCGTTCTCGATGGCGCTGAACTCCGGCAGCAGGTGGTGGAACTGGTAGATGAAGCCCAGCGCGCGATTGCGAAGCTTGCCGCGCGCCGCCTCGGAGAGCGACGCGATCGGCACGCCCTCGATGCTCACGTCGCCCGAGGTGGGCGCGTCGAGTCCGCCCAGGAGATGCAGGAGCGTGCTCTTGCCGGAGCCCGACGCGCCGACGATGGCGATGCGCTCGCCGCGCTCCACCGCGAGGTCGATGTCGTTCAGCACCGGCACCGGCGCGGGCCCGCTCGTGTAGACCTTCGACAGCCCGCGGCACGCGAGCACGGGCCCGGCCGCGGGTACCGCGCGGTCGCCTTCACTCATAGCGCAGCGCTTCCGCAGGATTGACGCGCGCGGCCTTCCACGCGGGATAGAGCGTCGCGACGAGCGCGAGGCCGAGCGCGATGAGTGCGATGACGATCACGTCGCCGCGCTGCACCTGCGATGGCAGGTCGGTGATGTAGTAGACCGACTTGTCGAGGAAGCGAACGTTGAACAGGCGCTCGATGAACGGCACCACCACGTCGATGTTGAGCGCGAGGAGGACGCCGCCGACCACGCCGATGAGCGTGCCCAGGATGCCGATCAGCGCGCCCTGCACCACGAAGATCGCCATGATCGAGGAAGGCGACGAGCCCAGCGTGCGCAGGATCGCGATGTCGGCCTGCTTGTCCGTGACCACCATCACCTGCGCGGACACGATGTTGAACGCGGCGACCGCGACGATCAGCGTGAGGATGATGAACATCATGCGCTTCTCGATCTGCACCGCGCGGAAGAAGTTCGCGTGGCTCAGCGTCCAGTCGCGGATCTCGGCCTGCACGGGGAGCTTTTGCCACAGGTCGCGCGCCACCGCCGGCGCGGCGAAGAGGTCGTCGAGCTTGAGGCGCACGCCGGACACGCCCTCCATGCGGTACAGGCGCTGCGCGTCCTCGATGTTCACGAGCGCGAGCCCGCTGTCGAACTCCGCCATGCCGACGTCGAAGATGCCGGTGACCTTGAAGCTCTTCAATCGAGGCAGCGTCCCGGCGGGCGTGAGCGTGCCCTGCGGCGTGATCACCACGACGGAATCGCCGAGACGCACGCCGAGCGCGCCCGCGAGGTCTCGTCCGAGCACGATGCCGAACGAGCCCGGCGCGAGGCTCGCGAGCGTGCCCGCCTTCATGTGGCTGCCGATGTCGGCGACCGTATCCTCGCGGGAAGGATCGATGCCGCGGATGAGGGCGCCGCGATTCGCGTCGCTGGCCGTGAGCATCGCCTGGCCGTTGACGTACGGCGCGGCGGCCTTGACCCGGGGCTCCTTCGACGCGAACGCCGCCACCGCCTGCCAATCCATGAGCTGCGGCACGCCGCGGATCTCGATGTGCGACGCGACCGAGAGGATGCGGTTGCGAAGCTCCTCCTGGAAGCCGTTCATGACCGAGAGCACCACGATGAGCGCGGCGACGCCGAGCGCGACGCCCGCCATCGAGATGAGCGAGATGAACGAGATGAAGGTGTTGCGGCCCGAGCCCTTGCGGGCGCGCGTGTAGCGAAGGCCGACGGCCAGTTCGTAGGGCGACAAGTGGAGGGCGAAAGGCCGCGGAAGCGGGCGATTATCGCATGCTAGACTCGACGGCCTCCGTCCATGCGCCTCACGCTTCTCGCCACGCAAGCCCTCCCCGCGGAAGCGCCCGCCATGGCCCGGCTGTCGTGGTACGCCACCACGCAGCCGCTGTCCCGACGCGATCCCGACGCGATGCTCCTCGACGCCGCCGGCGCGCCGGCGGGCACGCCCGTCGCGCCGCTTGCGGCGCTCGGCGCGGGCTTCGATCCCGCCGATGCGTACGTGCTGCGTGCCGACCCGGTCACGCTCGTCGCGGGCCGCGACGACGTGATACTCGCGGGACGCGTCGACGACCTCGCGGCGGAAGATGCCGCCGCGATCGTGCGCACGCTCGGCGCGCACTTCGCGGCCGACGGCCTCGCGTTCCACGCGGCGC
>JBGAIS010000197.1:0-6370 GCA_044225355.1 Casimicrobiaceae bacterium | reverse complement strand
CATCGGCGTTCCAACAACGAGAGCCCGCGGGAGGGATTCGTGAGTGACGCATCGACGATCGCCGGGCGCCGTCGCAGTCTCATTCGGGGTGCTGCGGGCGCGGCCGCGCTGGCGGCGCTCGGCGCGGGTCGCGCCGTCGCGGCGGCGCCCGTGGGCAGCAGCGCGGCGCTTGGCTTCGCGGAGATTCCCGACGGCGCTCTCGGCGAGCAGCTCCTGGTGAAGCTTCCCGGCAAGGTGCCGCTCATCAAGAAGACGTACCGGCCGCCGAACTTCGAGACGCCCCTCCAGTACTTCCGCAGCGTCATCACGCCAAACGACGCGTTCTTCGTGCGCTGGCATCTCGCGGGCATCGCGAGCGTCGACATCAGGACGTGGAAGCTTACGGTCGGCGGCGAGAGCGTCGAGCGGCCGCGCGCGTTCACGTTCGACGAGTTGCGTCGCGAGTTCGCGCAAGCGGAGATCACGGCGGTGTGTTTGTGCTCGGGCAACCGCCGCGGGCTCTTCGAGCCGCACGTGCCCGGCGTCGAATGGGGCGTGGGCGCGATGGGCAACGCGGTGTGGCGCGGGGTGCGGCTGCGCGACATCCTGGAAAAATGCGGCATCAAGAAGGACGCGGTCGAGGTGGCGCTCAACGGCGCGGACGTTGCGCCCATGTCCGCGACGCCCGACTTCCTGAAGTCGATTCCGGTGGAAGTGGCGCTCGACGAGAATACGCTCGTCGCGCTGTCGATGAACGGCGCGCCGCTGCCGCACCTGAACGGCTACCCCGCGCGCCTGGTGGTGCCGGGCTGGACGGGCACGTACTGGGTCAAGCAGCTCACCAACGTCGACGCTCTCGCCAAGCCCGAGACCAATTTCTGGATGAAGTCGGCGTATCGCCTGCCGCGCGGGAAGTACCCGGGCGCCACGTTCAAGACGCAGGTCACCGACGTGAACGAGCCCATCACGAGCATCGTCACCAACTCGCTCATCACGTCGGTCGCGTTCGGCGAGCAGTTTCCGCGCGGCAAGCCGATCGTCGTGTCGGGCATCGCCTGGGACGGCGGCGCGGGCATCGAGCGCGTGGACATCTCCCACGACGGCGGCGACCATTGGATGCCCGCGAAGCTCGGTCGCGATCTTGGCCGATTCTCGTTCCGCGACTTCAGCCTGATGATTCCCGGCCGCGGGCCCGGTTCCATGGTGATCATGGCGCGCGCGACGAGCCGCGGCGGCCAGACGCAAGTGGAGAAGCTGAGCTTCAATCCGGCGGGCTATCACCACAACGTGATCCAGCGCCTCTACGTCGAAGTCGTCTGAACGGAGCAGCCCACCATGCGAATCATCGTCGCCCTCGTGGCACTCGCGCTTGCCGCCGCCGGCATCGCGCAGGAATCGAAGGTGGTCCTGAAAGACGGTCCCGGCAAGGACAAGGCGATGGCCTGCATCGCGTGTCACAGCGTCGACTACATCCAGATGAACTCGCGCTTCCTCGACAAGGATGGCTGGACCGCGACCGTCAACAAGATGATCAACGCCTTCGGCGCGCCTATCGACAAGGCAGACGCCGAGGTGATCGCGGCGTATCTCGCCGAGAACTACGGGGTAAAGAAGTAGACCCGCGCGACGACGCCGCTTACTTGCCCACGCCCGCGAGGACGTCGGCCTTCAGGAAGCGCTCGACCACGAGCATGAAGCCGATGGACGGCACGAGCAGCAGAAGCGCCGTGATCGAGGCGATCTGGTAGTTGCCGCCCATGCTCGCGTTGAACATGAGGAGCGGAAGCGTGGTGACGTCCGGCACGCCGACGAAGTAGGTGCCGGTGAACTCGTCGAGCGACTCCAGGAACACGAAGATGGCGCTCGCGATGAGCCCGGGCGCCGCGAGCGGCAACGTCACGGTGCGGAAGCACGTCCACGGCGACGCCCCCATGTTGCGCGCGGCCTCCTCGAGCGACGCGTCCACCGAGGCGAACGCTGCGGAGGCGATCCAAACCGCGAGGACGAGCCCGTGCGACGCGTGCACGAGCACGACGCCCAGCACCGTGCCGTTGAGCCCGATCTCGTAGAACACGCGCGCGATGTTCACGTACACGGGAAGGTTCGGCACCGCCTGCGGGAGCAGGAACGCGAGCAGGATGAGGCTGCGCCAGCGCAATCGCAGGCGCGCCAGCGCGTAGCCCGCCGGCACCGCGACCGCCAGGCTCACGACGACGGTGAGAAGCGCGATCCAGATGCTTGTGCCCAGCGACGCGAGCGCGCCGCCGCGCGGGCTGAATACGCGCGCCCAGAACGTGAAGCCGAATTCCTGCGGAATCCGGTTCGGGAAGTACCACTTCTCCGCGAAGGCCCACAGCAAGAGGTTGGCGAGCGGGCCGAAGATCACGAACGCGACCAGCGCTATCACCACGGCCATGCCGAGCATCTGGGGCCATCGCGCGAGTGTCCGCGTCATCGCGCGACCTGCTGCGCCGCCGCGTGACGCAGGTAGAACCACGCGCCGCCCGCGGCGACCACGAGCGACATGAGGCACAGCGCGTTGGCCACGGCATAGTCCGAGAGCGTGCTGATGCGATACGCGACGTCGACCGTGATCATGGTCGGCGAGTTGGGGTTGATCATCATCGGTACCGACAGCACCGAGAGCATGGTCACGAACGAGAGGACGAGACCGACGAGCAGCGTGCCGCGAACCTGCGGGAGCACGATGTCGACCAGCACGCGCAGCCTGCGCGCGCCGAGATTGCGCGCGGCTTCGATATGCTGCGTGTCGATGGACGCCATGGCGCCCGCGAGGAGCAGCGTGACGAACGGCGCCTGCTTCCACACGAATGCGACGACGATGCCGCGCCAGTCGAGCAGGCTCTGCGCCTGCAGGGGTTCGATGAGGCCCGACCCGATGAGCGCGTGATTGAGCATCCCGTTCTTGGCGAGGAACGTGCGCATGATCTGGCCCGTCACGATGAACGGGATGAAGAGCGGCCAGCGATAGAGCCAGCGGAGGATCGCCACCGCTCGCGGGTTCTCGCCGAGCGTGAGGTAGCCCGCGATGGCGACGGCGACGAGGCCGATGAGCACGGTCGACAGGAGCACGATGCCGACCGTGAAGAGGAGGTCCTTCTGGTAGAAGTCCCACGCCTTCTCGAAGTGCTCGAGCGTGAATCCGCCGCTCGCGCCGCGGAACGCGAGCACCGCGGAGAGCGCGAGCGGGAGGACGAAGAAGACGGCGATGACGAGCAGCGCGGGCGCCACCAGCGCGTACGCGCGCCAGCGGGCGGGGGATGCGCCGCTCATGCGGCGGCGCCCCGCCGCGCGCGGACGTAATCTGCCCCGCGCGCGGCGCGGCGGAAGGGCACGCGTCGGCCTCCCTCCGCGCGCGGGAACGAGATCGAGCGAGCGCCACGCTTACTTCAGCACCACGCGCTCGTAGCCTTCGACGATGTCGGTGAAGTAATCCGACAGCGGGAACGGCCGGCCGTACTTCGCGAGCTCGGCGGGCGTCACGTCGGTGAACAGCTTGTTCCAGTCCTGCGGCGAGAGCTTCGACTGCACGTACTGCGGATCGATTCCCGGGTACCAGTTGAATTGCTTCACGATGCCGTCCGCCTGCACTTCCGGGCTTTCCGCGAAGTCGATGAACTTCTTCGCGAGCGCCGCGTTGGCCGCCTTGGCGGGAATGACGTAGTACATCGGCTGGCCGGGCAACCCCGGCGCGGGCAGCGAGAGCTTGACCTTGGGGTTCATCTTGCCGTCCGCGGCCCACGTGTAGAACATGTCGACCCACACGGGTCCCATCGCGATCTCGCCGCGATTCAGCATGTCGAGCGTGCCCGCGTTGCCGGGCGTCATCACGACGTTCTGGTTGAAGTCCTTGAGGCCCGCCAGCGACTTGTCGATGGCCGCCTTGTCGCTCGCGGAGTACGGGCCCTTCTCGAGCTTGTCGCCGAGGCCGCTGTTGGCGTTGACCCAGCCCATGACGAAGCCGACGCCCGACATGCCGCCCTTGACGCCGTTGTAGCCGAACTGCTTCGGATTCTTCTTCACCCACTCGACGAGCTCGGCGTACGACTTGGGCGGGCTCTTCACGAGGTCGGGGTTGTACGCGAACGCGATCTGGCTGTGGAACATCGGCAGCACGTAGCCGTCGACGTTGGCGCCGAGCGCGTTCTTCGCGGAGTCGCGCGACACGAGCTTGC
The DNA here is from genome assembly GCA_044225355.1 of Casimicrobiaceae bacterium. Classification (GTDB taxonomy): domain Bacteria; phylum Pseudomonadota; class Gammaproteobacteria; order Burkholderiales; family Casimicrobiaceae; genus VBCG01. Next base: position 2,195 of record JBGAIS010000197.1, on the reverse strand, counting down.
CGGCCGCGACGTCGTTGCGGTACGGCATCAGGAGCTTGTCGTTCACCATCGTCGCCGCGCCCCGCTGGTGCACGACCGCGACGTCGGTATCCCACGTGGCGGCGCCGGCCTTCTGCTGCGCCGACAGCTTCTCGTAGATCTTCTGCGAGCCGCCGTCGCCGGGGCCTGTGCCCACGGCTCGAACTTTCACGCCGGGGTTCATCGCCTCGAACTTAGGCCCGAGGTAGTTGTTGACGTAGTCGACCATGTTCTGGTCGCCGGCGGAGACGACGTTGAGCGTCTGGGCCGATGCGCCGAGCGGCAACGCGAGCAGCGCGCCCGCGGCGGCGATGGGAACCAGCAATCGATTGAAGCGCATCATGCTCTCTCCTCGTAGTGGGCGCGTCGCGCCCGTTGCCTGGATGGTTCGTTCGTGACCCCCGCGGCGCGCCCGTGCGTGCGAAGCGCCCGCCGACTGCGCGATCTCATGCGGCGACACCCGCCGGGCGCGCGAACACGAGCATCGCGTCGCGCGGCACCGTGACGCTCACGGGTGCGCCTTCGTCGATGCGCCCGTCCGCCAGCGCCCAGACGTCCCCGCCTTCGACGCGCACGCGGTAGCGATACCCCTGCCCTACGTACACGGCCTGGGCGATGCTGCCGTCGAAGCCGATCTCGTCCGCGGCCGGTGCGATGCCCGCGGAGCGCACGCGTGCGGCGTCGCTGCGGAAGTGCGCCATCACGGCCTCGCCGGGCCTGCGCGCGGACACGAGGCTGCCGTCGGGCATGCGCGTCATCGCGAGCGCGTTGTCGGCGCCCATGAAGCCGGCGACGAACGCCGATCCCGGGCGATGGAAGACGTCCTCGGGCGTCCCGAACTGCACGACGCGGCCGGCGTCGATCACCGCGATGCGATCGGCAAGCATCAGCGCCTCCTCGCGGTCGTGCGTGACGTACACCGCGGTGATGCCGACGCGCCGCTGCAGCGCGCGAAGCTCGTGCCTGAGCTCGAGCCGCACCTTGTAGTCGAGATTCGACATGGGCTCGTCGAGGAGCAGGAGGTGCGGGTCCACCGCCAGCGCACGGCCCAGCGCCACGCGCTGGCGCTGTCCTCCCGATAGCTGCGTGACGGGACGCTGCGCATAGCCCTCGAGCTGCAGGAGCTTCAGCATCTCCTCCACGCGCTTCGCGATGGCGTCGCTCTTCCAACTCCGCATGCGGAGCCCGTAGCCGATGTTGCCGGCCACCGTCATGTGCGGCCACAGCGCGTACGACTGGAACATCATCGCTGTCGAGCGCTTCTCGGGAGGCAGGCGCGTGATGTCGTCGCCGGCCACCCTGATCGCGCCTTCGTCCGGAATGACGAAGCCCGCGATGGAGCGCAGGAGCGTGGTCTTGCCGCAGCCGGAGCTTCCGAGCAGCGCGATCATCTCGCCGCGCTCGACGCCGAGGCTCACGCGGTCGAGCACCCGCGTGCCGCCGTAGGACACGGACAGGTTCTCGATCGACAGGTAGGGCATGGAGGGCTCGATGGGGCGCGAAGACGCGGCGCGCTCTTGCGGCGCGATCAGCCCGGCGAGTGTGCCTCCAAATTGTTACAGGGTCATGCTGCGGCGCGCAATGGCCGGGGGCGCCCCCTCACGCCCGGCGACGCGCCGGCCCGGCGCGCCGCCGCGACCTCGCGTTACCACCAGCCGTCGTTCGGCTTGTCGGTCTTGTAGAACACGGTGGTCGTGACGCCGCCGTCGATGCGGATCACCTGGCCCGTGATGTAGCGCGAGGCGTCGGACGCGAGGAACGTCGCGAGGTACGCGACGTCGTCGGTCTCGCCCATCGCGTTGAGCGGGATCTTGGACATGCGCGCCGGGCGCACCTCGCCGGCGTAGTTCCTGAATTGCTTGAAGAAGCGCTCGACCTCGATGAAGCCGGGCGCGATGGCGTTCACGCGGATGCCGTACGGCGCGAGCTCCACGCTGAGCGTCTGCGTGAGCGCGTTCACGCCCGCCTTCGCCGACGCGTACGGCGAGCGGGTCGGATGCGGCCCCAGGCTCATGAGCGAGCTGATGTTCACCATGTTGCCGCGCTTCCGATCGCGCATGAGGCGGCCGATGACCTGGCTGCACATCATCGTGGACTTGAGGTTCTTCGCGATGGTGCCGTCCCAGTCGGCGTCGGAGATGTCGAGGAGCGGCACGATGGGCGAGCCGCCGCCCGCG
>JBGAIS010000196.1:0-5985 GCA_044225355.1 Casimicrobiaceae bacterium | reverse complement strand
CACGCCCATCCCGAGCGCGAGCAGCACGACGAGCGCGTAGCGGAGCGCCGCGTCTTCGGGCAGCCGCGGCGAAAGGCAGAGCGACGCCGCGACGAAGCCGAGCGTGATGGCGATGGCCGCGGCGAGGAGCCTCGCGCGGTGGCGTGAGCGCCCGGCGAGCCGCCCGCCGGCCACGGCGCCCGCCATGAACGACGCGATCGCGACGAGCGACGCGATCGGCGAGAGGTCGGGCGCGCCGGCGAGGCCGAGCCCCAGGAACACGACGTTGCCCGTCATGTTGGCGACGAACACGCGGCCCAAGGCGAGGAAGCTCACCGCATCGACGATGCCGGTGACGACGGTGAGCACGAGGAGGAACGCGGGCAGCGGGCCTTCGCGGTCCTCGTCCGGCGTCACGTCAGCGCGGTCCCGCTCTTTCCGGATGGAAGCGGCGCACGCAAAGCACGCCGATGACCACGAAAGCCAGGAGGACGGCGCCCTGCACGATGGCGAACGGAGGCTCCTTCTGGGTCGGCGCGAGCGCGCTCATCGCGGGGAAGCGCAGGAACATCTGCACGATAAGCACGAAGACGTTGAGATAGAGCGAGATAGTTGCGGTGACAACGAATATCCATCGCCACGAGCCCGCCATGCCGCGCCCGTAGCGAGCGAAGAGCGTCACTGCGAGCACGGCCAGCGAGATCGCGCCCACCACGTGCGAGGGCAGGACGCGGTCGACCGGGAAGAAGTAGCCGGTGGCGCTCGTGAGGATCGTGGTGGCGAGGAAGAGCGCGGTCCACCGCGGCAGCGTCCACGACGACAGGAGCCCGCCGACGACGACGAAGCCGGTCGCGATGCCCACGAGGCTGATCGCGATGTGGAACAGCGTGAACCATTGGAGCGACATGGCGCCTTATCGTATACGCAAACGCGGCCCGGCGCGCAGGGTCGTTCGACAAATCGGCGCCGCCGCGCTCAATAGATGGGCGCGGGACGCGGCAGCGCCGGCAGCGAATCCGGGAGGTCGGCGTCGTCGCCGCGGACGAAGTGCGCGACGATCGCCACGACCGAAGGCTCGCGCAGGATCCGGTGATGGCCGAGGCCATAGGTGGTCACGAAGCGAGAGTTGCGCAGGCGAGCGGCGAGCCGGTGCGCGTTGTCGATGGGTACGTCGACGTCGTCCGCGTCGTGCACGAACAGCGCCGGCACCGCCACGCGCGCGAGCTCGTCGATGCTGTCGAGGTCCGCGAAGCGCATGCCGAAGCGCCGCTCGAGCCGCTGGCGCATGGCCTCGCGGATGGCGGGCGTGATGCCGAGCATGCGGGCGAAGCGATGCGCGTGCTCGGTGATCGACGCGGGCGGGCTCACGAGCACGACGCGCCCGAGCGGCAGCCCCTCGCGCAGCGCGACGCACAGCGCCGCGGCGCCGAGGGAGTGACCGATGGCGGCGTGGAAGGGGCCGTGCGTCGAGGCGACGGCTCCGATCGCGCGGACGAAGTCGGGCAGCGACGCCGCGCCCTGGCCGCTCGCGCCGTGCGCCGGCTGGTCGAACCACACGACGCGGTGCCCGCTCGCGAGCAGCGCGGGCACGAAAGCCGTCATCTGCATGCCGCGTCCGCCCCAGCCGTGCACGAGGAGGACGGCGGGCGCTTCGCGCGGTCCCGCGGACCACACCGCGAGCGAATGGCGTCCCGACACGACGCGCTCCTCGCGCGCGGCGACGCCCTCGACGCGGCGGCCCCGATAGCGCGGCGGCGCGGAGAAGAGGTGCTCGGCTTGTCTGCGCGCGACGCGAGGCAGGACGCGCGACGTCACCGCGAAATAGGCGCGGACGAGCGGCCACGCGAGCGCGGCGGCGAGCTTCGCGCCCCGATTCTTGTTACGAACGATCGTGCTATTCAGGGACGAAGGAGACGGGGCCAGCGAGGCGTGCATGACGAACCTCCGTGAAGTCAGGCTGCCGCGGATGCGGCGAGTCGCTCGAACGCGTCGCGGGCGCGCGCGCGCGCCCGATGCGGGTCGAACAGGCGCGCGCCGTGCTGGCACGCGAAGACGATGCCCATCAGCTCGAACACGAACTGCGGGACGTCGAGGTCGGCGCGGAAGTGGCCCTGCGACACGGCAAGCTCCACCGCGCGCGTCACCTCGCGCTCGAGGCGCGCGAAGTGCTCCACCACGGCGTCGCGCACGGCGCCCGGGCGGTCGTCGAACTCGATGGCGGCCGCCTGCATGGGGCAGCCGTGCGAGAGGCCGGCGCGCTCCGTCCAGTCCATCCAGTGGTCGAACAGGGCGCGCAGGCGAGGCATGCCGCGCTTGGCCTTGAGCGCGGGCAGGAACACCATCTCGGTGAAGCGCGCGGCGGCGGCCTCGATGGCCGCCACCTGGAGGTCCTCGCGCGAGCCGAAGTGCGCGAAGAGGCCGCTCTTGGACATGCCCGTGGCCTCGGCCAGGCCGCCGATCGTCAGCGACTCGAAGCCGCGACGGCTCGCCTGGGCGAGAGCCTCGTCCAGGATCGTCGCGCGCGTCTGCTCGCCTTTGCCGACCATGCGTCCATGATAAGCACGATCGTGCTATTTGTCAACGAGGACGCTGGACGGCGCTTGGGAGTTTCGCTCGAGGGTCCCCAAGCATCCCGTCGCGAGTGCGAGGCACGGGTCGCCGTCGCCGCGCTCGCTTGACACGCCTCGTCAAACCGTCTGTAGTACCTCGCCATGGCGAACGAGCCGGAATCGAAGCTGCACCTCGAGCTGCGCGACGACGGCACCTCGCGCCAGCGCTCGATTCCCGAGAGCGAGAGCGGCCGCGGCCGCGACATCTACCTCATCGAGCGCCAGGCCATCGCGCTCCGGCGCAGGCGCTGGCAGGCGACCGACGAGGCGGTCGCCGCCGAGGACGCGGGCCGGCGCGACGCGGGCCGGCGCAAGCGCACGAAGGCCGCGCCCGACCTGTCCGCCTACGAGCGCCCCCGCGAGGCGCCGCCCGCGCACACGAAGGCCGAAGGGGTCGTGGGGCGCGCGCTCGCGTGGCTGCGCCAGTCGATCGCGAGCGACTAGTGGGCTGTACACACCCACGCGCTTGTGCCCGTAGCGTGAACAGGTACTAGCCGCTCCCGGCCGCATCGAGGCGACGCATGGCCACCGCCGACCCTACCCGCGAGGCGCAAGAGCGGCAGTGCCCGCCGCCGCCGGACGAGACGCCGCAGGTGCAGGACCTCGTGGGGCTCGCGCTGTCGGGCGGCGGGATCCGCTCGGCCTCCTTCAACCTGGGCGTACTGCAGGGCTTCGCCGAGCGGCGCACGCTGTGGCTCTTCGACTACCTCTCCACCGTTTCGGGCGGAGGCTTCATCGGCGCGTGGTGGAGCGCGTGGCTGTCGCGCGAGCCTCGCGCGGCGCGCGACGTGTTCCCGCCGCCCGAGGAGCTCGAGCCGCAGCGGCGCGCCGCTACCGCGGTGCTCCTCGACGCCCACGGCAACGCGCAAGCCGTGCCGTCGCTGCCCGACGGCTCGCTGATCGCGTCGCGCGCGGACCCCATCCACTTCGTCCGCCTGTTCTCCAATTACCTCACCCCCAAGACCGGCGCGCTGAGCCCCGACACCTGGCGGCTCGTCGCGTTCTTCGTGCGCAGCCTCGTGCTGACGTGGCTCGCGCTCGTGCCGCTTGCGCTGGCGGCGATGATGCTCGCGCAGGCGTTCTACCTCGGCTCCGACAACGCGCGCGCATTCCTGTGCCATCCGATCGCCGATTGCCCGCAGACGCTGGGCGCCACGCTCGCGCGATTCTCGGTACCGCTGCAGCTCGTGCTGTCGGCGGCCGTCACGTTCAGCCTCCTCTGGCTCGCGCAGTCGTCCGCCAAGGTCTATCTCGCGCTCGTCGGGCTCGTCGCCGTGGGCGTGACGGGCGTCCTCGTGCTCGGGCGCGTGTTCGACGCGTCGGACGGCTTCTCGCTGCACTGGGGCGTGTGGGCGGTGGCCGCGGTTTGCATCGCCCTGCACGTCGCACGTGCGTTCCGGTGGTTCGAGCGCCAGCAGCGGGGCGCCGCTCGCGCGCCGGTCACGCCCGCCGACCATCGCACGTGGCTCACCGCGCAGCTGGCGGTCGTCCTCAAATGGGGGACGCTCCTGCTTCTGCTGCTCCTGTTCGCGGGCTTCGGGCACGTCGTGCTCCACGCGCTCGCGACCGGCGCCACCGACCTCGTGCACGGCGAGATCGCCCGGGCGGGAGGCGCCGGCGCGCTCGTCGTCACCATCGTCAGCGCGGCGTACACGCTCGTGAAGGCGGCGCCGTCGTCGGCCGCGACCAAGGCGGACCCGCCGGGCAAGGTGGGACGCGCGCTGATCGCGATGGCGCCCACGCTGGTGCTGGTCCTGCTCGCCCTGTGCCTCGCCGCGCTGTCGCACCTGCTTCTTCGCTCGTCGATACGCTTCGACGCGAGCCAGGTGGGGCAGGGCATCGCCATGGAGTTCGCGAAGGCCGCCGTGGTGTTCGCGCTCCTCGAGCTCCTCTTCGCGCTGTTCGAGAGCTTCCGCGACCCCACCACGCCACCCGCGGCGGGCGAGTATTCGTGGAAGCGCTTCCTCCCCGAGAGGGCGATGGCGTGGCTCGAGCGGCGGGGCATCGCGCGTCCGCCGCCGCCCGCGGGCCGCGGCCGCCGCGAGTGGTTCTACTTCTTCACGCCCAACGGCTGGGTGCGCGTCGCGGCGCTCGCCGCGCTCGTGGCCGCGTGGCGCCTGTCGTGGAGCGGACCGGCATGGCAGTTCGCGTGGGACCTCCTGCGCTCCGGCGAATGGTCGTCTTACGTCTCGCTCGCGCTCATCGTGGGCGCGCTCGCGATCACGTTCATCCCGCGCGGATCGCCGCTGGCGCTGCGCAGCGCCCGGCCAGCGGGACTCCTGACGCTCGCGTGCGCCAGCGCCGCGCTGTGCATCCTGTCGAACGGCACGTTCATCGTTCCGCTCAAGTACGAGGCAGCGGTGCTCGCGTTCCAGTGGATCGCGCTGTTGATCGGGGCGGTGGTCGCGCTCGGCTGGCTCGCCGACCCCAATCTCCTGTCGCTGCATGCCTTCTACAAGGCGCGCCTCGCGCGGGCTTACCTGGGCGCGTCCAATACCGCGCGCGAGAACGAGGAGATCACCGACGCGGCGCCCGGCGACGACCTTCGCATGTCCACGCTGTGGAATCACGACGCCGGCGCGCCGTATCACCTCGTCAATACGACGCTGAGCCTCGTCGGCGCCTCCGACCTCGCGACGTCGCAGCGACAGGCCGAGAACTTCGTCATGTCGCGTTACCACTGCGGCTCCGCGCGCTCCGGCTACCGGTGCACGGCGCAATACATGTCGGGCCGCCTCTCGCTCGCGACCGCCGCGGCGGCGTCGGGCGCGGCCGTCAGCCCGACCATGGGCTCGCAGACGCCCAGCGCGGCGCTGACGCTCATGCTCTCGCTCTTCAACATGCGACTCGGATTCTGGGCGCCCACGCCGTCGGGCCGGCGGTGGAACGAGCCGCACGCGCGGCTGTGGCCCTTCTACCTCCTGAGCGAGACGCTCTCGAATACCGGGCGCCTGGGCTCGTACTGCTACCTCACCGACGGCGGGCACTTCGACAACACGGGGCTGTACGCGCTGGTCGAGCGCGGCTGCCGCTACATCGTCGTCTGCGATTGCGGTGCCGACCCGCGCCTGGGCTTCGAGGACATAGGCGTCGCCATTCGCCGCTGCCGCATCGACTTCGGCGCCGAGATCGACCTTTCCATCGACGCGTTCCGCGCGCACTCGCGCGCGAGCGACACGGCGCGCACGCACGTCGTGTGGGGCCGGATCCGGTACCAGCCCGAGCACCTTCGCATGCTCGACCTCGACGAGCGCGGGGCCGTCGGCGTGATCGTCTGGGTGAAGCCGTCCATCACCGCGCTCAACGCGGCCGACGTTCGCCAGTACGGGCTCTCGCATCGCGACTTCCCGCAGCAGACGACCGCCGACCAGTGGTACGACGAGAGCCAGTTCGAGAG
>JBGAIS010000195.1:0-5995 GCA_044225355.1 Casimicrobiaceae bacterium | reverse complement strand
GAGCGTGCGCGACAACGCGGTGCGATCGAGGAGCACGCGCTTCGCAAGGTCGCTGATGCAAAGCCGGCCCTCGCGCGCGAGCGTGCGCAGGAGCGAGAACTGCGTCACCCGAAGCCGCGACGGCGCCATGCGGTCGTCGTACATCTGCGTCAGCGCGCGGGTGGCGCGGCGCAGGCGGCCGCATACGCACGCGGCGGAATCGGGATCAGGGTCGTGGGAAGGGACGGCGGTCGTCGGCATCGACAAATAGGAGCATATGCACGTAATGGCGGGAAGTCTACCGGAGGCGCGTGCGGGCGACAACGGGTCGATGCGACGAAGCCGGCGTCGGCCCGCGTCGCGTCAGGGCGCCTCCCAGCCCTTCGCCGCCACTACCGCGCGATTCCAGCGGTCCATCAGGTGCGCCGATCGATCCCGCGACATCGCGGGCTCGAATCGCCGGTCCACCTTCCAGTTGCTGGCGACCTCCTCGTCGCTGCTCCAATATCCTACCGCCCGTCCGGCGAGATAGGCCGCGCCGAGCGCCGTCGTCTCGAGCACCTTCGGGCGCACCACCGGCACGCCCAGGAGATCGGCCTGGAACTGCATGAGGAGGTCGTTGGCCGCGGCGCCGCCATCGACCCTCAGCTCGCTCAACGTGATGCTCGCGTCGCGCTCCATCGCGCGCAGCACCTCGGCGCTCTGGAACGCGATGCCTTCGAGCGCGGCGCGCGCGATGTGCCCGCGCGTCGTGCCGCGCGACAGGCCGATCATCGTGCCGCGCGCGTACGGGTCCCAGTGCGGCGCACCCAGCCCCGCGAACGCGGGGACGAGGTACACGCCGCCGTTGTCGGGAACGCTCTCGGCGAGCGCCTCGATCTCGCTTGCGCTGCTCACGATTTGCAGGCCGTCACGAAGCCACTGCACGACGGCTCCGCCGACGAACACGCTGCCCTCGAGCGCGTAGTCGAGCGTGCCCTCGCGCTGCCACGCGACGGTCGTCAGGAGCTTGTTGCGCGACGCGACCGCATCCCGCCCCGTATTGAGGAGCATGAAGCAGCCGGTGCCGTACGTGTTCTTCGCGAGCCCCGGCGACAGGCACGCCTGCCCGAAGAGCGCGGCCTGCTGGTCGCCCGCGATGCCCGCGATGGGCACGTCGCGGCCGGACAGGCGCGTGGATGCGCAGGTACCCGACGACGCGACGACGCGCGGGAGCATCGAGCGCGGCACGCGCAGGATCGCGAGGAGGTCGTCGTCCCAGTCGCCGCGGTGAATGTCGTACATGAGCGTGCGGCTCGCGTTGCTCGCGTCCGTGCAGTGCACCTCGCCGCCGGTGAGGTTCCACACGAGCCACGCATCGACCGTGCCGAACGCGAGCTCGCCCCGCTCGGCACGGGCCCTCGCGCCGTCGACGTTGTCGAGGATCCAGCGCACCTTGGTGCCGGAGAAGTAGGCGTCGAGGACGAGGCCCGTCTTTCGCGCGAACGTCGCCTCGTGGCCCGCCGCGCGGAGCTCGTCGCACAGGCTCGCGGTGCGACGGTCCTGCCACACGATGGCGTTCGCGACCGGGCGGCCCGTCGCGCGATCCCAGACGAGGGTCGTCTCGCGCTGGTTGGTGATGCCGACGGCCGCGATGTCACCCGAGTCGACGCCCGCCTTCGCGAGCACCTCCTGCATCACGTCCGCCTGCGACTGCCAGATGTCCGCGGGATCGTGCTCCACCCAGCCCGAGCGCGGGAAGATCTGCCGGAACTCGCGTTGCGCGACCGCGCGCTCGCTGCCGTCGTGGCCGAAAAGTATCGCGCGCGAGCTCGTCGTCCCCTGGTCGAGCGAAAGCACGAAAGACATGGAATTTCCTCCCGTTGCCGCGATCTTGCGCCGCAGCGTAGAATCACAACGTTTCCCGGATTCTAGGCCTTCGGGGCACGCCGGCGTAGCGCGGCCATGCATCGCCGCCGCTCCCGCCCGCGGCTTTTGCGGCTGCCTCGACGCACTCCCTTTGACGCACTCCCTTTGACGCACCCGCTATCACTGCCGACCGTGCCGCGTGAGCGGCTGCACTGCCGCGCCGTCTCCTTCGACGGCTACCGGCGCAGCGACGGCCTGTTCGACCTCGAGGCGCACCTCGTCGACGTCAAGGACCACGACTGCGAGCTCCTGAGCGGCGTGCGCCCGGCCGGCGTTCCGGTGCACGACATGTGGGTGCGCGTCACCATCGACAGCGCCTTCAACATCCGCGACGTCGAGGCGTTCACCGAAAGCATGCCGTATCCCGGCTACTGCGATCGCATCGTGCCCGACTACCGCAAGCTCGTCGGCGCGAATCTCGTCAGCGACTTCCGCAAGCGCGTCCGCGAGCTCTTCGGCGGCACGCGCGGATGCACGCACATCACCGAGATGCTGGGCTACCTGCCTACCGCCGCGATCCAGACGTTCGCCGGATTGCAGCGTGAGGACTCCGGCGACGCGAAGCCCTTCCAGCTCGATCGCTGCCATGCGCTCGAGTCCACGAGCGACGCCGTCCTGCGCTATTACCCGCGGTGGTATCGCGGCGTGCGCACGGGCGGTTGAGGGCGGCAGGCGTGGCGCTCTTTTCTCGCGGCACGAAGTGGCGGTTGCCGAAGCTCGACGTGGCTCGCCTCGACACGGTTCGCGATTTCATCTTCCCGAAGGTGTGGGCGACCCAGCCCGAGCCGCTCGTTCGCAACGTGCTGGGCGCCGTGGGTCATGCGGACCCCGGCGTGCATTTTGCCGACAACCTCCTCACGTTCGGCCGCAACCTGTCGATGCTCGACGACTCCGCGTTCGTGCGGGCATGGAACGACAACATCGAGACGGACGGCGACCGCGCGATCATGTGGCGGCGCTACATCCTCTGCTGCGCGGGGTATCACTGCGTCCAGCTCGACGGCGACTTCGTCGAGTGCGGCTCGTATGCGGGCGTCGGTGTGAAGACGGTGATCGACTACCTCGGCGGCGTCACGTTCCCCAAGCGCTTCTGGGCATACGACCTGTTCGAGCACGACGCGTCGATGGCGCATCATTCCATGCCGGACCATGGGCCGGCGCTCGAGGCCCGTGTGCGCGAGAAATTCGGCGACTACCCGCAGGTATCGATCGTCAAGGGCGAGATTCCCGGCGTGTTCGAAGGCCAGTCGCCGCAGCGCATCGCGTACCTGCACATCGACCTCAACCAGGCGGAGGCCGAGGTCGCGGCACTGGACGCGCTGTTCGATCGCGTCGTCCCGGGCGGCATCGTGATCCTGGACGATTACGAATGGTCGGGCTTCTACCGGCATCAGAAGCTCGAGGAAGACCCGTGGTTCGACGCGCAGCAGTACCGCGTGTTTCCGCTGCCGACCGGCCAGGGTATCGTCCTCAAGCGATGACTACGATCCACCGCATCAATATTCAACGGGAGCACGTGTGAAGATCCACGAATACCAGGGCAAGGAGCTCTTCCGCAGGTTCGGCATCACGGTGCCGCGCGGCATTCCTGCGTTCACCGTCGACCAGGCCGTCAAGGCCGCGCAGTCCTTGGGCGGTCCCGTGTGGGTCGTGAAGGCGCAGATCCACGCAGGCGGTCGCGGCAAGGGCGGCGGCGTCAAGGTCGCGAAGTCGATCGACGAGGTTCGCGAGCGTGCGACCGAGATCCTCGGCATGCAGCTCGTCACGCACCAGACGGGCGCCGGCGGGCAGAAAGTGCGCCGCCTCCTGATCGAGGAAGGTGCGGACATCCGGAAGGAGCTCTACGTCGGCATGGTCGTCGACCGCGCCACGCAGCGCGTCGCGCTCATGGCGAGCTCCGAGGGCGGCATGGACATCGAGCACGTCGCCGAGACCACGCCCGAGAAGATCCACAAGGTGTTCGTCGATCCCGACAAGGGGCTCACGGATGCCGAGGCGGACGACGTCTCGCGCAAGATCGGCGTGCCGGAGGGCGCGATCGCGCAGGCGCGCACCATGCTGCAAGGCCTCTACCGCGCGTTCGTGGAGACCGACGCGTCGCTGGCGGAGATCAACCCGCTGGTCGTCACCGGCGACGGCAAGGTGATCGCGCTCGACGCCAAGCTCAACTTCGACAGCAACGCGCTCTTCCGTCACGCGGACATCGTCGAGATGCGCGACCTCGACGAGGAGGACCCTGCCGAGATCGAGGCGTCGAAGTTCGACCTGTCGTACATCTCGCTCGACGGGAACATCGGCTGCCTCGTCAACGGCGCGGGCCTCGCGATGGCCACGATGGACACCATCAAGCTGTACGGCGGCGAGCCCGCGAACTTCCTGGACGTGGGCGGCGGCGCCACCGCCGAGAAGGTGACCGAGGCCTTCAAGATCATGCTGCGCAACCCCAACCTGCGCGCGATCCTCGTCAACATCTTCGGCGGCATCATGAAGTGCGACACCATCGCGGAGGGCGTGGTCGCGGCGTCGAAGGCGGTGGGGCTCAAGGTGCCGCTCGTGGTGCGCATGAAGGGCACCAACGAGGAGCTCGGCAAGAAGATCCTGGCCGAGTCCGGCCTTCCCATCATCACGGCGAACAACATGGCGGAAGCCGCGGAGAAGGTGGTCGCCGCGGCCAAGGGGCAATAAGAATGTCGATCCTCGTCAATCGCAATACCAAGGTCATCACGCAGGGCATCACCGGCAAGACCGGCCAGTTCCACACGCGCATGTGCCGCGAGTACGCCAACGGCCGCAACTGTTTCGTCGCAGGCGTCAACCCGAAGAAGCCCGGTGAGGACTTCGAGGGCATTCCCATCTTCGCGACGGTCAAGGACGCGAAGGCCGCGACCGGCGCGACCGTCTCGGTCATCTACGTGCCGCCGCCTTTCGCGGCCGCGGCCATCGACGAGGCCGTCGACGCGGGACTCGACCTCGTCGTGTGCATCACCGAAGGCATTCCGGTGCGCGACATGATCGCGACGCGCAACCGGATGAAGGGCAAGCGGACGCTGCTCCTCGGGCCCAACTGCCCAGGGGTAATCACGCCCGACGAGATCAAGATCGGCATCATGCCGGGGCACATCCACAAGAAGGGCCGCATCGGCGTCGTGTCGCGGTCGGGCACGCTCACGTACGAGGCGGTGGGACAGCTCACGGAGCTGGGCCTCGGCCAGTCGACCGCGGTGGGCATCGGCGGCGACCCGGTCAACGGGCTCAAGCACATCGACGTCCTGCGCATGTTCAACGACGACCCCGAGACCGACGCCGTGGTGATGATCGGCGAGATCGGCGGCGGCGACGAGGAAGCGGCGGCGCTGTGGGCGAAGGACAACATGAAGAAGCCGGTCGTCGGCTTCATCGCGGGCGTGACGGCGCCTCCCGGCAAGCGCATGGGCCACGCCGGCGCCATCATCTCCGGCGGCAAGGGGACGGCGCAGGAGAAGCTCGCGGTGATGGAAGCGGCCGGCATCAAGGTGACGCGCAATCCGGCGGAGATGGGCAAGCTCCTGAAGTCGGTGCTGTAGGCGCGAAGGCCGCGGCCTCGCGGCGTTGCATCCCGGCAGGGCGGAGGATCGGTGGCGGTAAGCTGGTTCCGAAAGCGCAGCGAGCCGCCCCCGGCGCGTGATGATCGCGCATCGATTCGCGATCGAGCGGCGGCGCTGCTACGGGAGCATCGCTTTCGCGAGGCGGCCGATCTCCTGGCAGGCGACCCTGCCGCGCTCGATGCGCCCGGGCATGCGATGCTGGCAGCGGCGTGGCTTGGATGCGGACGCAGTGCCGAGGCCATCGAGGCGGTCGATCACGCGGTTGCCCTCGACGAGGGATGCTTCGAGGCGCTCGAGGTGAAGGCCGACATCGCGATCGGCGCGCGTCGGTTCGCCGAAGCCGTTGCGTTGCTGGATCGTGCCCTCGACGCGAAGCCCGGCCACGCCGGATGCCTGCGGCGGATGGGCGTCGCGTTGCTCGGGGGCGGAAACGCCGTCGCGGCGCGCGACCTCCTCGAGCGGGTCGTCGCCGGCGATCCAGCGGATGCGGCGGCGTGGGAGGCGCTCGGGAGCGCGCGAACGAC
>JBGAIS010000194.1:0-7308 GCA_044225355.1 Casimicrobiaceae bacterium | reverse complement strand
CGACGGCTGCGAGCGCGCGCGCAAGCTCGCCGAGGAAACGATGCGCGACGTCCGCAGCGCGATGGGCTTGTCGTACGAGTGAGCGAGTCGACGTGAGCAACGAGACCTCGATCGACCTCGCGCATCCGTCGCCGGACCCGAAGCCCATCGCGCGCGTCTACGGCGAGGCGCTGAACGAGCTTCCGCACGACCTGTACATCCCGCCCGAGGCGCTCGAGGTGTTCCTCGAGTCGTTCGAGGGCCCGCTCGACCTGCTGCTGTATCTCATCCGCAAGCAGAACGTGAACGTCCTCGACATCCCGATGGCGGACCTCACGCGCCAGTACCTGGGCTACGTCGAGATGATGCGCCGAACGCACCTTGAGCTCGCCGCCGAGTACCTCCTCATGGCGGCGGTGCTCATCGAGATCAAGTCGCGCCTCCTGTTGCCGAAGCCGCCGGCGCCGCCCGGCGAGGAGGCGGAGGACCCGCGCGCCGAGCTCGTGCGGCGCCTCCTCGAGTACGAGCGCATGAAGCAGGCGGCGCGCGAGCTCGACGAGCACCCGCTCGTCGATCGCGACTACACCGTCGTTCGCGTATGGTTCGATCGCGTCGCGGCGCAGCAGCTTCCCGACGTGCATCCCGACGACCTCAAGGCCGCGTGGGCGGGACTCGTGCAGAGGGCGCGCGTCAACCGCCACCACCTCGTCACGCGCGAGCAGCTCTCCGTGCGCAGCGAGATGAGCCGCGTCATGAAGGTGCTCGAGGGATCGAGCTACGTCGAGTTCACGGCGCTCTTCGCCGAGCATGCCGACGTCGCGCACCTCGTGGTGTCGTTCCTGGCGCTCCTCGAGCTCGCGCGCGAGCAGCTCATCGCCATCGCGCAGACCGAGCCGTACGCGCCCATCCACGTCAACCTGACCGCTGCGCCCGAGTTCACCCTCGCGGCCGACGACCCCGCATCCTTATGAACGACGAGACCCCGCCGCCCGCAGACGCCGTCGACGAGAGCGCGGCCCCCGCGTCGCCCGTGGACGAGGCGACGCCCGCCGGCGCCGACGCCGCGCCTCCCGCCGACGAAGCTGCGCCCACCGGCGACGTCCCGCCGCCCGGCGCTGCCTCCGAAGCGGCCCCCGCCGACGTCGGCGACATCGCCGAGGTCAAGGGCATCCTCGAAGCCGCGCTCCTCGTGTCCGGCGAGGCCGTCACCGTGGCGGAGCTCGGCAAGCTCTTCGATCCGCCCCTTCCGGCCGACACCGTGCGCAAGCTCCTCGACGCCCTTCGCGAGGATTGGCAGGGCCGCAAGGTCGAGCTCGTGCAGGTGGCGAGCGGCTGGCGCTTCCAGGGCGTGCCGGCGGTGCAGCCGTACCTTGCGAGGCTCTCGCCCGAGAAGCCGCCTCGCTACTCGCGCGCGATCATGGAGACGCTCGCCATCATCGCCTACCAACAACCCGTCACCCGCGGCGACATCGAATCCATTCGCGGGGTTGCCGTCTCGACGAACGTCATCACGACGCTCGTCGACCGGCAATGGGTGGAGATCGTCGGTCATCGCGAAACGCCGGGACGCCCGGCGCTGTACGCGACGACGAAGGTCTTCCTCGACGACCTCGGCCTCCGCTCCCTGGCGGAACTTCCACCCCTCGCCGAGCTCGACACCACTCACCTGCTGGAGATGCCCGATGCCCCAACAAAGGCCGCCGAGGCGGCACTCGTCCTCGCGACCCCGCTCCTCGGGCCCGAGCCCGATGAAGCAGCCGAACCTCGCGCTGACCGCGATCCGGGAGAGCCTCCCGCCGGCGAAGATCAAACGATCCACTGACGAGGTCTTCAACGAGCCGCAGCGCCTGCACAAGGTGCTGGCCTCGTGCGGCTTCGGCTCGCGGCGCGCGATGGAGGAGATGATCCTCGCGGGGCGCATCACGGTGAATCGGCTGCCCGCCGAGGTCGGCCAGAAGGTCGGCCCCGGCGACGAGGTGCGCATCAACGGCGAGCTCGTCAAGGTGCGCTTCACCGAGCCGCGCCCGCGGGTGCTCATGTATCACAAGCCCTCGGGCGAGATCGTCACGCGCGACGACCCGGAGGGCCGTCCCACGGTCTTCGCCAAGCTTCCGAACATCGGCAACGGCAAGTGGATCAACGTCGGGCGCCTCGACTACAACACGGAAGGCCTCCTGCTCTTCACGAATTCGGGCGAGCTCGCCAACCGGCTGATGCATCCGCGCTACGAGGTCGAGCGCGAGTACGCCGTGCGCGTGCTCGGCCGTCTCGGCGAGGAGCAGATGCAGAAGCTCGTCACCGGCATCGACCTCGCGGACGGGCCCGCGAAGTGCGAGAAGGTCGAGGACGGCGGCGGCGAGGAAGAGGGCGCCAACCACTGGTACCACGTGGTGCTGAAGGAGGGTCGCAACCGCGAGGTGCGCCGCCTGTTCGAAGCGCTCGAGGTGCCGGTGTCGCGGCTCATCCGCACGCGCTACGGCACGCTCGCGATGCCGTCGCTCCTGAAGCGCGGCGACACGATGGAGCTCGAGGCGCCGGAAGTCGCGGCGGTGATGGAAGCCGCGGGGCTCAAGGGGGCGGTGCCGGCGGGCCACGCGCCGAGGCCGCAAGGTCAAGGGCATCGCCAGGGCAAGCCGCGGCGTCCCGAGCACGGCAAGGGCAACGGCCCGCGGCCGCAGCAAGGGCAGGGACAAGGCCAGGGACAGGGGCATGCCGGGCCGCGCGGCCCGCGTCCGCACGGAAAGGGACCGCGCAACGCCGGCGGCCCGCGTCCGCAGCAGGCGCCGCGCCCGGATTTCGAGACGACGCAGCCCATGAGCAACGAGAACGCGATCGGCGTGCGCGACGCGCGCAAGCCGCCGCGCCGCGGGCCGGGGCAGGGCGGCGGACCGCGCGTGGACTTCGACGAGATCCAGCCGCAGAGCAACGCCAACGCTTCGCCGTTCGGCCGCACGCTCTCGCTGCCGTCGCACGGCCATCGCAACGGCGCGAAGCCCGAAGGCAACGACGGCTTCAACTCCCGCGGCAATCGCAGCGGTCCGCGCGGCAGGCCCGGCAAGGGGGGTGGCGGCGGTGGTGGATCGCGCAAGGGCGGGCTGCAGCAGGCGCGCACCGCCAGGGCCCGCGTCCCGAGGCGAACGGCAACGTCGCCGCGAGCCTGAGCGCAAGGTGAAGCTGCCGCCGCAGATGCCGACGAGGACTCTGATCGTGCGCAGGGCCGTCGCGACGGCAGCACGCGCTTCGCCTCATGGGCGCGGCTCGCTCGCGCCGATGGTCGCGCGGCCAGCTGTCGTCGGTCAACGGCATCCCGGGTGACGGGCCGCGCGTTGCCGGGGATGGAGGGGATCGACGGCGAGATCGATCACCTCGATCATGCAGTCGCACGCCGTGCCCGGCTGCGCGCTCGCCATCGCGCGCGACGGCAAGCTCAAGCTCGCGCGCGGCTACGGCTTTGCCGACCTTGGGGCGCGTGAGCCGATGCGCCCGGAGACTCGCGTCGCGCTCGCGAGCGTGAGCAAGGTGCTCACCGCGCAGACGACGTTGAAGCTCGTCGAGCAGGGGCGACTCCAGCTCTCGGATCGCGCGTTCGGCTTCTTCCGCGACCTGCCCGTTCCGCCGGGCATGCGCGAGGACCCGCGCCTTGCCGAGATCACCGTCGAGATGTGCCTGCATCACACGGGCGGCTGGGATCGCCGCAAGAGCGGGGACACGTCGGTGTGGGGGCCGCGCATCATGCGCGAGCTGCGCCACAACGAGCCGCCGACGCTCATGCAGTACATCCGGTACATGAAGGGCGTGCCGCTCGACTTCACGCCGGGCACGGCGCAGGTTTACTCGAACTTCGGCTTCGCGCTGCTCGGCGGCATCATCGCCGTCGTCTCGCGCCAGAACTACGCCGAGTACGTGCAGCAGGCCACGTGGCGGCCGATGGGCGCGCAGGGGGCGCGCGCGGACGACATTCCGCCGCGCTACTTGCCCGGCGAGGCGCGCCGCTACACGACGGGCGCGGAGCATCAGGTACCGGGGGGCAATCCGCGCATGGCGCTCGCGTCGGGCGGCTGGCAGGCGAGCGCCGTCGACATGGCGCGCGTGATGACGGCCATCGACGGCTCGCGCACGGGCACGCCGTTCCTGTCCCCGCCGCTCATGCAGGCGATGCTCGAGCCCGCGCAGGGCATCCAGCATCCTCCCGACCACTGGATGGGCCTCGGCTGGGATCACGTGCAGAAGTTCACCACGCCCGGCGGCGATCGCTACGAGTGGGGCAAGGACGGCGGCCTCGACGGCATCCAGACGTACGTCGAGCACCTGGCCATCGGCGCCAACTACGCGCTGCTGTTCAACAGCGCGC
The DNA here is from genome assembly GCA_044225355.1 of Casimicrobiaceae bacterium. GTDB lineage: Bacteria > Pseudomonadota > Gammaproteobacteria > Burkholderiales > Casimicrobiaceae > VBCG01. Next base: position 2,978 of record JBGAIS010000194.1, on the reverse strand, counting down.
CGGCCGGAGGCCCCGCCGAGCAGCCGGGCGGGCGCCAGCTCATCCAGCCCAAGGTCGTCTGTCGTCGAGTTCATCCGCAGACGCGCCCGCCCGACGGCGATCTCTTCGGAGCCGTATTAGGCCCGTTCACGCTATCGCCACAAGCGCGCTTCGTGCCCATGGCGCAGTGAACGTAGCCTCAGAGCCCTGGCCGAGGAGCCGCTTCGCCGCGGCGTAGATCGGCACCTCCACGAGGCGTCCGCCGACGCTCGCGCGCTCGCGTCCCGCCGCACGCGCGCGCTCGAATGCGGCGACGAGCTTCCGTGCCTTCGCGAGGTCCGCGGCCGACGGCGTGAGCGCGCGGTTGATCGCGTCCGCGTGAGCAGGCGTGACGAGGCTCTTCGCGCGGTAACCCATCGCACGCGGCGCGCGCCTTCCGCGCCGGCACCGCGCGCGTCGCTGAACGTGTACGGGCAGTCGATGGCTTCACGCTCGCCGCGCGGCACTCGACCAGGAAGCGAGAGCGCGCGTAGGCGAGCTCCGTGCCGCCGCGGCTGCGCGCGCGGCGCCCAGGTCCGCGATCATGTCCTCGCTCGCCATGAGCGCCGCGCCGACGCGGCAGCTCGCCCGAACGATCTCGAGCGTGCGCACGAGCCCCGCTGCGGTCTCGATGTTGGGGCACGAGTTCGGGCGCGACGGCCGACGATGCGCTGCGCGTTCGACGCGCCCCAGGCTCGCGACCTCGACATCATCACGATGTCCGGCCGCGCGGGAGCGCCGCGGCGAGGTCGTCCGCCCGCACGCCGCGAGCGGGTTGACGCGCACCGCGCACGCTTGGCAGCCGCTGTGCCGCCACCGCGGGTACAGCGTGGCGCGTGGCGAGCGCGCGGTCGGCGGATGCGCATCGAGGGCGGCGTGAAGTCCTCGAGCTCGTGGATCAGCACGTCGGCGCTCGACCGCTCCGCCGCGCGGTGCGCCGCCGCGTCCCCCCCGGCCACCAACACCCAGGAGCGGCGCGGCGGCGTCACAGGAAGAGGTCGGGCCTGAGCGGCGTGCCCGGCTTCATCGCATAGGCGTCGAAGTCGCGCACGCCGACCGCGCGCAGGACATCCTCGTCGAGGAAGAATTGGCCGGTGGTCGAGCGCGCGTCGCGAGTGAGGATCGCGTGCGCGGCGTCGGCCATGATCTCCGGCTTGCGCATGCGCGCGGTTTCTTCCGCGGCGCCGGGGATCATCGCGACCGCCGCGGTGGCGATCACGGTGCGCGGCCACAGGGCGTTCACCGCCACGCCTCGCGCGCGGAACTCCTCCGCCATGCCGAGCACGCACATGCTCATGCCGTACTTGGCCATCGTATACGCGACGTGCGGCGCGAACCACCGCGGCTCCATGTGGAGCGGGGGCGACAGCGTGAGGATGTGCGGGTTGCGGCCGGCGGCCGCCGACGCCACGAGATGCGGCAGGCACGCCTGCGAGCACAGGAACGTCCCGCGGACGTCGACGCCGAACATGAGGTCGAAGCGCTTCATGGGCGTCTCGAGCGTGCCCGTCAGGCTGATGGCGCTCGCGTTGTTGAGCAGCACGTCGATGCCGCCGAAGCGCGCGACCGTCGCCGCCACCGCCGCCTGCACGGCGGACTCGTCACGGATGTCGCACTCGACGGGCAGCGCGCGCCCGCCGGCCCGCTCGATCTCCTCGGCCGCGGTGAAGATGGTGCCGGGCAGCTTGGGATGCGGCGAGGCGGTCTTGGCCGCGATGACGATGCTCGCGCCGTCGCGTGCGGCGCGAAGGGCGATCGCGAGTCCGATGCCGCGCGAGCCACCCGTGACGAAGATCGTCTTGCCGGCGAGGCTCGTCATGGCGCGCCGAACTTCGCGGGGCGCTTCTCAAGGAAAGCCGTGATGCCCTCCGCGAAATCCGAGGTTCCCGCGCACTGCGAGAAGCTCGCGGCCTCGGCGTCGAGCTGCCCCGACAGCGACTGGGCGAGCGATTCGCGCAGGAGACGCTTCGCGTTGCGGATGGCGAGCACCGGTCCGTTCGCGAGCGACTGCACGAACCCCGCGACCGCGGCGTCGAGCTCCGCGAGCGGAACGACGCGATTGACGAGGCCCCACGACAGCGCCTGCTGCGCGTCGAAGCGCTCCGCGAGCAGCATGATCTCCATCGCGCGCCGCGTGCCCACGATGCGCGGCAGCGACCACGACCCGCCGCCGTCCGGCGTGAGCGCGATCTGCCGGTAGGCCGACGCGAAGTACGCGTTGTCGGCCGCGACGACCAGGTCGCAGGCATTCATGAGCGAAAGCCCGAAGCCCGCGACGGCACCCTGCACCGCGGCCACGACGGGGTGCGGCATGCGGTGAAGCGACTCGATGGCCGCGTGCACCTTGGTGATCATCCTGCGGAAGTCGGCCGTGCGCTGCGCCGGCGGCTTCGCGAGCTCGCCCGCGAACGTGCGGAGGTCGCCGCCTGCCATGAAGTGCTTGCCGGCGCCGCGGATCACGACCACGCGAAGCGCGTCGTCGGCGGCCACCTCGGCGGCGGCGTCGACGAGCGCGTCCATGAGCGAGAAATCGAGCGCGTTGAGGGACTCGGGACGGTTGAGCGTCAGCGTGGCGACCGGGCCGGCGCGCTCGAGGAGGAGAGGGGCGGTCATCCCGCGGAATCTAGCACGGCCGGCCGGCGCGACGCCCACAGGTCGAGGGCGATCGACACCGTCGCGAAGTGGATGTCGACGATGTCGTCGATGCGCTCCGCGTAGCCGCCGGCCATCGCGATGGCCACCGGCGTGCCGGCGTCGTGCAGGGTCTCGAGCACGAGGCGGTCGCGCGCGGCGAGCCCCGCCTTGCTGAGCGCGAGGCGGCCGAGGCGGTCGCCCTTGTAAGGATCGGCGCCCGCAAGGTAGACGACGAGATCCGGCGCGGCGCGGTCGAGCGCGCGCGGCAGGGTGGCGCGCAGGGTGCCGAGGTAGGCATCGTCGCCGGTGCCGTCGTCGAGCTCGAC
>JBGAIS010000193.1:0-6155 GCA_044225355.1 Casimicrobiaceae bacterium | reverse complement strand
GAGTAGCACGCCCACGTCAGCGCCGATCCCGCGGCGAGCGCAAAGCCGGCGGCCGCCCGCGGCGTCACCGCGGCAGGCGCGGCACCGATGGCGAGCGCCGCGCCCGCGAGGCCGGTGAGCGCGGCCACCACGTGCGCCGCCGACAGCCGCCATTCCGGCAGGAGCACGGGGGTCAGCACGACGATGAGGAGCGGCCACAGGTAGTTGACGAGGTTCGCCTCCACGGGGGGCGCGAGGCGTAGCGCCAGGAAGAGCAGGAAGTGGAACCCGAAGAGGCCCGCGATGCCGAGCAGCAGGGTTCGCGCCGGGACGCGCCACTCGCGCCAGCGCCACGCGCCGGGCAGCGCGCCCAGCAGCAGCGCGCAGCCGGTGAGCAGGAACGGCGGCAGGTGCGAGAGCGAGAGGCCGAGCGCCGCGAGCGTGCTCCAGAGGAGGATGGCGCCGCAGGCGGCGGCGGTGGGAGCGATCACGGAAGGGCGGCGCGCAAAGTCCCGCGAGATTACCGCACCGGTCCGCGATGCGGACTCACCGCAACGGCGAGAATCCCGCGGCGAGGTAGATCGTGGCCTCCTGCTGCACGATGTGCACGTGCGCGCCCGCCGGCGGCCAGCCGACGCTCCTCGCCCCGGCGCGGACGCGCGCGCGCTCGTCGAGCGACGTCCACGGGTACAGGTGGAGGAACCTCGGCATGCGGCCGCTGCACGCCGACAGCGCGGTGAGCATCGGGCTCATCGCGAGGCGCGCGGGCAGGACGGGTCGCCACAGGTCGAGGATCCCCGCGATGCCGTTCGCCTGCATCACGTAGTCGCGCACCTCGAAGACTGGACCCCGGACGGCGACGTCGATGGCCGGCACGCCGGGGCACGGCGCGAAGGCATCGCACGCAATCTCGGTGACGTGGCTCGCGACGCCGAAGGGATCGGCCTCGGCCAGGGTCGCCTCGCGGTGCGCGTGCAACGCTGCCATGTCGTCGTACTCACGAAGCAGGAGGATGCGATTGAGCGGCCCGAGCTCGGAGTACCAGCACGCGAGGAGCGTGCCCGCCGACTGCGTGCCCAGCCAGTGCTCGATCGACTTCAGCGTCGAGGGCGTCGAGCCCGGGCGCGCGCGAAACGTCGTGATGTCGTAGATCATCTTCGCTCCTATTCCTTCTGCAGGCCGATGGCGCCGATGAGCTTGCCGAACTTCGCGCGCTCCTTCTTCACGTAGTCGTCGAACTCCGCGGGCGCCATGGGCTGCGGCGTGAAGCCGTAGCCCGCGAACTTCTCGCGCGCCTCGGGCGTGTCGAGGACCTTCCTCACGTCACCCGCGATCTTCTCGCGGAGCGCCAGCGGCGTTCCCGCCGGCGCCCACAGCGCGAACCACGTGACCATCTCGGCGCCGGGCGCACCCGCCTCCGCGACCGTGGGCACGTTGGGCAGCATAGGCGAGCGCTGGGACGACGTCACCGCGAGCGCGCGGAGCGCGCCGGCGTCCACTTGCGCCTTCGACGTCGCGACCGTCACGTAGTCGATGGGGATGCGCCCGCCGATCACCTCCTTCATCCCGTCCGCGCCTCCCTTGAACGGCACGTGGTTCATCTTCGTTCCCGTGACCGACTGGAAGAGCTCGCCGCCCAGGTGATCGGGCGTGCCGACCGCCGTGGACGCCCAGAAATACTTGCCCGGCGATGCCTTCAGGAGCGCGATCAGCTCCTGCAGGTTCCTGGCCGGGAAGTCGGGATGCACGGCGATCACGAAAGGCACGGACGCCACGAGCGTGATGGGCTCGAGGTCCTTGTGCGGGTCGAAGCCCAGGTCCTTGAACAGGAACTCGTTGATGGTGAGCACGCCGCCGTGGCCCGCGAACAGCGTGTAGCCGTCGGGCTTCGCGCGCGCGACGAACTGCGCGGCCAGGTTGCCGCCCGCGCCCGGCTTGTTCTCGACGACGATGGGCTGTCCCCACAAGGCGCCCAGCCGCTCGGCGACGAGGCGTGCGGTAATGTCGGTGCCGCCGCCCGGCGAGACCGGGACGATGGAGCGCAGCGGGCGATCGGGAAAGGTCTGGGCGGCGGCCCCCGCTCCCAGCAAGGCGAGGGTCAGCACGGCGAGCAGGCGTTGCAGCATCGTTCCTCCTTCGATTGTCATGACAACTAAATGGGCGCGGAGGGACGTACGTCGCGTCCCGGATCTGCTTACGCCTTGGTGCCCGGCGGGGGGCGCGCGGCGAGCGGAGGCCGCTCCCCGTTCGCGAATTCCCTGGTGAGCTTCGCGCGCACGTTCATGAGCCCGAAGCCCAGGAGCCCGCCGTCGATGGGGATCTCCGCCCCCGTGATGTAGCTCGATTCGTCCGACGCGAGGAAGAGCACGAGCTGCGCGCACTCGTCGGCGGTGGCGTGCCGGCCGAGTGGGGTGACCATCCAGTTCGCCTCGAAGTGACCGGGGCGCGAGCCGCGCGAGAAGCTCGTGTCCCACACGACGCCGGGGTGGATCGAGTTGACGCGGATGCCCCACTCCACGTAGTCCATCGCCGCGCACTTCGACAGGCCGCGCAGGCCCCACTTGCTCGCGCCGTAGGCGGCGTCGTAGTGCGCCGTCATGCCCGCGGTGGACGACACGTTGACGATCGATCCGCCGCCGCTGTCGCGCATCACCGGCGCGCACGCCTGCATGCCCACGAGCGGTCCCGTGAGGTTGATCGCGAGCACGCGGTTCCACTCGGGAAGGTCGATGGTCGCGACGCTCTTGCGACTGATGGTGCCCGCGTTGTTGACGAGCACGTGCAGCGCGCCCAGCTCGCGCTTCACGAGCGCGACCGCCTCGTGCCATTGGGAGGGATCGGCCACGTCGAGGTGCGCGTAGCACGCGCGGCCGCCGCTCGCGTTGATGGCGTCGACGACGGCGCGGCCTTCGTCGTCCGCGATGTCGCTCACGCACACCGCCGCGCCCTCCTCCGCGAAAAGACGCGCCTCGGCGGCGCCCTGGCCCGCGCTCGCGCCCGTGATGAGCGCTACCTTGCCCTGCAGTCGTCCCATGGTCCCATCGTGTGAAAAGAGGTGATGCTCATTCGGAAGGCTGCGCGAGCGCGATCTCCACGCGGCGATTGCGCTTGCCTTCGCTCTTGATCCTGAGCACGCGGATGGCGCCGATCTCGCCGATGTTGGCGACGTGCGTGCCGCCGCAGGGCTGGAGGTCGACGCCCGGGATGCGAAGGAGCCGCACGCGGCCCGAGCCGCGCGGCGGCTGCACGCTCATCGTCTTCACGAGCTGCGGCTGCGCATCGAGCTCGTCGTCGGTGATCCACACCGTCTCGGTGCCGATGCCGCGCGCGATGATCGCGTTGGTCTCGCGCTCGATCTTCGCGGCGTCGAGGAGGCTCATGTCGATGTCGAAGTCGAGGCGGCCCTTCTCGGGCGAGATGTTGCCGCCGGTGACCGGCGCCACCACGACGCACGACATGACGTGCAGCGCCGTATGCAGGCGCATGAGCGCGTGACGCCGGTCCCAGTCGATGCGAAGCTCCACGGTTTCGCCTGCCGAAACCGTGGCCGCCCCCGACTCGGGAACGTGAACGACGCTGTCGAGCGACTCGCCCTTGCGCGTGTCGGCGATGCCCACGGCCTCGCCGCCCGCGCGGACGATCACGCCGGTGTCCCCCACCTGGCCGCCGCCCTGCGGATAGAAGATCGTGCGGTCGAGGACGATGCCGCGCTCGTCGGCGGACACCACCGTGGCGCTCGCCGTGCGAAGGTACGCGTCGTCTCGAAAGAGGAGCTCCGTGGCCACGTCGCGATTGTAGCCCGCGCGGTGATATAAGATCGCGCATTCCACCCGCTCACGCCCCGCGAAGGAACCGCCATGTTGCGCATCGTCACGCTGCTCGTCGCCGCAGGTCTCTTCGCGCTTGCGATGCCCTCGCAGGCGCAGTCCTCGTCCGCGCGCTCCCGCGTGGTCATGCAGGTGAGCGACAACGACCCCGCGAAGTGGAACCTCGCGCTCAACAACGCGAAGAACATCCAGGCCGACCTCGGCGCCTCCAACGTGGACATCGAGATCGTCGCCTACGGCCCCGGCATCGGCATGCTGAAGGGCGACTCCGTCGTGGGCAATCGCGTCGACGAGGCGCTCGGCGCGGGCGTGAAGGTGATGGCCTGCGAGAACACGATGCGCAACCAGAAGCTCGCCAAGGACGACATGCTGCCCAAGGTCGGCTACGTGAGCGCGGGCGTGGTCGAGATCATGCAGAAGCAGCAGCAGGGCTGGGCGTACCTGCGGCCGTAACATGGACGACGGACGCCCTTCCCGCGGCGCCGCGATCGGCGCGGGCCACGTCGATCGCTATCTGTCGGATGCCCATGTCCGCGACATCGTTCGCGCGGGGCTCGACGCGATCGCGCCCGACGGCAAGCGCATACTGTTCATCATCCCCGACGGCACGCGCACGATGCCCATGCCGCGGATGCTCGAGCTCTTCCGCGAGCGCCTCGCGGGACGCGCCAAGGCCTTCGACTTCCTGGTCGCCCTCGGCACTCACCAGCCGATGGACGACGCGGCGCTCTCCGCGCACCTCGGCGTGGCGGTGAAGGACGGCGTCGCGGGCGGCTCGCGCGTCTTCAATCATGCCTGGGACGATCCCGCGACGTTCGCGACCATCGGCACCATTCCCGCCGCGCAGATCGCGGAGCTCTCGGGCGGACGGCTCTCGCAGGACGTGCCCGTCTCGCTCAACCGGCTCATCTTCGACTACGACCACATCGTGATCTGCGGGCCGGTGTTCCCGCACGAGGTCGTGGGTTTCTCCGGCGGCAACAAGTATTTCTTTCCCGGCATCGCGGGCGCCGAGGTCATCAACTTCACGCACTGGCTGGGCGCGCTCATCACGAACTACGAGGTGATCGGCTCCGGCTACACGCCGGTGCGCGCGGTGATCGACCGCGCCGCGTCGATGGTGACCGTGCCCACGTCGTGCTTCGCGCTCGTCGTGACCAAGGACGGCACCGCGGGCCTCTTCTTCGGCGACGCGCGCGCCGCGTGGGAGCGCGCTGCCGCGCTCTCCTCGCAGCGGCACATCGTGTGGCTCGACCGCCCCATGAAGACGGTGCTGTCGGTCATGCCCCCGATGTACGCCGACGTATGGACCGCGGGCAAGGGCATGTACAAGATCGAGCCCGCCGTCGCCGACGGCGGCGAGGTCATCATCTATGCGCCGCACATCCGCGACGTGAGCGTCACGCACGGGAAGATCATCGAGGAAGTGGGATACCATTGCCGCGATTACTTCACCGCGCAGCCGGAGCGCTTCGCAAAGTACCCCGGCGGCGTGCTCGCCCACTCCACGCACGTCAAGGGGCTCGGCACCTACGACCCCGCCACCGGCCTCGAGACGCCGCGCGTGACGGTGACGCTCGCCACCGGCATCGCCGAGGCGACGTGCCGCAAGATCAACCTGGGTTACCGCGACCCGGCGAGCATCGACATCGCTGCCTTCGAAGGACGCGAGCGCGAGGGCATCATGGTGGTGCCGCGCGCCGGCGAGATGCTCTACAAGATCCGCCCCTGACACGGAACCACGCCATGCCCATCTACGAATACGCGTGCAACGCCTGCGGCCACGAGTTCGAGACGCTCGTGCGCGGCGGCACCCCGCCCGGTTGCCCGACGTGCCACGCGACGGACCTCGCGAAGAAGCTGTCGGTGTTCGCGACGTCGACGGCGGAGGCAGGGCCGGCGATGGGACCTTGCGGCACGTGCGGCAATCCCGGCGGGCCGGGGTCCTGCGCGTTCGACTGACGCAGGACTCGTGCCCGGGTGCCATCGGGAACCCGGTGGCAAGCTTCGAGCCGCTGGAGCGGGTGAAGGGAATCGAACCCTCGTCGTAAGCTTGGGAAGCTTCTGCTCTACCATTGAGCTACACCCGCGTTGCGCGGCCGATTCTACTCCACGGCCCTCGCGAGCGCATCGTCGAGGGCGGGGATCGCCCCGGGCAGCGCCAGGGCGAGCGCCCGCTCGCGGCACGCGCGAAGCTCGCCGGCGACGGGCCCGCCGCGACCGGCCGCCGCAAGCGCCCTCGCGCGCCGCGCCTGGAAGTCTGCCCACGGCACCCGCTCCGCTTGCGTGCAGGCCTCGAGTGCCGCGGCCTGCGCCACCGCGCCATCCCAGTCGCGCATGCGAAGGAGC
>JBGAIS010000192.1:0-7490 GCA_044225355.1 Casimicrobiaceae bacterium | reverse complement strand
GGTGTTCGCGTCGAGCTTCGGGGCCGAGGACATGGTGGTCGTCGACGCCATCGCGCGCCACGCGCCCGGCATCGGCGTGTTCACGCTCGACACGGGTCGCCTGCCCGAGGAGACGCTCGCGCTCGTCGATCGCGTGCGTGATCGGTACGTCCTGCCCATCGACGTCTACTCGCCCGACGCCGCGCGCGTCGAGGCCTTCGTCCGCCAGCACGGCGTGAACGCGTTCTACAACGGCGTCGAGCTGCGGCAATCGTGCTGCGCCATCCGCAAGACCGAGCCGCTCGCTCGCGCGCTGGCGGGCAAGAAGGCATGGGTGACGGGCGTCCGGCGCGGGCAGTCGGTCACGCGGAGCGACGTGGCGCTCGAGGAGTACGACGAGGCCCACGGCCTTCGCAAGTTCAACCCCCTCGCCGACTGGAGCGAGGACGACGTGTGGACCTACCTCCGCGCTCGCCAGGTGCCGTACAACCCGCTGCACGACCATGGGTACCGCAGCATCGGCTGCGCGCCGTGCACGCGCGCGGTCGAGCCCGGCGAGGACGTCCGGGCGGGTCGCTGGTGGTGGGAAGGAGCCGATCGCAAGGAATGCGGCTTGCATCGCCGGCCGGTGCACGTGCTGCGCCACGTGGGGTCGCAGGAGGCGGCGGCATGAGCTACGCCCTCGCGATCGACGGCCGCTCGGCCATGGCCTCCGTGCCGGTCGACGCCGACCATCTCGCCTGGCTCGAGTCGGAGGCTATCCACATCCTGCGCGAGGTCGCCGGGCAGTGCGCCAATCCCGCCCTCCTCTTCTCCGGCGGCAAGGATTCGCTCGTGCTGCTTCGCCTCGCGGAGAAGGCGTTCCGGCCCGGGCGCTTCCCGTTCCCGCTGCTTCACGTCGACACCGGCCACAATTTCCCCGAGGTGATCGCCTTCCGCGACTCGCGTGCGCGCGAGCTGGGCGAGCGGCTCGTCGTGCGCTCGCTCGACGATTCCATCGCGCGCGGCCGCGTCGTGCTGAAGAGGGCCGACGAGAGCCGCAACGCGCACCAGTCGGTGACGCTCCTCGACGCCATCGCCGAGCTCGAGCTCGACGCCTGCATCGGCGGCGCTCGCCGCGACGAGGAGAAGGCCCGCGCCAAGGAGCGCGTGGTGAGCTTCCGCGACGCCTTCGGGCAGTGGGATCCCAAGAACCAGCGGCCCGAGCTCTGGAACCTCTACAACGCGCGCGTCCACAAGGGCGAGCACGTTCGCGTCTTCCCGATCAGCAACTGGACCGAGCTCGACGTGTGGCAGTACATCGAGCGCGAGCGCCTCGAGGTGCCTTCGATCTACTTCGCCCATCGCCGTCCCATCGTGCGCCGTGGCGGCGCGCTGGTCCCGGTCACGCCTCTCACGCCGCCTCGCGACGGCGAGGAGGTCGTGGAGCTCTCGGTGCGCTTCCGCACCGTGGGCGACATCCCGTGCACCGCGCCCGTGGCCTCCACCGCGGCGACCGTGCGCGAGATCGTCCTCGAGACCGCCGCGGCGACCGTCACCGAGCGCGGCGCGACGCGCCTCGACGACCAGACGAACGACGCCTCCATGGAGCTGCGCAAGAAGGCGGGGTATTTCTGATGAGCGCCCGCGACCCGCTTCCCTTGATCGACAACGGCGTCCTGCGCTTCCTCACCGCGGGCAGCGTCGACGACGGCAAGAGCACGCTCATCGGCAGGCTCCTGTACGACACGAAGGCCGTGCTGTCGGACCAGCTCGCGGCCGTCGAGCGCACGTCCGCGCGCCGCGGAACGGCGCTCGATCTCTCGCTCTTCACCGACGGCCTCACGGCCGAGCGCGAGCAAGGCATCACCATCGATATCGCGTACCGCTACTTCGCGACCGCGCGGCGCAAGTTCATCATCGCCGACGCTCCGGGACACGAGCAGTACACACGCAACATGGTCACCGCCGCGTCCACGGCGGAGCTCGCGATCCTGCTGGTCGATGCGCGGCACGGCGTCGTCACGCAGACGCGCCGGCACGCCACGCTCGCGCATCTCCTCGGCATCCGCCACCTCGTCGTGGCGGTCAACAAGATGGACCTCCTGGACTTCGACGAGGTGGCGTACGGGCGCATCGTCGCCGACTTCGCGGCCTTCGCGCAGCGCACCGGCATCCGCGCCGACGCCCTTCGCTACGTGCCGATCAGCGCGCTCGACGGCGACATGGTCGTGGACCGCGGCGATCGCCTGCCGTGGTACGACGGCCCGACGCTGCTCGAGATCCTCGAGACTGCGCCTGTGAGCGTGGCGGGCCACGCGGTCTTTCGCTTTCCCGTCCAGTACGTCTTGCGTCCCACCGGCAACGGCAGGCGCGGCTACGCGGGACGCGTCGAGTCGGGCACGATCGCCGTCGGCGATCGCGTGGTGGTCCTGCCCTCGGGGCGCACCACCGCCATCGCGGCGATCCACACTCGACGGGCCGCGGTCGCAGGCCGGTCCGCACGACGCCAGTCGCTCGCGCTCGCCGACGAGATCGACGTCTCGCGCGGCGACATGCTCGCAGGCGCGGTGGGCGTGCCCGCGGTCGCGAAGCAGGTCGACGCCACGCTGTGCTGGCTCGACGAGCGCCCGCTCGACGTTCGCCGCACGTACGTCCTTCGCCACACGACACGCGAGGTCCGCGCGCGCGTCGAGCGCATCGATCACCTCTGGAACGTCGGGACGCAGGCGCGCGAGCCCGCGCCGGCCTCGCTCGCGATGAACGACATCGCGGGCGCGAGCCTCGCGCTCGCGCAGCCCATCGCGGCGGACCGCTACGACGAGCATGCGTCGACCGGCAGCTTCATCCTGATCGACGAGGCGACGCATGCGACCGTCGCCGCGGATGATCCGGTGAGCGGCATCGTGTACCTCGTGGGCGCCGGCCCCGGCGCGCCCGACCTCCTCGATGCCGCTGCGCGCGGCGCGATTCCTCGCCGACGCCGACATCGTCTTCCACGACGCGCTGGTGCATCCGGAGACCATCGCGCTCGCGACGCGCGCGGTCAAGGTCGCCGTCGGCAAGCGTTGCGGCAGGCATTCGACGGCGCAGCAGTTCATCAACAAGCGGCTGGTCGACGCCGCTGCGCATCATCGCGTCGTCGTGCGGCTGAAGGGCGGTGACCCGATGATGTTCGGACGCGCGCAGGAAGAGATCGATGCGTTCGAGGCGGCCGGCGTCACGTGCGAGGTGGTGCCGGGCATCACCGCCGCGCCGCCGCCGCGGCGGGCCTGCGTCGCTCACGCAGCGCGGCAGCGCGCGCGCAGCGCGGCGTGACGTTTGCCACGCCCCGCGTGGGCGTGGGCGAAGGCGCCAGCACGTGGGCGCACGGGCTCGCCACCGCTGACGCCGGCGCCGTCTACATGGGTGCGCGCGGGAGAGGCCGCCGGCATCGCGGCCACCCTCCCCGCGTCGGGCAAGCCCGCGCTGCTGCCGGTGGCCATCGTCGAGAGCGTCGCTCCCCGAGCAGCGCGTCCGGTACACCACGCTTCGCGACCCTCCCAGCTTCGCGAGCGAGGCGGTCGCGGGTCCCGCGCTCATCCTCCTCGGGCCGCAGTTCGCCCCGAGGACGTCGAGCGCCGCGGATCGATGTCGACAGGAGCGGCTCGCGGCGTCCGCCTGGAGGCGGGCTACCGCGCGTCCCTCGACAAGCCACCGCGAGTGGCTTTTCTGGGATTTCATATAGCCAGACGTTAGCTTTTATCGATGTCATATATCAAGGAGTTACAAGGATGATTCGCAAGGTTCTCATCGCCGTGGTCGCCGCGGCTCTCGCCGCGCCGGCGCTGGGCGACGTCACCCTCCTCAACGTCTCCTACGACCCCACGCGCGAGCTGTACCAGGCCTTCAATCCCGCCTTTGCGAAGCACTGGCAGGCGAAGTCGGGCGAGAAAGTCGCCGTGAGGCAGTCGCACGGCGGATCCGGGAAGCAGGCGCGATCGGTCATCGACGGCCTGGACGCCGACGTGGTCACGCTCGCGCTCGCCGACGACATCAACGCCATCGCGTCGCTGTCGAAGCTCCTGCCCGCGGACTGGCAGGCGCGGCTGCCGCACAACAGCACGCCCTACACCTCGACCATCGTGTTCTTGGTGCGCAAGGGCAATCCGAAAGGCATCAAGGACTGGGACGACGTCGTGAAGCCGGGCGTGTCGGTCATCACGCCCAATCCCAAGACGTCGGGCGGCGCACGCTGGAACTACCTCGCCGCGTGGGCCTACGCGAAGCAGAAATTCGGCGACGACGCCAAGGCGCGCGACTTCGTGACGCGCCTGTACAAGAACGTGCCCGTCCTCGACTCGGGCGCGCGCGGCTCGACCACGACGTTCGCGGAGCGCGGCGTGGGCGACGTCCTCCTCGCGTGGGAGAACGAGGCGTTCCTCTCGCTCAAGGAATTCGGCGCGGACAAGTTCGAGATCGTCGCACCCTCGCTCTCGATCCTCGCCGAGCCGCCGGTGGCGGTCGTGGATCGCAACGTCGACAGGAAGGGCACGCGCAAGGTCGCCGAGGCGTACCTGCAGTATCTCTACTCGGACGAGGGCCAGGACATCGCGGGTCGCAACTTCTACCGCCCGACCGATGCCAAGGCGGCCGCGAAGTACGCGAAGCAGTTCCCGAAAATCACGCTCGTCACCATCGACGGCGCCTTCGGAGGATGGCCCCATGCCTCGAAGACGCACTTCGCCGACGGCGGCGTGTTCGACCAGATCTATCTGCCGGGCTCGAGGTGATCGCGATGACGCAACCGTCCACGTCGACCCTTCGCCGCCGGCGCATCGCCGCGGCGCGGCGCCATCCGCTGCGGCCGTTCGCCTCCCACACGCCGGTGCTCATCGTACCGGGACTGCGCGACAGCGGTCCCGGCCACTGGCAGACCGCGTGGCACGAGGCCTTTCCCGATTTCCTCCGCGTGGTGCCCTCCGACGTTCACACGGCGGACCTCGACGCGTGGGCGCGCGACGTCGCCCGCGCGTCGGCGTCGGGGCCGCCGCCCATCGTGGTGGCGCACAGCTTCGGTTGCCTCGCCACGGTGCGGGCCGCGCAAGCGTTCGGTTGCGCGCTCGCCGGCGCGCTGCTGGTCGCGCCCGCCGATCCCGATCGCTTCGCGGTGGACGGCTTCCTCCCGAAGCATCGCCTGCCGTTTCCCACGACGCTCGTCGCGAGCCTCGACGACCCGTGGCTCAAGCTCGTGAAGGCGGGCGTGCTGGCCTCGCGGTGGGGAAGCCGCCTGGAGGTCGCGGGGGCGATCGGGCACATCAACGCCGAGTCGGGGATCGGCCCGTGGAGCGCCGGCGTCGACCTCCTGCGCGACCTGGCCGAGCATGCCGCCGCCGCGGGCACCGTCGCGCCGCGCGTGCGCAAGGCGGCATGACGGTGCGCCCCGCCGCTGACGCCACGGTGGCGAGCCACGTCTTCCTGGTGGCGCGCGCCGTCGACCCCGAGGGCGCGCGCCGGCTCGCTCGCGAGCGCCCGCCCCGACCCGGGGCGGTGCTGCCGGGCTTCGGCCTCAGCCTGGGCTTCACGCTCCTCTACCTCTCGCTCGTCGTGCTGATACCGCTCTGCGCCATCTTCATCAAGGCGGGATCGCTCTCGTGGAGCGCGTTCGTCGAGATCGTAACCGCGCCGCGGGTGCTCGCGAGCTATCGCCTGACCTTCGGCGCATCGGCCGCGGCCGCGCTCGCCAACGCGGTCTTCGGCTTCGTCGTCGCGTGGGTGCTCGTGCGCTACCGCTTCCCGTTGCGGCGCCTCGTCGACGCGCTCGTGGACCTTCCCTTCGCCCAGCCTACGGCCGTGGCCGGCATCGCGCTCGCCGGCCTCTTCGCGACCCACGGCTGGCTCGGCGCGGGCCTCGCGGCGGCGGGCGTCAAGGTGGCGTACACGCCCCTCGGCGTGTTCGTGGCGCTCACGTTCATCGGGCTGCCGTTCGTGGTGCGCACGGTGCAGCCGGTCCTCGAGCAACTGCCGAAGGAGATCGAGGACGCGGCCTCGACCCTCGGCGCATCGCCCGCGACGGCCTTCGTCCGCGTCGTGCTCCCGGTCGTCCTGCCCGCGCTGCTGACGGGGTTCACGCTCGCGTTCGCGCGCGCCATCGGCGAGTACGGCTCGGTCATCTTCATCGCCGGCAACATGCCGATGGTCTCCGAGATTGCGCCGCTCCTCATCGTGACCAAGCTCGAGCAGTACGACTACGCGGGCGCCACGGCGGTGGCCGCGGTGATGCTCGCGACGTCGTTCACGCTGCTCCTCGCGATCAACGGCCTGCAGGCGTGGACCCGCGCGCGCCAGGGGGCGCCCGCATGACGCGCGCCGTGCTGATCGGCGTGGCGCTCGCCTTCCTGGGCGCCTTCCTCTTCGTGCCGCTCGCCTTCGTGGTCGCGGAGAGCTTGAGGAAGGGCGTCGACGTTTATCTCGCGGCGGTCACGTCGCCGGATGCGCGCGACGCCATCGTGCTCACGCTCACCGTCGCGGCCATCGCGGTGCCCGCCAACGTGGCGTTCGGCGTGGCGGCGGCGTGGGCCATCACCAAGTTCCGCTTCCCCGGCAAGAGCATCCTCGTCACGCTGATCGACCTGCCCTTCTCGGTCTCGCCGGTGATCGCCGGCCTCGTGTTCGTGCTCGTCTTCGGGCTGCAAGGATGGCTCGGGCCCTGGCTCGCCGAGCACGACATGAAGGTGATCTTCGCCGTGCCCGGCATCGTGATCGCGACGATGTTCGTCACGTTCCCGTTCGTCGCGCGCGAGCTCATTCCTCTCATGCAGGCGCAGGGCGTCGAGCAGGAGGAAGCGGCGACGGTCCTCGGCGCGCGCGGGTGGCAGGCGTTCTCGCGCGTGACCCTGCCGAACGTCAAGTGGGGGCTCCTGTACGGCGTCATCCTGTGCAACGCCCGCGCGATGGGCGAGTTCGGCGCGGTGTCGGTCGTGTCGGGCCACATCCGGGGCGCGACCAACACGTTGCCGCTGCACGTCGAGATCGCCTACAACGAGTACCAGTTCGTCGCCGCGTTCGCGTGCGCATCGCTCCTCGCGGTGCTCGCGCTCGTCACGCTCGCCGTCAAGCTCGTCATCGAAAGGAGCGCCCGTGAGCATTGAGCTTCGCGGCATCGCCAAGCGGTTCGGAAGCTTCGTCGCCGTCGACCGCATGGACCTCGACATCGCCACCGGCGAGCTCTTCGCGCTGCTCGGGCCGTCCGGGTCGGGCAAGACGACGCTCCTTCGCATCATCGCGGGCCTCGAGGCGCCGGACGAAGGCAGCGTGTCGTTCCACGGCGAGGACGCGACGGGCCGCCATGCCCGCGACCGGCAGGTGGGCTTCGTGTTCCAGCACTACGCGCTCTTCGGCCACCTCTCGATCTTCGAGAACGTGGCCTTCGGGCTGCGCGTGCGGCCGAAGGCGACGCGGCCTTCGGAAGCCGCCATCACGAAGAAGGTGACCGACCTGCTGGAGCTGGTGCAGCTGGCGCCGCAGGCGAAGCGTTTCCCGCACCAGCTCTC
>JBGAIS010000191.1:0-7516 GCA_044225355.1 Casimicrobiaceae bacterium | reverse complement strand
CGCGTCGCCCGCCGACCGCCTCACCCTCGGCGTGCGGCTGTGGCTTCGCAAAGCGGAGACGGACCCCGTGTGGTGCGCGTTCGTCGCGGGCGCGGTGAAGCACGGGGAGAGCGTCGAGCGGACGCTCGAGAAGGACCTTCGCGACGGCTCGCGCGCGGGCATGTTCTCGTTCGGCAGCGTCGAGGCCGCGCGCGACGTCGTGGTGGGCACGCTGCACGAGGCGATGCGCCGGATGGCGCTCGGCGGCACGTCGACGCGCTTCACGCGGGACGTCGCGCGCGCCGTGTTCCGCGGCCTCGGCATGCCGCCGCCCGCGGTGGAAGCGGCCATCGCGCGGCGCCTGCCCGCGATGCGCCGCGAGACGCGGAAGATTCCGTAACCGTCCCGCGCGGTGGTAGCGCGAGCACCCTGCGCCAGCGTCCTGTCCCGCAAGTCCCGAAGCAAAACAAGCGAATGGATGGGTCGTGAGGCTTGGCGCGATTCCGAAGACGCGCCTCGTCGCACGGTGAGGCCGGGCAACGAGGCCGGCGGCCGATTCCTCCGCGAACCTGCGAGCGTACTCGCGGGATAGGGCGCTATCCCCGACGCGCCTTCTCGATGGCCGCGATGTCGATCTTGCGCATGTCCATCAT
Source organism: Casimicrobiaceae bacterium (assembly GCA_044225355.1). Taxonomy (GTDB): domain Bacteria; phylum Pseudomonadota; class Gammaproteobacteria; order Burkholderiales; family Casimicrobiaceae; genus VBCG01. The sequence continues at coordinate 6,884 of JBGAIS010000191.1, read as the reverse complement.
CGCGTCGAACGTCCGCTTGGCCACCGCAGGGTCGGGGTCGGTGATCGCCTCGATGAGGGCGGCGGGCGTGATCTGCCACGACACCCCCCATTTGTCCCGGCACCAGCCGCACGCGCTCTCCTGGCCGCCGTTGCCGACGATGGCGCTCCAGTAGCGATCCGTCTCGGCCTGGTCCGCGGTCGACACCTGGAACGAGAACGCCTCCGAGTGCTTGAACGCGGGGCCGCCGTTGAGGCCGACGCACGGTATGCCCAACACGGTGAACTCGACCGTGAGGACGTCGCCCGCCTTGCCGGACGGGAAGTCGGCCGGCGCGCGCGTCACGGCGCCTACCGAGGAATCGGGAAACGTCTTCGCGTAGAAGTGCGCGGCGTCCTCCGCATCGTGGTCGTACCAGAGGCAGATGGTGTTCTTCGCAGGCTTCGTCATGGCGCTCCTTCGTCGGATGGATGGGCACCGCTGCGCTCGCGCTGCACCTCGGGCCTTCGCGACACCCTACACCAGGATCGCGATCGCGCCGGCTTGCGATGCGCAACGGGTGTCGACTCGAGGTGATCTATAGTGGAGCCCTGCGCAACTCTCCTGCCGCCTGCCGCATGACGCCCTCGACCAAAGGCAGCATCCTCGCCGAAGCCCTGCCCTACCTGCGCGCGTTCCACGGCAAGACGATCGTGGTGCGCTTCGGCGGCAAGGCGATGTCCGATCCCGCGCTGAAGGCGGGATTCGCGCGCGACGTGGCGCTGCTGCGGCTCGTCGGCATGAAGGTGGTCGTCGTGCACGGCGGCGGATGGGGCATCGACGAGCTCATGCGCAAGATGGGGCACGAGGTGCAGCGCTATCGCGGGCACCGCGTGACCGACGAGCGCGCGATGACGCTGGTCGAGATGGCCTTGAGCGAGCTCAACCAGGAGCTCACGTCGATCATCAATCGCGAGGGCGGGCGCGCTGTGGGCGTGGACGGCCAGGACGGCCGCTTCATCCACGCGCCCCCCGTCTCGGTGCCCGCCGACGATCCCGCGGCGCCCGACTTGGGATTCGTCGGCGACGTCGAGAGCATCGACACCGGCCTCGTCGATCTCCTGCTCCGCGCGACTTCGTGCCCGTCGTCATGCCTATCGGCGTGTCGGTCGACAACGTCGCGTACCACATCAACCTGATCGGCTCGCGGCCAGCTGCGCGCGCGCTCGAGGCCGAGAAGCTCGTGCTGATGACGAACATCGCGGGCATCCTGGGCCGCGACGGCACGCTCGTGCCGATCCTGAAGGCGGCCGACGCGACGACCTCCTGCGCGACGGCGTCGTCCACGGCGGCATGGAGCCGCGCCTCGCCGCGGCGGTGCGCGCGGTGCGCGAAGGCGTGCGATCGGTGCACATCATCGACGGCAGCGTGCCCAACGCGCTGCTGCTCGAGGTGCTGACGCCGGAAGGCGTGGGCACGGCGGTGCGCTCCGACACGGAGCGCAATTTCGCGAATACGCGGGTTTACCTGCTGGGCGCGGCGTAGCCGGGCGCGCCGTCGCGCCGCTGCGTCGACGAGTCCGCGGCGAACGTCGATCGCCGCGTTGCCTCTCGTCCCCCGCGGGACGCGAGGTCCTCAGTCGGTCATGAGGAGCCCGCCGTTCACGTGGAACGTCTGGCCCGTCACGTAGGCGCTCGCGTCGGAGGCCAGGAAGATCACGACGCCCGCCAGGTCCTGCGCGACCTGGATGCGGCCCAGCGGGACGAATTTCTCGAACTCGAACAGGAGCGGCCGGTGGTCGGCGTGCATGGGCGTGTCGACGATGCCGGGCGCGACGGCGTTCACGCGGATGTTCCTCGGGGCCGCGTCCTGCGCGGTCGCGCGCGTGAGCGCCTGCAGCGCGGCCTTGGACGAGCAGTAGTCGACGCCGCCGCCGTCCTGGTTGAACACCGACGCGCGCGACGACCACGAGCTGCCGATGTTTACGATGCTGCCGCTCGACGCCTTCGCCATCTCGGCCAGGACGGCGCGTGTGATACGCATGGGCGCCCGCACGTTGACCTTGTAGATCTCGTCCCACGTGCCGTCGTCGACGTCGAAGGCGCTCGAACGTCATGAAGCCCGCGTTGTTGACGAGCACGTCGATGCGCCCCGCGAGGTCGAGGGCCGCGTCGACGATGCGCGATGGCGCGTCGTCGTCGGCCACGTCGACCGCCACGGTCGCGACGCGCCGGCCGATGGCGCGCACGGCGCTCGCAGCGTCGTCGAGTCGCGCGGCGCCCTGGCTCACCAGGACGACGTCCGACCTCGGTACGCGAGCGCCCGCGCGAGCTCGGTGCCCGATGCCGGCGCTCGCGCCCGTGACGACGCTGCAGCGCCCCGAGAGGTCGAAGAGATCGTGGGAAACGTCGACGACGGGCGCTTTCATGCACAACCCCCTGCGAAGCGAGGCGCTGGGGCGGGATGCCGGCCGGTCGCCGCGCCGGAGCGCGTGGAGTCCGCGCCCGCGCGCGACCGAAGTATTGGCGACGCCCGCGCGGACGTCAACGCCGGGGTCGCCCCGAAATGAGGAGGTCGGAGTCGGCTCACCGCAAGTCGACTCCGACCCTACTTCCACGATTCCCGGGGCCGCGGGCGCGCGATGAATTATCCTTATGCCTTCCGCGGACGCACCACAGGAGTCGCCATGAATCAGCAGCAAACCGAGAAGATGGGATCGGGCAAGGGCTTCATCGCCGCGCTGGACCAGTCCGGCGGCAGCACGCCCAAGGCGCTCTCGCTGTACGGCATCAAGCCCGACGCCTATTCCGGCGACGCGCAGATGTTCGACCTCATCCACGCGATGCGCACGCGCATCATGACGAGCCCGGCGTTCACGGGCGACCGCATCCTGGGCGCGATCCTGTTCGAGCAGACCATGGACCGCGACGTCGAGGGTCGCAGCACGTGCGACTACCTCTGGTCCGTGAAGAAGGTCGTGCCTTTCCTCAAGGTGGACAAGGGGCTCGCCGACGAGGCCGACGGAACGCAGGTGATGAAGCCCATGCCCGGCCTCGACGCGCTCCTCGCGCGCGCGAGCAACAAAGGCGTGTTCGGCACCAAGATGCGCTCGGTCATCAAGCAGGCGAACGCGAAGGGCATCGACGCCGTCGTCGCCCAGCAGTTCGCGATCGCGAAGCAGATCCTCGCCGCCGGGCTCATGCCCATCGTCGAGCCTGAGGTCGACATCCACGCGCCCGACAAGGCGGGCGCCGAGAAGCTCCTCGAGGCGGCGATCCTGCGCGAGCTCCAGGCGCTCGGCCCGGGCCAGAAGGTGATGCTGAAGCTCACGCTTCCCACGGTGGTCGACTTCTACGCCAACCTCGTGAAGCATCCCAAGGTGCTGCGCGTGGTCGCGCTGTCGGGCGGCTACTCGCGCGACGAGGCGGATGCGCTCCTCGCGCAGAACCACGGCGTCATCGCGAGCTTCTCGCGCGCGCTCACCGAAGGCCTCACCGCGCAGCAGACGGACGCCCAGTTCAACCAGGAGCTCGACGGCGCCATCGGCGCCATCTACAAGGCATCGATCACCTGATCGCCCGCCCGGCCGCGGGCGGACCTTCGACGTCCCTTCGCGGCTGCCATCGAAGGCTGGGCGTCGCGTCGAGTCAGGCTCGCCGCCGCACCGGACGGCGATGCGGCCGCGGGCGGGGCGCCTTCGCCCTGCCCGGGTCCGTCGCCTTGGCGTCGGCAGGCTCACCGCGCCGCGACCCTCACGCCACGAGTCGAGGGCGGCATCGGACCCGTCCTCCGGCTCCCGAGCGAAGCGCAGACCCCTCGCCCCTGACCTGGCGCGCCCCTCATCTCGCGCCCGCGGGCCGCCACTCGCGCCGCCGGCCGGCCTTCCGTCGCATCGCCCGCCGCCGCGCGGCCGCCGATCGATAGGATCGCGCCACTTCTTCCTCGAGGGGCGGCGAATGCTCGAAGCACAAGGATTGCGCAAGGCCTACGGAGGACGCGCCGCGGTGGCGGACGTCTCGCTCGCGGTGCGGCCCGGTGAGATCCTGGGCCTCCTCGGCCCGAACGGCGCGGGCAAGTCGACCACCATCGGCATGATCGCGGGCCTCGTGCCACCGGACGCGGGACGCGTCGTCGTCGACGGCGTGGCGCTCGACGGCACCGGCGACGCGTACAAGCGGCGCATCGGCCTCGTGCCGCAGGACCTGGCCCTGTTCGCGGACCTCCCTCCCCGCCACAACCGCGAGCTCTTCGGCGCGCTTTCCGACCTGCCGCGCTCGCGGGCCCGCGCGCGGGCCGCGCGCGCGCTCGACGAGGTGGGCCTCGCCGATCGCGCCCGCGACAAGCCGTCGACCTTCAGCGGCGGCATGAAGCGCAGGCTCAACATCGCCTGCGCGCTGGTCCACGACCCCGACGTCATCCTGCTCGACGAGCCGTGCCGAGCGTCGACCCGCAGAAACGCAACGCCATCTTCGACCACCTCGAGCGCCTGAAGCGCGACGGCAAGGCGCTGGTCTACACGACGCACTACATGGAGGAGGCGGAGCGGCTCGCCGATCGCATCGTCGTCGTCGATCACGGCGCCATCGTGGCGAGCGGAACCCTGCGCGAGCTCCTCGCGCGCCTGCCGGCCGCGCAGACGCTCACCCTCGATGTCGAAGGCCCGATCGACGCAGGCACCCTGCGCGGCATCGCCGGCGTGAAGGACGTGCGCGTGGAAAACGAGCGCGATCATGCTCTGCACCGACGACGCCTCGCGCGCGTCGCGTCGGCCGCGCTCGCCGCGGTGGTCGATGCCGGCGCCAGCGTGCGCCACGTGAGCTCGGACCGCGGCACGCTCGAGGACGTCTTCCTCGCACTGACGGGGCGCGAGCTCCGCGACTAGGGCCCGTCCACGCCATGAACGCCATCGCAGCCCTCGTCCGCAAGGACCTCGTCCTCTTCTTCTCCAACCGCCGCGCGCTCCTCATGACCATCGCCGCGCCCATCCTCATCGCGGCGTTCTTCGGCTCGCTCTTCGGCAACTCGGACAGCAAGGCCGGCCGCATTCCCATCGCGGTGGTCGACCTCGATCGAAGCGCGCTCTCGGCCCGCGTGATCGCCGCACTGCAGGGCGATGCGACGCTCGACGTGCGCACGCCGCCCGATGACGAGGCGATCGCGCAGGTCAAGTCCGGCAAGCTCGCGGCGGCCATCACGATTCCCGCAGGCTTCGGCGCGAGCGCGCCGCGCGGCATGTTCGGCGGCCCGCGGCCCGAGCTCGCGCTGCGCTACGATCCGTCACAGTCCATGGCCGTCGAGGTCGTGCGCGGCGTGCTCGCGCAGCACGTCATGCAGTCCGTGGCGCAGTTGCTCATGACGCGCGCGAGCGGATGGGTGGACGACGCGCGCGCCCGCGTGGCAAGCGACGCGTCTCTCGCCCCCGAGCGCCGCGACGACCTCCTCCGTATGCTCGACAGCGTCGCGCGCGTGCAATCGTCGGCGCCCGCCTCATCGAGCACGAGCGCCGCGTCCACGCCCGCATTCTCGCTGCCGTACGTCACGCGCGCCGAAGCCGCGAGCGCGCGGCCGCAAGTCGCGTACAACAGCTACGCGCACTCGTTCGCGGGCATGGGCGTGCAGTTCGTGCTGCTGATGGGCGTCGACCTGGGCGTCGGCCTGCTGCTGATGCGACGCATGGGCCTGTGGAAGCGCCTGCGCGCCGCGCCGCTGTCGCGCGCCGCGCTCCTCGGAAGCCGCATCGCGAGCTGCGCGATCACCGCGCTCGTCGTCTTTGCGATCGTCTACGCCGTGGCGATGGCCGCGTTCGGGGTCCGCGTCGAGGGCAGCTGGATCGGCTTCGTCGCGGTGCTGGTCGCCTTCTCCTTCCTCACCGGGAGCTTCGGGCTCCTCATCGCGGCGCTCGGCAGGACGCCCGAGGCGACGCGCGGCCTCGCGATCCTCGCCACGCTCCTCCTCGTGATGCTCGGCGGCGCGTGGGTGCCGGCGTTCGTGTTTCCCGAGTGGCTGCAGAAGCTGTCGCTCTTCGTGCCCACGCGCTGGGCCGTCGACGGGCTCGACGCGATGACGTGGCGCGGGCTCCCCGCCCACGACGCACTCGTGCCGGTGGCGGTGATGCTCGCGTTCGCCGCGGTGTTCGCGGCGCTCGCGGCCTCACGATTCGAGTGGGACGAGTGAGCCGCGGGCCACCCCGCGCCGACGACGCCGACGACGCTACTGCGCCGGCGGCGGCCCGGGCGGCGGAGGCGGCGGCCTGTCGTTCGGCATGCAGGCGAGCGGCAGGCCGGGCGGCGCGCCGCACGTGCCCGCGACATTGTGCGGTCCCATCGCGAATGCGCACGCGGCGCCCGCGGCCGACGACTCGCACGCCGCAAGGGCCTCCGGCGGCGGCCCGCGATGGTGCGGCGGCGGCGGGGGCGGCGTATCGCCCGTGGTCGCCGGCGCCTGTGCCCACGCCGCGGCGCACGCCGCCGACAGTCCGACGGCGATCAGCGCGGACGTGACGCTCCGACCGGCCTTGCTCAAGGGGTGACTCCACAGCATGGTGTTCTCCGGGCTCGTGATCGACACCGCGGAGTGTGCGCGACAAATGTGGAGCGAGTATGTGCGCCGGCCAAGGCGTTGCGAGCGACACGCCTCGCCACGAAGGAGTCCGCCCGGCGCGATTCGCTCAGCGGTGCAGCGCCGCCAAGGGTCGCAGCCAGCGCGGGCGCCACGCCAGCGCGAGCGCGACGGCGACCACCGATGCCGCGACGATCATGATCCACACGAGCGCGGCCATCGAAGGGTGGTCGGCGACGAGGCAGATCGCGAGCGACACCGCGAGGCCGAGCGCGCCGACGATGCGGAATCGTCGTGCCGCGGCAGGCGGCACGCGCGGCTCGTCTCGCACGCTCGACCAGTGCGCGTCCATCGCGAGCGCGAGCCAG
>JBGAIS010000190.1:0-6261 GCA_044225355.1 Casimicrobiaceae bacterium | reverse complement strand
ATCAACATCGCCGAAGCCCGCAACCGCGCCGTCAACAAAGACCTGTTCATGGGCGGATAGGTTTGCATACAAGCCGGAAGAGGTCGCCAGGCTTACGCGGCGAGCTCTTGGAAAGATCGACGACGCTGATGGCCCGACGAGAAGCTGATCAGGGGCAAATCGCCGGCGGAGCCGGACGATTTGACCTAGCAGGAGCGAGAACGCATGGAACGAGAACGCGCGACAAAATTCATCCACGAGCTCCTTGATCTCCTCGTCAAGCAGAATGGCTCCGACCTTTTCATCACGGCCGGCTTCCCGCCCGCCATCAAGGTCGACGGCAAGATCACGCCGGTGTCGAAGACTCAGCTCTCGCCGCAGCACACGATCGAGCTCGTACGCAGCGTGATGAACGACAAGCAGGCCGCGGAGTTCGAAGGCTCCAAGGAGTGCAACTTCGCGATCAGCCCGCCCGGCATCGGCCGCTTCCGCGTCAACGCGTTCGTGCAGCAGGGGCGCGTGGGAATGGTCCTTCGCACCATCACGATGGACATCCCCAAGTTCGAGGACCTGGGACTGCCGCCGGTGCTGAAGGACGTCATCATGAGCAAGCGCGGCATCATGATGTTCATCGGCGCGACGGGCGCGGGCAAGTCCACGTCGATGGCGTCGCTGCTGGGCTATCGCAACGAGAACAGCTACGGGCACATCATCACGATCGAGGATCCGATCGAGTTCGTGCACGACCACAAGAATTGCATCATCACGCAGCGCGAGGTGGGCGTCGACTGCGACGGCTGGCAGGTGGCGCTCAAGAACACGCTGCGCCAGGCGCCCGACGTGATCCTCATCGGCGAAGTGCGCGAGCGCGAGACGATGGACTACGCCATCAGCTTCGCCGAGACGGGCCACCTGTGCCTCGCCACGCTGCACGCCAACAGCACGAACCAGGCGCTCGACCGCATCATCAATTTCTTCCCGGAGGAGCGGCGCGCGCAGCTCCTCATGGACCTCTCGCTCAACGTGCGCGCGTTCGTCGCGCAGCGCCTCATTCCGCGCCGCGACGGCCGCGGCCGCGTGCCGGCGGTGGAGGTGATGCTCAACTCGCCGCTCATCTCCGATCTCATCTTCAAGGGCGACGTGTCCGGCATCAAGGACATCATGAAGAAGTCGCGCGAGCTCGGCATGCAGACGTTCGACCAGTCGCTGTTCGATCTTTACGAAGCGGGGCTCATCACGTACGAGGACGCCCTGCGCAACGCCGATTCCCTCAACGACCTGCGCCTCGAGATCAAGCTGCACGGCAAGGAAGCCAAGAACCGCAACGTGTTCTCGGGCATCGGCAACATGGACATCGTGCCGGAGCAGCAGCCGAACAACGTGATCTGAGTCGCCCGGCGGTGTCGGATCGGCTCGAGGTGCCGGGCACGCCGGTATCCCACCCGCTGTCGCCCGACGAGAATCTGCGCCCTCGCCCGAAATGGTGCCAGGCCTGTAATGGGGTCTGACCCCATTTCCGTCGATCCGAATCCCGACCCTTCTCGACGAGCCGAGCAAAATGGTGCCAGGCCTGTAATGGGGTCTGACCCCATTTCCGGACGCGCAAGAACCAGCCATAACCCCAGGTCCCATGCGCGATTCGGTGGCAAAATAGCGCGGTGACGCCGACCGACATCACCTTCCACAACGCCTCGCGCGTGCTCGAGCTCTCGTTCGGCGACGGCCGAACGTACAGGCTTCCGTACGAGTTCCTCCGCGTGAACTCGCCCTCGGCGGAGGTGCGCGGCCACGGCCCCGGTCAGGAGACGCTCCAGGTCGGCAAGCGCGACGTGACGGTCACCGAGGTCGAGCCCGTCGGCCAGTACGCGGTGCGTCCCACGTTCTCGGACGGCCACAACACCGGCATCTACTCCTGGGACTACCTGTACGAGATCGCGGTCAACCAGGACCGCCTGTGGAAGGACTACCTCTCGCGCATGGCCATCGCCGGCGCGAGCCGGGACGCGGCGAAGGCTTCGACGTGACCGACGAGCGAACGCACTTCGGCTTCGAGTCCGTCTCGGCCACGGAGAAGACGCGCCGGGTGCGCGGCGTCTTCGATTCCGTCGCGGGCAAGTACGACGTGATGAACGACCTCATGTCGGGCGGCCTGCACCGGCTCTGGAAGCGCTTCGCGGTCGACCTCGTGCCGCTTCGCGCGGGGCAGAAGGTGCTCGACCTCGCGGGCGGCACCGGCGACCTCTCGCGCCTCTTCGCCGCCAAGGTCGGCCCGACGGGCGTGGTCGTGCACTCCGACATCAATCACGCGATGCTCGCGGCGGGACGCGACAAGCTCATCGACGTCGGCCTCGCGCTGCCGACGGTCCAGTGCAATGCGGAAGCGCTGCCGTTCGCGGATCGCGCGTTCGACGTCGTGTCGATCGCCTTCGGCTTGCGCAACGTCACGCGCAAGGAAGTCGCGCTGGAGCAGATGCGCCGCATGCTTCGCCCGGGCGGCGCCGCGGTGGTGCTCGAGTTCTCGCGCGTCGCGCCGCCGCTCGCGCCGCTCTACGACTGGTACAGCTTCAACGTGCTGCCGCGGCTCGGCAAGCTCGTGGCCGACGACGAGGCAAGCTACCGCTACCTCGCCGAGTCGATCCGCGTCCATCCCGACCAGGCGTCGCTCGCGCGCATGATGGAACAGGCGGGCTTCGAGCGGGTCGAATACCGGAACCTCATGGCGGGCGTGGTGGCCGTGCACATCGGCCGCGTCTATTGATCGAGACGCGAACCGGCTTCATATTCCGATCGAATGCATTTCTGGAGGTGCCAAGGATGAATCGTCTTCTCGCTGTTGCCGTCACCCTCGTCGCGCTGGCCGCCCTCGCGGGCGCCGACATCGCCGACGCGAAGCGCATGGGCGGCGGACGCAGCATGGGCTCGCAGCGGCAGATGACGCCCGCTCCCGCGCCGAGCCCGCCGCCCCGGGCCTCGCCGTCGACGCCCGGTGCGTCGCAAGCCCTGCCGCGCGCCACGCCGGCGCCGGCGACCGCCGCCGCAGCGAAGCCATCGGGCATGTCGCGCTGGCTCGGCCCCATCGCGGGCCTCGCCGCGGGACTGGGCCTCGCCGCGCTGATGTCGCACCTCGGCTTGTCGGAGGCCTTCGGCAGCTTCCTCTTGCTCGCGCTCCTCGCGGTCGTGGGCGTCGTCGTGGTGCGCATGCTGCTGTCGCGGCGCAATGCGCCCGCGCGGCCCATGCAGTACGCCGGCGCGGGCGCCTCGCCCGCCCGGGTCGAGCCGCAGATCGGCGGCCAGTCGCGCGCGTTCGAGCCCGTGATGGGCGGCGGCACGGCACCGCAGCCCAGCGCGCCAGCGTCGTCCCCTCGCTATCCGCCCGGCTTCGACCCCGCGCCGTTCGTCGAGCAGGCCAAGATCCAGTTCCGCGAGCTGCAGGCGGCCTACGACTCGGGCGACCGCAAGGCGCTGTCCGAGGTGATGACGCCCGACATGTTCGCCGACGTGTCGCGCGACCTCGCCGAGCGTGCCAGCCACTTGCCCACCGAGGTGATCCGCCTCGACGCGGAGGTGCTGGACGTCGCCACCGAGGGCCGCCAGCACTGGATGAGCGTGCGCTTCACCGGCGTGCTGCGCGAGGACGGCACGGTGCTGCCCAAGGACTTCGACGAAGTGTGGAACCTCGTGAAGCCGGTCGACGGCTCGTCCGGCTGGCTCTTGGCCGGCATCCAGCAGTCGCATGAGATGGCCTGACCCCGCCGACGCCCCCGCGGGCCTCGCCAACCGCATGCTCGCGGACGAGGCGTGGGCGCGGGAGAAGCTTGCGACCATCGCGGGGCGCTCGTTCTCGCTCGCCGTCGGCCCGGTCGCGGCGACGTGGACCGTCCACGAAGGCGGCCGGCTCGCGTCGGCCGCCGCCGCCACGGTCGCCGACCTTCGCCTCACCCTCTCGCCGCTTTCCGTGCCCGCGTTCCTCGCCGACCCTGCGCGTTGGAACGACTTCGTGAAGGAAGACGGCGATGCGGAGGTGGGCGGCGTGCTGAAGGACCTCGCGCGCACCCTGCCGTGGTTCGTCGAGGAAGCCTTCGCCAAGGCCTTCGGGCCCGTGGCGGGGCAGCGGCTCGCCGACACCGGCCGCCGCCTGCTCGCCTTTCCCGAGTACGCGTCGCAACGCTTCGCGGAGAGCGCGGGCAGCTACGCGCGCGACGAGGCGGCGCTGCTCGCCCGCGGGCACGACTTCCGCGCGATGCGCGAAGGCATCGACCAGGTGAGCGCACGCGTGGACGCCCTCGCGGCGCGCGTCGACGCGCTCGCGCCGTCCGTACGCCCCATCGGCTGACGCCGCCCCGATGTCGAGGCCCGCGCGCGGACCGCAGGCGGTCGCCACTCTCGCGAAATTCAGCCGTCCGCGCCTGTACAACGTCCAGAAGCGCGAGCGGCTGTTCCGCCTGATCGACGAGCGGCGCAGCCATCCCATCCTGTGGATCGCGGGGCCGCCGGGCTCGGGCAAGTCGACGCTCGTCGCGAGCTACATCGAGGCGCGAAAGCTCCCCGGCATGTGGTTCCAGGCGGACCCGGGCGACGCCGATCCCGCGACATTCTTCCACTACGTGCGTATCGGCGCGGGCGAGATCCCGGGCAAGAAGGCGCGCGACGCCGCAGCGGCGCTGCCGACGCTCACGGCGGAATACGCGAGCGACCTCCCGGCGTTCACGCGTCGATTCATGCGCGAGCTCTTCGGAATGTTCGCGGCCGGGTCGGTGCTCGTCGTCGACAATTTCCACGAGCCCAAGGCCGATCCGTCGTGGCGCTTCGCGTTCGCGGAAGGCCTGCGCGAGATTCCCCTCGGCCTCAACATCATCTTCCTGTCGCGCGAGCCGCCGGTCCCCGAGATGGCTCGCCTCGTGGGCGAGCAGCGCATCACGCGCATCGAGTGGGAGGCGCTGCGCTTCACCGAGGAGGAGTCCGACGCGCTCACGTCGACGTCGCAGCTCACCGGCGAAGCCGCGCGCGCCATCTACCGTGCGAGCGACGGCTGGGCCGCGGGCATCGTGCTCATGCGCGAGCATCTCCTGCGCAACGAGGGCACGGCGCCCGAGGCGCTCCTGCCCGAGGGCAAGGAAGCGGTGTTCCAGTACTTCACGGGCGAGATCTTCGGACGCGCGCGTCCCGAGAACCAGCGCGTGCTGATGCTCGCGGCGCTCCTGCCGTCGGTATCGCCTGCCGATGCCGAAGCGATCTCCGGCAACCCGGAGGCCCCTCTCGTGCTCGACTACGTCTTCCGCCGGCATCTGTTCACCGATCGCCGGCGCGTGGGCGACCAGCCGATGTACCAGTTCCACGCGCTCTTCCGCGAGTTCCTGCTCGACGAGGGCCGGCGCCGGCTCACCGCCGCTGAGCGACAGGCCGCGCTCGACCGCGCCGCGGGACAGCTCGTTGCGCGCGGCGACTTCGACGCAGCGGCGGCGCTGTACATCGAAGCCAAGGCGTGGTCGGCGCTCGTGGGCCTCACGCTGCACGCGGGCCGGTCGCTCCTGGCCGAAGGCCGCCGCAAGGCGCTCGTGAAGTGGGTCGCGGCGATGCCGCCCGAGGTGCGCGATGCCGAGCCGCGGCTCGCGCTCGGCGAGGCGTACGCCGTGATGTACGACGAGCCGGCGCGCTGCAAGGCGCTCCTCGAGCGTGCCTACGCGAGCTTCGTCGAGCGCAACGACGTGCGACGCCAGCTCCTCACCGCGGCCGCGGCGGTCGACTGCCACTACTTCGAGTGGGCGGACTTCGCGCCGCTCGATCGCTGGATCGAGATCCTCACGCGGCTCCTCGATCCGCCGCCCGAGTACCTCTCGACGGCCGACGGCCTGCGCATTCGCGGCGCGCTCCTCATCGCGCTCCTGTTCCGGCAGCCCGAGCATGCCGGCATCGACGAGGTCGCACGCACCGTGGAGACGCTCCTGGCGGCGCCGGACATCCTCTCGGTGCCGGTCAACGATCGCGTCAACGCCGCGTCGATCCTCTTCAACTACAAGAACTGGAAGACCAAGGGCGCGAGCGCGGAGTCGCTCATCGCGCTGGTGGAGCCGTGGCTCGCCGATCCCGAGGTCACGGCAGTGAATCGCGTCTGGTGGCACGTGCACAGCGCGTTCAACCAGCAGATCCGCGGCCAGTACGCGCGCTCGCGCAAGATCATGAAGGACACGGAGGAGTACGCCGCGTCGCATGGCCTCAAGTGGGTGCAGGTTGAGATCTACCACGCGGAGGTGACGGCGCTCGTGTCGAGCGAGGATGCCGAAG
>JBGAIS010000003.1:29303-60207 GCA_044225355.1 Casimicrobiaceae bacterium | reverse complement strand
AAGCGCGTGCCGGCGCTCGCGCAGTACGTCTGCCTCACGTCCTACGGCGAGGAGTTCGCGAAGCTTCCCATCGCCTTCGGCCCGCAAACCATCCGCCAGGGCTTCGGCGAGTATCTCTCGGGGCTGGGCCTCACGCAGCTTCGCATCGCCGAGACGGAGAAGTACGCGCACGTGACGTATTTCTTCAACGGCGGCGTCGAGGCCGTCTACCCCGGCGAGGACCGCATCCTGGTGCCGTCGCCGCGCGTCGCGACCTATGACGAGAAGCCCGAGATGAGCGCCTACGAGGTCACGGACAAGCTCGTCGCGGCCATCGAGTCGGGCAAGTACGACGCCATCGTGTGCAACTACGCCAATGGCGACATGGTCGGCCACACGGGCAACTACGAGGCCGCCGTGAAGGCCGTGGAGGTGCTCGACGCGTGCGTCGGCCGAGTCGTGGCGGCCGCGCGAGCGGCGGGCGGCGAGGTCATCATCACCGCCGACCACGGCAACGTGGAACGCATGTACGACGGCGAGACGCACCAGCCGCACACGGCCCACACGCTGAACCGCGTCCCGTTCGTTTACGTCGGCCGTCCCGCGACCGTCGACGGGGGCGGCGCGCTGCAGGACATCGCGCCGACCCTTCTTGCGATGATGGGATTGCCCCAGCCGCCCGAGATGACCGGCCGCTCGCTCGTCCGCTTCTCTTCGTAGCCCGGGGACTCCACCGGACGCCGCGTCGCCTCCGCGAGCGCATTCGGTCACCACGAACGCGCGCCGCGCTCGCACCCGGGATCGATGCGGGTGAAAGGCGCCGCCTGCACCGCCAGGAACGCCGCGCCTCCCGAAACCTGCCGGCGGGCGGAACTTGCCGCCCCGTTGCGGGACCAACGCTGTAGCAACGGCACGCTTCTTTCTTGTAAGCCCCTCGCATCGCCGCCGGTCGGACGCGCCAGCCCGACCGGCTGCCCGGCGGCACGGCGTGCAAGGCGGCGTATACTTCTTTTCAATCATTTTCGGGGCAGGACGGCCTTGCCGGAGCACGTGAAATCCGGCGAGACGCGGACGAATCGGGAGCAGCGAATGGCATCGAAAGATCCGGCATACAAGGCACCGGGCAGGCACGACAAGCTCAAGAAGGCGGGCTTCATCGGCATCGGCACCGTCCTCGGCGTGCTCATCACGCTCAACTTCTCCGCTGTCGCCCAGCGCGAGGCCAAGACGCCCATCCCGTACGAGGACCTGCAGCTCCTGTCCGCGGTCTTCGGCAAGATCAAGAGCGACTACGTCGAGCAGGTGCCCGACGACAAGCTCATCAAGGAAGCCATCAACGGCATGGTGCGGGGCCTCGACCCGCACTCGGACTTCCTGGACGCCGACGCATTCAAGGAGCTCCAGGTCTCGACGCAGGGCAAGTTCGGCGGCCTCGGCATCGAGGTCGGCGTCGAGGATGGCGTGGTGCGCGTGACGTCCCCCATCGAGGACACGCCCGCGTTCCGCGCCGGCATCAAGTCCGGCGACCTCATCGTCAAGATCGACGACACCGCGACGCGCGGCCTGCCGCTGTCGAAGGCCGTCGACAAGATGCGCGGCAAGCCGGGCACGTCGGTGGTGCTCACCATCGTGCGCAAGGACGCCGAGGGCCCGCTCACGTTCACGCTCGTTCGCGAGGAGATCAACGTCAAGAGCGTGCGCGCGAAGATGCTGGAGCCGGGCTACGGGTACGTCCGCGTTCGCAACTTCCAGGAGCGCACGGGCGAGGACCTCGCCAAGGCGCTGAAGGATTTCTACGCCAAGGGCGATCTCAAGGGCCTCGTGCTCGACGTGCGCAGCGACCCGGGCGGCCTCCTCAACCAGGCCGTCGCGGTCTCCGCGGCGTTCCTTCCCAAGGACGCGCTCGTCGTGTACACCGACGGCCGCACGCCGGACGCGCGCATGCGCCTGTCGGCGAACAAGGAAAACTATTCGCGCCGCGGCGACGATTTCTTCAAGGATCTCCCGCCCGCCGTGAAGAAGGTGCCCATGGTGGTGCTGGTCGACGGCGGCACGGCGTCGGCGTCGGAGATCGTCGCGGGCGCGCTGCAGGACCACAAGCGCGCCACGGTGATCGGCAACCAGACGTTCGGCAAGGGCTCGGTGCAGACCATCCTGCCCCTCGGCAACAACGCGGGGCTCAAGCTCACCACGGCCCGCTACTACACGCCGTCGGGCCGCTCGATCCAGGCGAAGGGCATCGAGCCCGACATCGCCGTCGACGACGGCAGCGACAGCATCAATCGCATCCGCGAGGCGAACCTCGAGCGCCACCTGGAGACGCTCAAGAACGGCAAGGAAGAGGAGAAGCCGGTGCAACAGGCCGTCGTGAAGCCCAGCGACACGAAGCCCGAGGTCGCGCCCAAGCTTCCGCGCTACGAGTTCGGCGCCGCCGACGACTTCCAGCTCCAGCAGGCGATGAACCACCTGAAGGGCATGCCCGTCGTGACGTCGACCAAGGCGATGTCCGCCGCGAATACCGCGGTGCCGCCGCAAAGCAAGTAAAGCATTCGACGCCTCCCGTCGAATCGACGAAGACGCCCGGCACGCCCGGGCGTTTTCGTTTGGTGTTCACGAAGCGCGCGTCACGAGCTCGACGAGCAAGTCCACGCTCACGCGCGCCGGCGCTGACCGGGCCGCCGGTTTGAGCGGATAATCCCAACCCATGACCGCGTGCGCCGTCGAGCTCTCGGACCAGCAGCTCCTTCGCTACAGCAGGCACATCCTGCTGCCGGAACTCGGACCCGACGCGCAGGAGCGCTTCGCCGCCGCGCACGCGCTCGTGATCGGCGCCGGAGGCCTGGGCGCGCCGGCGGCGCAGTTCCTCGTCGCGGCGGGGATCGGCACGGTCACGATCTGCGACGGCGATACCGTCGACCTCACGAACCTCCAGCGGCAGATCCTCTATGCCACGGGTGACGTCGGCGCGCGCAAGGTGGACGCCGCGGCCGCGCGCCTGTCGGCGATCAATCCCGAGGTGCGCATCGTTCGTGTCGCGTCGCGCGTGGGACCCGCCGAGCTCGCGCCCCTCGTGGCGGCCGCCGACGTGGTGCTCGACTGCTGCGACAACTTCGACACCCGGCACGCGGTGAACGCCGCGTGCGTGGCGGCAGGCAAGCCGCTCGTGTCGGGCGCGGCGGTGCGCTTCGACGGGCAGGTCGCCGTGTTCGACGCGCGAGATCCCGACGCGCCCTGCTACCACTGCCTCTTCGGCGAAGGCGAGGAGATCGAGGAGACGCGCTGCGCGACGATGGGCGTGTTCGCGCCGATCGTCGGCATCGTCGGCGCGATGCAGGCGGCGGAAGCGCTCAAGCTCGTCGCCGGCGTGGGACAGACGCTGCGGGGCCGCCTGCTCCTCGTCGACGCGCTCGACATGCGCGTCCGCGAGCTCGGCGTGCCGCGCGATCCCGCCTGCCCGGTGTGCTCGCTGCGATGAGGACGATCGCGCTCCTGCTCGCGCTCGTGACCGGCTTCGCGTTCGCCGCGACGGCCGCGACGCCCGCGCTTCCCGCGAAGGAGTGGACCGCGATCCGCAAGGTTGTCTCGGACCAGCTCGCGGCGCTCAAGGCGGGCGACGGCGCGAAGGCGATGACGTTCGCGGCGCCCGGCATCCAGGCGAAGCTCGGCACGCCGGAGAATTTCCTGCGCATGGTGCGAGGCGGCTACTCGGCGCTCCTCGACGCGCGACACACGCAGTTCCTGGAGGGCAAGGTGGTCGACGACGAGGTCGTCCAGCCGCTGCGGCTCGTCCTTCCCGACGACACCGTGCGGGTCGCGATCTATACGATGCAGCGGCAGGCCGACGGTGCGTGGCGCATCGCCGGATGCGTGATCGCGCCGTCGACGGTGCAGTCGACGTAAGCTGCGAGGGATCTCAACCCTTCGCGGTGCAGGCCGCGACCTCGCCGGACTGCGCTTCCTTCGCGAGCTGCGCTTCCCATTGCGAGACCGCGCGAGCGCGCACCGCGGCGTCCCCGGACTCGAGTCCCTGCGCGATCGGGTTGCCCGCCTCCGCGCAATCGAGCGCGCGTCGCTGCACGTCCGAGAGCGCCCGCTGCGCGGCGTCCTGCGCGGTCCCGGGCGCGGCGGCCCGCTCGGCCATGCGCGCCCCCGCAACGCGCAGCGGCCAGGTCGACGCGCGCTGCGCCGCCGCGGTGCCTGCCGCGACGCACGCGGCGCGGACGTTGTCGGCAAGCGTGGCCCCCTCGCGGCACAGCGACTGCATCGGTCCCACGGTGAAGGGCGTCCTGGCGGCGCCATACGAAGCCGCGAGCTCGGCGCGCGCCGCGGGATCGACCGTGCCCGGCACGGCGCGAACGGCCTCCCAGAGGATCAGCGCGCCCCGATTCGAGTAGTCGTCGAAGCGCGGCCGCGTGGCGGCCTCCTCGAGGTACGCGAGCATCGCGGCGCCATTGTTCCGCCGCCGCGCGCGATCGGCGAGCAAGAGGACCGGGACGCCGTTGTCGGCATCGCGCGTCGCCCAGTCGGCCAGGCGATCCGTTGCGTCGCACTCGGGGGGCAGAGGCTGCAGCGGGGCCATGCACGCGGTGGCGAGCGACGCGAGGTAAACCTTCTCGCCGGGCACGCGGATGCGCGCCTGGGCGAGTGCCGTCACCTGGGCCCACGGATCGCCTCGCTCGATTTGCCCCGACACCCAGAGCTCGCGCGGCTCGGTGCTCACGAGCACGCGGGCGCGCAGTGCCTGGTCGAGCGCGTCGCGGTCGGCTTGCCAGCGCGACGGTGCCGCGGGTGCGGGCTCGCTGATGCGGCTTCCGCTTTGGGCGTGGGCCGCCGCGGCTAGCGTTAGGCTGAAGGCGACGAGGATGCGAAGCATGGCGCGCGAGGCGAACGATGCAAGACGCACCATTCTATCGCCACTGCGCGCGGGCCAGGGACTGTGAACGCCGTGGGCGTGGGCGCGCGTGGACGGCATGCGGCACCCCATGTTGCTTCGGTACTCGCGGGACAGGCCCTAGCCGAAGAGGAACTTTCGCTGGAGCGCCCAGCCGTCCTGCGGCGTGCGCTTGAACCCGCTCTTGGCGAAGAGCTGCCAGCGCCCGAGCACGTACGCGATGAGGACCGCAGCGTCGGCCTGCGCGTCGCCGTGCCAGCTGTTGGCGGCCTGCGCGATGCGCAGCGACTGGCGCAGCGCCGCTTCGAGCTTGTCGGTGAGCTGGTTGATGCGCGCCTGCAGCCGCTCGTCCTCGTTGACGAGCGCCTCGCCGATCAGCACGCGCGTCATGCCGGGATTCTTCTCGGCGAACGACAGGAGCATGACGACCGACTGCTCCGCCTGCGCGACGCCGTCGGTAGCCTCGTTCGTGATCCTGTTGATGAACGAGAAGAGCGTCGTCTCGATGAACTCGATGAGGCCCTCGTACATCTGCGCCTTGCTCGCGAAGTGCCGGTAGAGCGCGGCCTCGGAGACGTCGAGCCTCGCCGCGAGCGCGGCGGTCGTGACCTTCTCGCTGCGCGGGTTCTCGAGCATGGCCGCGAGCGTCTGCAGAATCTGCAGGCGCCGCTCGCCGGGTTTGGCGGGCATGGTGATGAGTCCCGGCGCTGGGGCGATCAGGCCGCGTAGCGCGGCGGCGTATTGTCGGCGCGAATCATGGTGCCGACGCCTTCGTTGGTGAGCACCTCGAGCAGGAGCGCGTGCTCGACGCGGCCGTCGATGATGTGCGAGCTCTTGACGCCGTTCTTGACGGCATCGAGCGCGGAGCCGATCTTCGGGAGCATGCCGCCGGAGATGGTGCCGTCGGCGAACAACGCGTCGATCTCGCTCGCGGTGAGGCCCGTGAGCAGCGTGCCGTGCTTGTCGAGCACGCCCACGGTATTGGTCATGAGCACGAGCTTCTCGGCGCGCAGCGTCTCGGCGAGCTTGCCCGCGACGAGATCGGCGTTGATGTTGTACGCCTCGCCCGATTCCCCGACGCCGATCGGCGCCACCACCGGGATGAAGTCTCGCGTGTCGAGGAGCTGGATGATCTCGGGGTCGATGCGCTCGATCTCGCCGACGAGCCCGATGTCGACGAACTCGCCCTCCGCCGACTCCGACTTGAGGAGCATCTTGCGCGCGTGGATGAACGCGCCGTCCTGGCCCGTGAGCCCCACCGCCTTGCCGCCGTGCTGGTTGATGAGGCCCACGATCTCCTGGTTGAGCTCGCCCAGCACCATCTCGACCACGTTCATCACGCTCGCGTCGGTGACGCGCATGCCCTGGCGGAATTCACTCTTGATGCCCATCTTGGTCAGGAGGTCGCCGATCTGCGGGCCGCCGCCGTGGACGATGACGGGATTCATGCCGACGAGCTTCAGCATCACGACGTCGCGCGCGAAGCCGGCCTTGAGCTTGGGCTCCGTCATGGCGTTGCCGCCGTACTTCACGATGATCGTCTTGTCGTGGAAGCGCCTGATGTAGGGCAGCGCCTCGGCGAGGATTTGCGCCTTGAGCGCGGTGCTGACGTCGTCGGGCATGGGGCAGGGTCGATGCGGGTGGGATGAGCGCCTTGGCGGCAAACGCGCGGATTGTACTCCGATCGAAAGGCCCGCACGGGGCGTGGCGCGCGAAGGCAGTGAGCGCCAACGCCCTGCCCCGTCGTCGCGGTATTTTTTGGTATTGTGGACGACATGGCCAGCCCGTTGCCCGATCCGGTCCCGCTGCACCACGTCCGTCGGGCGCTGGTCACGAAGCTGCGCCATCATGGCGACGTGCTGCTCACGTCGCCCGTGTTCACCGCGCTGAAGCGCGCCGCGCCCGCTCTCGAGGTGGACGCGCTCGTGTACGAGGACACCGCGCCGATGCTCGCGGGCCATCCCGCGATCGCGCAGGTGCACACGATCGACCGCGGATGGAAGAAGCGCGGCGTCGTCACGCAGCTTCGCGAGGAATGGCGGCTCCTGTCGCGCCTTCGCGAGCGCCACTACGACCTTCTGGTGCACCTCACGGAGCATCCGCGCGGTCTCACGCTCGCGCGCCTCCTGCGGCCGCGCTATGCGGTCACGAAGGAGCGCGAGCGTCGCTCGCGTGCGTGGCGCCGCGGCTTCACGCATTTCTATCGCCTGCCCGCGCGCACCGAGCGCCATGTGGTGGAGCAGAACCTCGACGCGCTGCGACGCATCGGCGTCTACCCCGACGAGTCCGATCGCCGGCTCGTGCTCGTGCCCGGCGCCGACGCGGACGCGCGCGTGGGAGCGCTCCTCGGCGAATACGGCCTCGGCACCCGCGACTTCGTCCAGGTGCATCCCGGCTCGCGCTGGCTCTTCAAGTGCTGGCCCGCGGCGCGCACGGCGGAGCTCCTCGACCTCGTCGTGTCGGACGGCTGGCCCGTGGTGCTGACGGGCGCGCCGGACGACCGCGAGCGTGCCCTCGTCGCGGCGGTCCTGGCCGCGGTGCGGCCGTCCACCCGCACGCGCACCATAGATTTGTGCGGCCGGCTCGACCTCGGCGACCTGGGCGCGCTCACGGCGCGCGCCCGCGCGTTCGTCGGCGTCGACTCGGCGCCCATGCACATCGCCGCGGCCGTGGGCACGCCCGCCGTCGCGCTCTTCGGTCCCTCGAGCGAGATCGCATGGGGACCGTGGCGGGTCGCGCAGCGCGTGATCGTCTCCACGCAGCACGCCTGCCGCCCGTGCGGGCTCGACGGCTGCGGCGGAGGCAAGGTGTCCGAGTGCCTCACCACGCTGCCGGTGGAGCGCGTGCACGAGGCGCTCGCGTCGCTCTTGCGCGAGACGTCCGGGGTCGGCGCGTAGATGCGGCTCGCGATCGTCCGCCAGCGCTATACACCGCAAGGCGGCGCCGAGCGATTCCTCGAAGGCGCGCTCGAGGCCCTCCTCGAGCGCAACGTCGCGATCACGCTCTTCACGCGCGAGTGGCCGCAGACCAAGCTGCAGCTCATCGAGCCCTCCATCGTCGACCCGTTCCACGTCGGCCGCCTCTGGCGCGACTGGGGATTCGCGCGCGCCGCCACGAAGCAGATCGTCGCCGGCAAGTTCAACCTCGTGCAGTCGCACGAGCTCATGCGCACGTGCGACATCTATCGTCCGGCGGACGGCATCCACGCGACGTGGCTCGAGGAGCGCCTGCGCGACGCGCCGGCGCAGCTTCGCGCTCGCGTCGCCATGAGCCCGTACCACCGCTACAAGCTCGCGATGGAGCGCGAGCTCTTCGCGAGCCCGTGGCTCCGGCAGGTGCTGTGCAACTCGAAGATGGTGCGCGACGACATCAAGGCGCGCTTCGGTCTCCCCGACGAGCGGCTGCCGGTGCTCTACAACGCGGTCGACTCGGACACGTTCTCGCCCGCGCTCGCCTCGCACCGCGAGCGCATCCGCGCGAAGCACCGGATCGCGCAGGACGCGACGCTCTTCCTCCTCGTAGGATCCGGGTTCCGGCGCAAGGGCGTGCCCGCCGCGATCGCGGCGCTCGCCGGGCTCGACGCCGACGCGCATCTCGTCGTCGTCGGCGACGACCGCGGGATGGACGCGTTCCGGGCCCTCGCGCGGGAGGCGGGCGTGCGCGAGCGCGTGACGTTCGCCGGGTTCCAGCAGGACGTCGCGCCCTACTACGGCGCCGCCGACGCGTTCGTGCTGCCCGCGGTCTACGACTCCTTTCCCGACGCCGCGATGGAGGCGCTCGCGACGGGCTTGCCCGTGGTGACGAGCACGCGCTCCGGCGCGGCCGAGCTCGTCACCGAGCACGATGCCGGCTTCGTGTGCGACTCGCGCGACGTCGCGTCGCTGCGCGCTCACATGGGCGAGCTCGCCGATCCGGCGCTTCGCGCGAGGCTGGGCGCCAACGCGCGCAACTCCGCGCTGCCGCTCTCGCCGGCGGCGATGACGCTGAAGCTCGTCCTGATCTACAAGGAGCTCCTGGAGGCGAGCATCGCGCACAAGCTCGCCGCGCGCGCGCGCGCGCCGCGTCCCCGAGGCGGAGGCGCCGCCGCTGCACGGCGAGGACGGGCTCGACTCGGAGACGCTGCCGTATCCCCCGGGGCGCGAGCCTCCGCCGCCTCCGCGCAAGTAAGTGCGGCTCGCGATCATCCGCCAGCGCTACACGCCGTACGGTGGCGCGGAGCGATCGTCGAGCGCGCGCGCGTCCGCGCTCGCGGCGCGCGGCGTCGACCTCACGCTCGTCACGCGCAAGTGGCCGGCGGACGGCGACGCGCGCGTCACGCCGCTCATCGTCGACCCGCCGTACATCGGCCGCACGATGCGCGCGGCCGGCTTCGCGCGGGCCGCGTGCACGGCGTTGGCCGCGCTTCCGCCGACGCTCGTCCAGTCGCACGAGCGCATCGCGTGCTGCGACATCTATCGCGCCGGCGACGGCGTGCACGCCGTGTGGGTGGAGGAGCGCGCACGCGAGTCGTCGGCAGCCGGCCGGCCGCGCCGCGCTCGCGCTGTCGCCGTACCATCGCTACATGCTGGCCGCGGAGAGGCGACTGTACGCGAGCCCGCGGCTCAAGAGCGTCATTTGCATCTCGCGCATGGTGCAGACCGAGATCCACGAGCGCTTCGGGCTGCCGCGCGAGCGCCTGCCCGTGATCTACAACGCGATCGACCCCGGCGCGTTCAATCCCGGCCTGCGCGCGCACCGCGCCCAAGTGCGCGCGCGCCTTGGAATCGCCGCCGACGCGTGCGTGTTCGTCATGGTCGGCTCCGAGTACGCGAGGAAGGGCGTGGGGCGTGCGCTCAGGGCCCTTGCGCGCGTCCCCATGCCCGGGCATCTCCTGGTCGTCGGCCGCGACCGCCACCCCGCGCGATACGAGGCGCTCGCGCGGCGTCTGCGCGTCGGCGAGCGCGTGACGTTCGCCGGCCCGCAATCGGAGCCGCGGCCGTTCTACGGCGCCGCCGACGCCTTCGTGCTGCCCACGCTCTACGACGCGCTGTCCAACGCCGTGCTGGAAGCGCTCGCGTGCGGGCTGCCCGTGGTGACGAGCGACCGCTGCGGCGCGGGCGAGCTCGTCGCCGCGCACGGCGCGGGCACGGTGTGCGGCGCGCGCGACATCGACGCCATCGCCGCGGCGATGACGGGGCTCCTCGATCGCGAGACGCGAGAGGTCGCGGGCGCCAACGCGCTTCGCGCCGTGGCCGATCTCACGCCCGACGCGATGGCAACCCAGCTCGTGGGCCTGTACGAGCGGCTGCTGCCGCGATAGGGAACTGCCGCAAGACGCGACGAGAGGACGGCGCACGAGCCACGCAACGTGCCGGTGGCGCCGCATTTCGCGGGAACCGGCGGCCTCGCCGGGCGCTGCGCTATACTTCGCTGCGCTTCGCCTCCGATCCCGAATGACGGGCATCAACCTCTATTCCCGACTGCTGCGCTACGTCCGGCCCTATCGATGGGCCTTCGGACTGGCGGTGCTCGGCATGCTGATCGTCGCCGCCGGCGATCTCATGCTCGCGTACCTCGTCATCCCGATCGTGCGCAACTTCGAGACGCCGAACGCCGACACGACCAAGTGGCTGCCGTTCGTCATCGTCGGCGTGTTCCTGCTGCGCGGCGTCGGCGCGTACATCTCCGAGTTCGGGATGGGCTGGACGGGGTATCGCGTCGTATTCGACTTGCGCCGCGACCTCATCGACAAGCTGCTGCGCCTGCCCACGCCGTACTACGACACGCACGCCGCGGGCGTCATCCAGTCCAAGATCTCGTTCGACGCGCACCAGCTCGCTTCCGCCGCGTCGGGCGCGATCACCAACGCGATCCGCTCCACGCTCACCATCACGGTGAGCTTCGGCTACCTGCTGTGGCTCAACTGGCGGCTCACGCTCCTCACCTTCATCGTCGTCCCCATCGTCGGCGTCGTCATCCGCTACTTCAGCCGGCGCCTGCGGCGCATCGCCCGCGACATCCAGGACCGCTCGGGCTCGCTCACGCAGGTGCTGGAGGAGATGATCGGCGGGCACCGCGTGGTGCGCATCTTCGGCGGCGAGCAGTACGAGCGCAATCGCGCGATCGCGGCGGCCAATCGCCTGCGCAACGCGATGACCAAGGAGTCCTCCGCCACCGCGGCGAGCTCGCCGCTCACGGTGTTCTTCGCCGCGTGCGCGGTCGGCTCCATCGTGTGGATAGCGCTGCAGCAGAACGACGGCACCAGCAAGTTCGACTTCGCGCTCTTCATGTCGTACGTCGTGGCGCTCCTCACGCTCCTCGAGCGCCTGAAGGGCCTGTCGGGCATCAACGCCGCGATCCAGCGCGGGCTCGCCGCCGCGGAGAGCATCTTCGGCCTCCTCGACCGCGAGGAGGAGTCGGATACGGGCACGGTGACGCTCGAGCGCTGCCAGGGCGACGTGCGCTTCGAGCGGCTCTCGCTGCGCTACCCGGGCCACGAGCGCGAGGCGCTCTCCGACATCACGCTCGCCGTCGCGCCCGGCGAGACGGTCGCGCTCGTGGGCGCCTCGGGGAGCGGCAAGACGTCGCTCGTCAACCTCGTGCCGCGCTTCTACGAGCCCACGGCCGGGCGCCTGTTCATCGACGGCCACGACGTCACCACGCTGACGCTCGCGAGCCTGCGCTCGCAGATCGCGATGGTCTCGCAGGACGTGCTGCTGTTCAACGACACGGTGGCCGCGAACATCGCGTACGGCGCGATGGCGGCGCGTCGCGCGCGAGGACATCGAGCGCGCGGCGGCCGCAGCGCACGCCCTCGACTTCATCCGCGCGATGCCGGAAGGCTTCGACACGATGGTGGGCGAGAACGGCATCCGGCTCTCGGGCGGCCAGCGCCAGCGCATCGCCATCGCTCGCGCCATCCTCAAGAACGCGCCGCTGCTGATCCTCGACGAGGCCACGTCGGCGCTCGACTCCGAGTCCGAGCGCCAGCGGCCCACACGTTGATGCACGGGCGCACGACCATCGTCATCGCGCACCGGCTGTCGACCATCGAGGACGCCGACCGCATCGTCGTGCTGGACGGCGGCCGCATCGTGGAGGTGGGCACGCACGCGGAGCTCCTGGCCGCGCACGGCGCCTACTCGCGCCTGCATCGCCTCCAGTTCACGCACGCCGCGGCGGGTGCCGCTCCGACAGCGCGCCCGCCGCCGTAGAGAGCGCTGGCGAACCGCTGCACCTAGGAAACTCTGCGAAACCCCGCGAGTCGTCATTCGCGCACGCGGCCAAGGCTGAAGCAGACGACGCTGGGCGACGGATTGGGCACTCGAGGACGCGTCGAGGCAAGTTTCTGGCCGAGATGGACGCGGTGATCCCCGTGGGCGCGCTTGGACGAGCGGCCAGCAAGGCCGTGGATCCGCTGCCGCGGATGGCGAATCTACTTCATGCACGCGGGATCCGCTCCTGGCCGCGCATCGATCTTGACAAGGACTTGGTGCCGGACGAAACCGCGATCCTGCGCTGCCATTTGCTGGAGAAGCATCGGATCACCGAGCAGCTGTCACGCACTGCTGGAAGAGAAGAAGCGTTGCCGAAGTCCGGGACCATTGTGGACGCGACGACAGCGCGCGCCGCCGTCGACCAAGAATGCCGCAGGAACGCGATCCGGAGAGAGCAGACTGGCACTTCGATGAAGGTACACGTCGGCACTGACCGGCGGGGGCTAGCCGGGCCGGCGTCGGAGTCGCGATATCACCCGTCGATGACTTGCTGCATGGGCAAGAACGCGAGCTCTTCGGCGACCAAGCGCACGGCGAGGACCACCGGCTCTTGCCGCCGTTGCTTACCGGGTCAATCGCCGGGCCAAGCCGGGGCGCGTCCTGACCGCGCACGAGAAGCGGATCAACCGGACTCCCATCGCGCGTGTGGCGAGCATGCGTTCCACGTCGGAAGAACCGCCGTTGCGCTTATCGCGGCCTGTACAAGAACACGGTGCGGGTGTTGACGTTGTTTGCGCTGTCGAACCTGCATCTGGCGCGGCGGCTATGCCGCCACAGGAGTGGTGTGCCCAATGAACGAGGTTCGCAGGTGATAAGGCCCCACCGGCGCTCGGAACGCCGCGCGCGCCCCCTTTTCGCTTGCGTGACTGGTTTCATGACCGGTTCCGCAGAGCTTCCCTAGGCGGAGCGAATGTCGGGTACACCGAACGCACGGCGGGACGCTTTTGCTGCCGTTGCGCGTGGACGCCGCGAAGGCCGTTCCCACGGCAGCGGCGCGTCGAAGAGGCGTGTCACCGTTATCGCTGTCCCCACGAACGCCGTTTGCAGGCATTCGCAACCTGCCTCGCCGCAGCCACGACCGCGTCGACGTCGATCGCTTCCATGCATCGGGCGCGCTCACAGCGATCGGGCGCATCGCCGAACAGGCGCTCGCAGCGCCGCGCCCACGGAACCTCGCGGAAGAACTGCACGGTCTGGTTCCGGCACGGAAGGGGTCGACGGTCACTTCGCGTCCCGGCATCGCGGCGAAGAAGCGCCCAGGCCCGCACATCAAGGCCGAGCCCGGGCCGAAGAGCGTGACCGTGGGCACGCCGACGACGCGGCCCAGGTGCGCGATGCCGGTGTCGGGGCACACGAGGAGCTTCGCGTGCGCGAGGACGCGCCACAGCGCGGCGAGCGAGAGCGTGCCTCGATGCGCGCGCGCGACGACCCGCCGTCGATGGCGTCGAGGATCGACTTCTCTCCCGGCCCCGCGCTCCACACCACGGGACAGCCCGTCGCGCTCGAGTGCCTGGGCGAGCGCGCGCCACCGCGCGGGGTCCCACAGCTTGAGCGGCGACGACGCACCGACGTGCAGCACGGCGTAGTCGCCCGCGGGCACCGGCGCGCCATCCGCGGCGGGCGCGGGCCACGCCCCGGGATCGTAAGGCCGGGGCAGCGAGCCTTCGACCAGCTCCGCGGCCGTCTCGCAAAAGGCCGTGGGCACGGAAGAGTACGGCAGGAGCTCGTCGACCGGCCAGTTCTTGTGGGCGGGCCGGTCGCCCGCGAAGCCCACGATCCAGCGGGCGCCGATCGCTCGGGCAAGCCACGACCACCGGTTGTCCGCCGGCAGGATCGCGAGGTCGAAGCGCGGCAGCGCCAGGAGATCGCGCAACGTGCCCACGTCGCGCGGGTCGAGCGCGCGCGCGACGACCCCATACGGCCGACCGGCGTAGAGGTCGAGGAAGGGCCTTGCGACCGTCATCTCGATCTCGGCGGCGGGATAGCGCTCGCGCAGCTTCGCGAGGAGCGCCGTCAGCATCAGCGTGTCGCCGAGCAGGAGGTGATGCAGGACGAGGATGCGTCGCGGCGCCGCGGGGCGCGTGCGCGCGAAGCCCCAGCGCGCGATCGCGAGCGCGATGCTCGCGTAGCGCAGCGGCGCGCGCCTACCCGCCATCGGCGGCCAGCGCCGCGAGCTGGCGCAGGCTCTCGTCCAGGATCACGAGCGAGAGCACCTGCTCCGCGAGCGACGAGGCGCTCGCGTACGCGTCGACCATCGCCTGCGCGCGCGCCGCCTCGACCTGGCCGCCCGTCACCGCCTCGATCGAGCGCGCGAGGCCTTCGACGCGCTCGCGGAGGTCGTCGCGCAGCCAGCCGTCGAGCGGCGGATTGAAGCCGCGCTTCTTGCGCGCGAACGCGCCCAGCTCGACGAGCGTGGGCGCGAGGTTCGCGAGGAACAGCTTGGGCGGCTTCGTGAAGCGATCGCGGGGCGCGAGCGCGAGCACCGCCTCGACGAAACGGTGATCGAGCAGAGGCGCCCGCAGCTCGAGGCCGTGCGCCATCGTCGCGAGGTCCGCCTTGCGAAGAACGTACTCCGGGAGGTAGTTCGCGAAGTCCCAGCGCAGTAGCCGGTCCCGCGCGCTCGCGGCTTCGAAATCCGGCGAGCGCCAGTAGTGCGCGGGAAACGCTGCGCGCGACGGCGAGAGGAAGCGCCGCTGGTTGGGCGTGAGCCCGGAAAAGCGCAGCGCGTACGCGGACTCCCAGTCGAGCGCCAGCTCGCCCACGGCCTTGCGCCAGCCCTTCGACCGCGCGTCGGGCAGCACGGGAACGGGAACCCGCAGCGACCCGCGCCACGCGTTTCGCATGTGCTTCGCGATGCGCTTGTATCCCGCGAAGAGCTCGTCGCCGCCGTCGCCGCCCAGCACCACCTTGACGTGCCGCTCCGTCTCGCGCGCCAGGTACCACGTGGGAAACGAGGACGGGTCCGCGAACGGCTCGTCGAGCGTCGCGACGATCTCCTCGAAATCGTCGCGGATCGTCGTGGGCACCACGATGCGCTCGTTCGCGAGCCCGAGCGCTCGCGCCGTGCGCGCGGCGTCCTCGCTCTCGTCGAGCTTCGACCCGGGGAACGCGGCGGAGAAGGAGTGGAGCTGGCGGTGGCCCGTCGCGGCGAGGCGGCACGCGATGGCGCCGGAGTCGATGCCGCCGGAGAGGAAGAGGCCGAGCGGGCGATCGGCCACGAGGCGAAGCTCGATCGCCTCGTCGAGCAGCGCCCCGGCGTCGGGCGTGGCCGCGGCGTGCGGCGTCCAGTAGCGATGCATCGACAGCGCGTTCGTCGCGAGGTCGAGCTCGAGCCTGTGCGCGTTGGGCAGGCGCGCGATGTTCTCGAAGATCGTGCGCGGCGCGGGCACGTACCGATGCGCGAGGTAGGCGTCGATGGCGTCCGCCGAGAACGCGCGCCGGCCGGGGGCGAGCCAGGGCAGCACGCTGCGCACCGTCGATCCGAACGCGAAGCCGTCGTCGCCGTGCGCGTAGACCATCGGCTTCAGGCCCATGCGATCGCGCACGACGTGCACGCGGCGATCGCGAAAATCGACGATCGCGAACGCGAACATGCCGCGCAGGCGCGGCAGGAGCGCCTCGATGCCCCAGGCCTCGTAGCCGCGAAGGATGAACTCCGTGTCGCACCACGTGCGGAAGCGCGCGCCGCCGGCCTCGATCTCGCGCGCGTCGGACTGCCAGCCGTAGACCTCGCCGTTGTAGCAGATCCACACCGTCCCGTCGTCGTTGCCCATCGGCTGGTCGGCGATGGGGCGCGGGTCGATGATCGACAGGCGGGCGTGAACAAGCCCGACCTCCGCCGGCGCATCGTCCGCCAGGCGCGCGCCGCGACCGTCGAACGCGGCATCGTGCTGCGCGTCGGGACCGCGACGGGCGAGCGCGGCGCGCATCCGCGCGCGAACGGCGGGCCCCACGGGCTTGCCGAAGTGGCCCGCGATGCCGCACATCAGCGCGCGCCTTCCACGGCCTTCGAGAACACCGACTCCATCGCGTCGAGCATGCGGTCGATGCCGAAGTGGCCCTCGGCGTACGCGCGCGCGGCGCGGCCCATGCGCCCCCGCCGCGGGGCATCCTGCATGAGGCTCGCGAGCGCCTGCGACAGGGCCGGCACGTCACGCGGAGGCACGAGGAGGCCCGTCTCGCCGTCCACCACCGCTTCACGAATCGCGCCGATGGGCGTGGACACGCACGGCAAGCCGCACGCGGCCGCCTGCATGAGGCTCTGCGGGACGCCCTCGTCGCCATACGACGGCAGCACCGCGAGGCTCGCGCACGCGAACCACGCCGGAACGTCGTCCTGGTTGCCCGTGAAGCGCACCTCGCCCGCGAGGCCCATCGACGCGACGCGGCCTTCGAGGTGCGCGCGTCGCGGGCCGTCGCCGATGACGAGGAGCTGCCAGCCCGGCACCGCCTCGCGCAGCGCGGCCCACGCGTCGAGGAGATCGTCGTGCCCCTTCCAGTCGCGCAGCGTGGCCAGGATGGCGACCGCGGGGCGCGCGTCGACTCCGAGCCTCGCGCGCGACGCCTGCGCATCGAGCGGCCGGAACCGCGCGAGGTCGATGCCCGTGCGGACGGACGTGATGCGCGACGGATCGAAGCCGTTGTCGCGAACGAGCTGCGCCTTCAGCGCCTCGCCGGTGACGACCACGTGTCGCGTCGCTCGCTGGTAGAGCCAGCGCGTCGTCCACGAGTTGTTGATAGGGGTGGAGACGTGCCGCGTGCGCACCGTGGGCGGCATGCGCGCGATGCGCGTCCCCGCGAGCGCCACGAGCCACGCGTCAGTGGAGCTGTGCGTGTTGACCACGTCGAACGTCGCCGCGTTGCGAAGGAGCCAGCGCCGCATCGCGACGAGCGACGGGAGCTTCTTGTAGGCGATAGGGAGGCCGTCCGCCGCCAGCCCGCGCGCCTTCGCGGCGGGCAGGATGTCGGCCGTATCCGCGGTGAGGAGGTGCACGCGGTGGCCACGCCGCTGCATCCCCTCCATCTCGGTGAGGATGCGGATCTCCTGCCCGCCCCAGCCGATGGACGATTCCGTATGCAGGATCGACAGCGGACGCGGCGACGTCATGCCGACCACGACGGCGCGTAGCGGCGGAACCAGCGCTCGAGGATCAGCAGCGCCCACAGGCGGCCCGCGTGATTGCGGCGGCCGCGGCGATGCTCGGCCAGGAGCTTCGCGAGCGCGCCGTCGCGAAAGATCCCGCGTCGCGCGAGCCCCGCGGAGCCCAGGTGCTCGTCGAGCTCGCCCGCGAGGCGGCCCGCGAGCCACTCGGTGAGCGGCATGACGAAGCCCTGCTTGCCGCGGTTCACGATGTCGGCGGGGAGATAGCGCTCGGCGACGCGCTTCAGGACGTGCTTGTGCGTCGTGCCCTGGATCTTGAGCTCGGGATCGAGGCGGGCGCAGAACTCGACAAAGCGATGGTCGAGGTAAGGAACGCGCGCCTCGAGCGAGTGCGTCATCGTCGCGCGATCGACCTTGGTGAGGAGGTCGTCGGGCAGCCACAGGCGCATGTCGACGTGCATCAGGCGGTCGAGGTAAGGCGCGCCCGCGGCCTCGGCGAACGCGCTCGCCGCGAACGCGCCGACGTCGGGCGCGCCGGCGGTCGCGTCGAGGAAGCGCGGCGCGAAGAGCCCCGGATGCAGCACGACGTCGAACACGTTGGGGATGGTGCGATAGCGACGCTCGAGGGGCTCCGTCATCGAGCGCAGCAGGCGATCCTTGCGAAGCCCGACGGGCAGCGCGCGCACGACGGCGGGCAGCGGCGACGCGCCGTGCGCGAGCCAGCGCGTGATGCGCTCCTCCCTCGCGCGCTTGCGGTAGTTGGAGTAGCCGCCGAAGACCTCGTCGGCGCCCTCCCCCGTGAGCACCACCGTGACCTCGCGGCGCGCGAAGCCCGACAGCAGCATGGTCGGCAGCGCCGCCTGGTCCGCGAACGGCTCGTCGAACACGTCGATCCAGCGATCGAAGGCGTCGAGCACGTGATCGGGCGACAGCATGAGCGCGTGATGGCGACTTCCCAGGTGCTCCGCCACGCGCGCGGCCTCGCGATGCTCGCTGACCGCGACGTTGCCCTCGAAGCCGATGTTGAACGTGTCGATCGGCGCGCGGGTGAGGTCCGTCATGATCGCCGCGATGAGCGACGAGTCGACGCCCCCGCTCACGAACGCGCCGAGCGGCACGTCGGCGACGAGCATGCCCTCGACGGACGTGCGCAGCTCGCGGTCGAGGGCGTCCGTGGCCTCGGCCTCGGACAGCGCGAGCTTGTCCTCGTAGCGCGGATGCCAGAAGGCGCGAACCTCGATCGCGTCGCCGCGCAGCGAGAGCGTGCATCCCGGCGGCAGCTTGCGCACGCCGCGGAACACGCTGTGCGGCGCGGGAATGAACTGGCACTCGAGATACAGGCGTAGCGCAGCGGGATCGATGTCCGCCGACACCGACGGATGCGCGAGCACGGCCTTGATCTCGCTGCCGAACGCGAGCGTGCGTCCGTCCCACGCGTAGTGGAAAGGCTTCACGCCCAGGTGGTCGCGCGCCGCGAACAGCGTCTCCGTTCGCGCGTCCCACAACGCGAACGCGAACATGCCGCGAAGGCGCGTCACCAGGCCCTCGCCCCACGCCATCCACCCGGCGATCAGCGTCTCGGTGTCGCCAGCGCTGCGAAAGCTCCAGCCTCCCCGCGCGAGCTCCTCGCGCAGCGCGCCGAAGTTGTAGATCTCGCCGTTGAACACCACCGCGACGCGGCCGTCGGGGCTCGTCATGGGCTGCGGACTGCCCGCGATGTCGATGACCGACAGGCGCCGGTGCCCGAGGTGCGCTCGGCCGGACACGAGGAAGCCGTCGGCATCGGGGCCGCGATGGGCGAGCGATCGCGTCATCGCCGCCAGCACTTCCGGCGCGAGCGATGTGTCGCTCACATATCCCGCGATGCCGCACATGCCGCGATTGTAAGGTGCGGATTGCGGCCGCGATGCGCCACGCTATAATCGCCCGCACTCCGGAACAAAGCCTCCCTCTCCCCCGCCTCCCCGGCCGAAAGCGGCCGCCCCAAAGCGCGCGTCGTGGTCCTGAGACTCCGCAGTCGCGGACGATTCAACGTGAAGCGCCTGTCGCGATCGGTCGCCGACCGCATGCGCGGCACGGACTTCGATCGCGCCTTGCGCCACGCCGCGCGCGACGGCCGGCGCGACTTCGTCTTCGGCTGGAACCGCGGCCTGGGCGACGTGGCGCTCGGCCTCGTTCCCCTGTTCGCGCGCATTCGCGAGGAAGTCCCCGGCAGCCGCATCGAGGTGCGCACGCGCGCCGACCTGGCTGACGCATTCGCGCTCGCCGGCGTCGACGCCATCCGCGTGGTGGACGGCCTCGCGCGCGGTGCGCCCGTCGCGGTCGCCGACGCTCCGCCTTCCGCCATCGTGTTCGCCGATCCCGATCCCACGCGCTGGCTCGAAGGTCGCCGCCGCGAGCACCCGCCCGTGCTGCGCTATCCGCCTTCGTGGCGCGCGCTGGCGGAGTCGCTCGTGCAGGACGCGCCCGGGGTCATCGCCGTCGGCGCGCACGTGAGCTCGGAGACGGCGCAGTACTACGGCTACGTGAAGGACTGGCCCGCCGACCGCTGGAGCGCGCTCTTCGACCGCTTCGGCGCGTCGCGCGGCGTGCGCTGGCTCGTGTTCGGCAACGCGCAGGGCGCGCCGTTCGCGCAGTCGAACGTCGTGGACCTGCGCGGCCGCACGACGTTTCCCGAGCTCGTCGCCGTCATCCGCGAGCGCTGCCGCGTGCTGGTCGCGCCCGACAGCGGCGTGCTCACGGCCGCGTACTACCTCGACGGCGACGCCCCGCTCGACGTGATCTCGCTGTGGTCCGACCCGCGCCAGGGCATCCTGAAGCAGGCCTGTGCCTCGCCCAACCCGCGCCTGCGTCACACGCCCCTTCTTGCGCCCGACGAGGACATGCGAGAGCTGTCGGTCGACACGGTGGCCGGCGCGCTCGACGCGGCCCTTGCCCATGCCGCCGCCCACTGAGGCCGCCACGCCCACGCGAGGCGCGTACCTCCGGGCGCGCGTGTGGCGCCTGCTTCGCTTCAGCCTTCTCTTCTGGGCATGCGTCCACCTGGCGCTCGTCGCGATCACCGGCCTCACGTACGGGCGCTCGGTCGCGTTCGGGCTCGCGGCGGCGTTCGCGCTGTGGCTCGTCATCGGCGCCCTCGTCTCGGACGGCGAGCCCATCCCGATACCGGACGCTTACCTATGGGTGCCGGTCGCGCTGTGGGCGGGCTGGTCCGCGGCCTCCTATTCCTGGTCGCTGCATCCCGCGTACACCAAGGCCGAGATCGGCACCGAGATTGGCTGGGGGCTCGCCACCGCAGCCATCTACTACGTCGCGGGAAGGACGGGCACGGCGTTTCGCGCGATCACGACCACCGCGGTCGCCGCGGGCGCGCTCCTCGCGGCGCTCGCGCTGCAGACGGTGTGGGCGCATCCCGGCGCCGACCCGGAGAAGCTCCTCGTCGCGACGCACGGCGGCGTCGGGGCGTTCTCGACCTATCTCGTTCTCCTCGTGCCGCTCCTCCCGCTGCTTCTCGCGCCGAGGCCCCTCGGGTACGGGAGCGGGCCGCTCGCGATCGTCGCGACGCTCGCCACGTTCGTGCTCCTCCTCGCGGCCGCGCGCATCACGGAGAACCGCATGATCTGGGTCTCGTTCGCGGTCGGGTTCCTGGCCTCCGCGGCGCTGGCCGGGTGGCGCTGGCGCGTGCGCCTCGCGCGCGCGCCGCTGCGCTGGTCCGCGATCCTCGTGGCCTTGCTCGTCGTGGTGGGCCTCATGTTCGTCGACGCCGCCATGCAGCGCGCGCGCAGCGACCATCGGGCCGACGCATCCGTGGCGCAGGCCCTGGCCGACGATCCGCGATTCCTGCTGTGGCAGCACACCTTCGAGCGCATCCGCGAGCGGCCGTGGGCCGGCTTCGGGTTCGGCAAGTCCATCCTGCGCACGGAGCTCCAGGGCGAGCTCGGCGACCCGATGCTCGCGCACGCGCACAACCTCTTCGTGAGCCAGTGGCTGCAGACGGGCATCGTGGGCATGCTCCTGCTCTGCGCGATGCTGGCGGCGCTCGCGTGGCGCTACCTCGCGTTCCTGCGCGCCTCCGACGGCGCGCTGGCCGCGCTGGGGCTCGTCGGGCTCGTCATGCTGGCGACGTTCCTCGTCAAGAACCTGACCGACGACTTCATGATCCGGCCGACGAGCAAGGAATTCTGGGCGCTCAACGCGCTCCTGGTCGGGTACGGCATCCGCCGCGCGCGCGGGCTCGTCTGATCGCCCGCCGGGCTATGGAAATGCGCTTCATACCCCCTGAAGCCGCACGCCGTCGCGCAACCGAATGAAAAACGCTCGTTCTTGCCTCGCCGTTGCGCGCGGCCGCCGCCGGGCCGCCCCAAGGCGGGCCGCCTGACCACGCCTTTGCCGTCCCGGCTGCAAAAGGCGCCGCGCCGGCGTCACGTCATCCACCGAATCCCCGAACGCCTTTTGCAGACGTGCGCTAGCCGCGTTCCCGGCGAAGCTTCCGCACGTTCGCCTCGTCGCGCGCCACCACGGGGATGGGCATGACGGGCGCGCCGGCGGGCGGCGTGTATTCCGGTATCCACGCCTTGAGGCGCGCGCGAACCTCGGCGTCGTCGGCGGCGCGATCGCTCTCGCACCACGTGACCATCTGGCCCACGACGAGGACGTCCGCTTCCCGCGCCTGCGCGATGCGCACCTTGGGATGCGGCGTGGCCTTCGTCGCCTCCTCGGTGGCGAGGAGCTCCTCGTAGAGCTTCTCGCCGGGCCGCAGGCCGGTGAACACCACGGCGATCTTCGCGGGGTCGGCGCCGGAGAGCTTGATCATGTCGCGCGCGAGGTCGACGATGCGCACCGGCTCGCCCATCTCGAGCACGAGGATCTCGCCGCCGCGTCCCTGCAGGCCCGCCTGCAGGAGGAGCTGCGTCGCCTCCGACAACGACATGAAGTAGCGCGTGATCTCCGGATGCGTCACCGTGACCGGCCCGCCGCGCGCGATCTGCTCGCGAAAGCGGGGGATCACGCTGCCGGCGCTGCCGAAGACGTTGCCGAAGCGCACCAGCACGAACTGCGTGCTCGCGCCCTGCAGGCACTGGCACACCATCTCCGCGAGGCGCTTGGTCGCGCCCATCACGTTGGTGGGATTGACCGCCTTGTCCGACGACACGAGGACGAACTTCTCGACCTTGGCCGCGACCGCGGCTCGCGCAAGGACGTACGTGCCCCACGCGTTGTTGCGCACGGCCTGCCACGCGTTGGTCTCCTCCATGAGCGGCACGTGCTTGTACGCGCCGGCATGGAACACGACGCTCGGCTTCTCGCGCGCGAGCACGTCGTCGACGAGCGCCGCGTGCTTGACGTCGCCCACCACGGTGACGAGCGGGAGCTGCGGGAACGCATCGGTCAGCGTCGTGCGGATCTCGTATACGGCAGCTTCGGAGATGTCGAACAGCACGAGCCGCGCCGGGCGGAACCGCGCGATCTGGCGCGTGAGCTCGGCGCCGATCGACCCGCCGGCGCCGGTGACCATCACGACGCGATTGCCGAGCCACTCGCCCAGGCCCGCGCTATCGAGCACGACCGGGTCGCGGCCCAGGAGATCGTCGAGCTCGACGTTACGGATGGTGGTGAGCGCGAGTCGGCCGCTGATGAGGTCCTCGTACGACGGCACCGTGAGCGCCTCGACCCCCGCGTCGGCGCAAAGCTCGGCGACGCGCCGGCGCACGACGTGATTGGCGGAAGGCAGCGCGATGATGACCTTGCGCACGCCGTACTTCGAGCACCACCGGGAGAGCTCGCCGATGGCGCCCAGCACGCGCACGCGGCCGAGCACCCGCCCCTGCTTCGCGACGTCGTCGTCGAGGAAGCCCACGACGCGCCACTGGCGGCTCCGCGCGAGGTCCTTCGCGAGCCGCGCGCCCGCCTCGCCGGCGCCCACGATGAGCACGGGCTCGCCCAGCGCCTCGAGCGGGCTGTACAGGCGATGCTCCTTCCACACGCGATAGGTGAAGCGGCTGCCCGCCATCAGGAAGATGAGCACGATGGGGTACAGCACGAGCACGCTGCGCGGCACGACGGCCTGGAGCTGCGTCATGACGAGCACCACCGGGATCAGCACCGCGCCCAGCACCGCGGCGAGGACGATGCGCTGGAGGTCGGCGATGCTCGCGAAGCGCCACAGGCCGCGGTAGAGCCCGAACGCGATGAACAGGACCGCCTGCAGCGGCAGTATCCACGCGAGCGTGATCGCCAGGTCGGCGAGATAGGGCTCGTGCAGGTCGAGGTTGAAGCGCAGCCAGTACATGGCCGCCCACGCGAGCGCCGTGGCGCATACGTCGTGCACGAAGGCGAGCAGCGACCGGCCGTTGAATAGCGTTCGTGTCATTCGGGTTCGTGGGACGCGCTCCTGCGCCAATGATAATCAATCGCGGCGAACGCGACGGCATGTGCGGCGGTCCACGCGGCCAGCGCCGCCCATCCCCACGCGGGAA
Organism: Casimicrobiaceae bacterium; assembly: GCA_044225355.1. Lineage (GTDB taxonomy): Bacteria > Pseudomonadota > Gammaproteobacteria > Burkholderiales > Casimicrobiaceae > VBCG01. The sequence continues at coordinate 36,504 of JBGAIS010000003.1, read as the reverse complement.
TGAGACAGGCGCAGAGGACGGCCGTTCCCCCGGTCCCCGCCATCAGGCCCGTCCAGGCGAGGAGCGTCCCCCGATGGCCCGCCCCGAGCTGATGGACCTTCTGATAGTAGTGGGACTTGTGCGGCACCCAGAAGCGCTCGCCGCGCGCGACACGGCGCAGGAGCGTGGCCGAGGCGTCGGCGACGAAGGGAAGGAACACGAGTAGCGGGAACCACGCACCCCACGCGCCACTCGCCGCCCCTGCGATGCCCAGCGCGGCCGCCATGAAGCCGAGCGGCACCGCGCCCACGTCGCCGATGAACATGCGCGCCGGCGGCCGATTCACGAACAGCACCGGGACGACCGCGATCGCGAGCGCGGCGGCCAGCGCGTACGGCGCGTCCTGCCAGGCGAGCACCGCGGCGTACGCCGCGAAGCCGATGAGCGACATCACGGCGGCGAGCCCGTCGCTGCCGTCCATGAAGTTGTAGAGGTTGAGCGACCACGCGCAAGCGAGCGCCGCCGCGATCACGCCCCACGCCGGAAGGCCGGGAAGCGCCAGCGCGAACGCGACCGACGCCACGGCGTGCACGGCCAGGCGGACGAGGATGGGCACGCTGCGGATGTCGTCGCACAACGACACGACGACGAGCATCGCGCACGGCACGGCCCACGCGGCGAGCGGGAACGGCCCGCGGCCCGCGCCGGCCGCCACCGCGGCCGCGAGGCCGATCCAAACGGCGATGCCCCCCACGCGCGGGATGGGGGACACGTGGAGGCTTCGCGCATTGGGCTGCGCCAGCGGAAGCCACCGCCTGAAGGCGAACAGGAGCGCCGTCGCCGCCGCCGACGCGAGAAACGCAAGGGCCACGGCGGGCGCCGCGGCGGGAATCAACGCAAATCCCCGCCCACGCGGGACGCGGCCGCGCTGCCCGCGGGTGACGCAATCGGCAGCGAATCAGGGGATTGGGTGGGCCGGGCGGTGCGTCCGGTAACCGCCCGCACCGCGCCAAATCCCCCAAAAAGGCTCGATTGGCCGGCGAACCCCTCCCGCCGGCCATTATTGAAAAAATTTTTATTTATTTTCATACTCTTAGAGCAGCGTTCGAAAGCCCGGACTCACGGCCAGAAGCCACGGGGCGAGGCAAACGGCACGCATTCGGCCGTGCTTTGATGTTGCTTCGGCACAACACGGACCAGACCGGCCAGAGTCCATCCGGCCTTCGGCTTGCCAGCCGGTTGCGCGGTTTGGCACAATGAACCTCAACTTCTCGAGAGAGAGATTAGAGAAGGTTCCGATGGCAGGCGCAAACGGCTTGAAACCTTGCCAATTTTATCCGTTAGAGGAGAGACTCCATGAATAAAAAGCTCGTCGCTGTCGCAGTCGCGGGTTTGCTTGCCGCCCCGCTGGCTGCGCAAGCGCAAACCGCGAACGTGACGTTGTACGGTCGCTTGAACATGACGATGGAAGCCGTCAACGGACAGGCGGTTGACCCGAACCTGCCCGCGACCGCTGCGCCGGTCAACCGGACGATCTATCGCGTCAATTCGAACTCGTCGCGTCTCGGCGTTCGCGGTAGCGAAGCGCTGGGCGGCGGCCTGTCGGCGATCTTCCAGATCGAGTCGGGCGTCAATGCCGACATCAGCGGCGGCGTGCTCGCCTCGCGCGAAACGTTCGTCGGCCTGCAAGGATCGTGGGGCACGTTCAAGATGGGTTACTTCCTGACCCCTTACGACGACATCCACCCGATCTTCGGTAACGTTCCCACGCTGACCACGTCGATCCTGTCGACGGCGTCGATCTGGGCGCAAGGCTCGCAGAGCAACGACAACGGCGGCTACGACAACCGTAACGCGAACTCCATTCGTTACGACTCGCCGCGCATCGCCGGCTTCACGGGTTCCGCGCAACTGTCGACGTACGACTTCGCGCCGGCGACCGGCGGCGGCGGCACGTCGTACGGCACGGACGCGCAAGCCAAGCGTCACGCCTACGCGATGACGCTCGGCGGCTTCTACAACAACGGCCCGTTCCAGGGCGGTGTTGCTTACGAAGCTCGTAACAAGGTTCGTGGCCCGAGCTTCAACGACTGGGCGTTCACGATCGCGGCGAACTGGAACTTCGGCATCGCCAAGATCGGCGGCGTTTACGAGCGCCTCGACTACGATACGGCCACCGGCAGCCTGACCCGCAACGACTGGGGTATCAGCGGCACGGTTCCGATCGGCCCGGGCGAGCTGTTCGCGTTCTACGGCATGGCGCTGGATGGCTCGGGTACGGCGGCCAACGGCACGCGCGTCGGCCAGATCATCAAGGGCGACAGCACGGGCGCCGCGTTCTGGGAAATCAGCTACACGTATGCCCTGTCGAAGCGCACGCTGGCCTACACGGGCTTCGTGCAAACGCGCAACGACAACAACGCTCTGTACAACTTCAACATCAACCCGTACACGGTCGTCGCCGGCGCCAACGCCAACGGCTTCGTGATGGGTCTGGTCCACTTCTTCTAAGAGAGCTTCGAAGCACGAAGTCTCTCCGGAGTCTGGCAATGGCAACGGGCGCCCTCGGGCGCCCGTTTTTTTTGTGCCGTGCCGCCGCAGGCGGAGACACGCAGCGTCGGTCGGCGGCTGAATCTATACTGTGGGGATGATCGACACCGCCATCGTGAGCTTCGACCGCGCGCTGCGCACGTTGACCGGGCTTGCGCAATCGTCCCGTGCGGTTCCGGGCGACAGCCTGCCGGAAGCGTCACTCTCGGAGCAGGAGCGGCGCCTTGCCGCCGGCCTCATGCGCATCAATCACACGGGGGAGGTGTGTGCGCAGGCGCTGTATTCGGCGCAGGCCGCGGTCTCGCGTGACCCGGACGTCGCGCGTCGCTTCGCGACCGCCGCGCGCGAGGAGGAGGATCACCTCGCATGGACGCAGCAGCGGCTGGCCGAGCTCTCGGACCGGCCGTCGCTTCTCAATCCGATCTGGTACGCGGGGTCGTTCGCCATCGGCGCCGCGGCGGGCTCGTGGGCGATCGCGTCAACCTGGGGTTCGTCGTCGAGACGGAGCGTCAGGTCGAGGAGCACCTCACGACCCACCTCGATCGCCTGCCCGAATCCGATGGACGCAGTCGCGCGATCGTCGACGCGATGCGCGCGGACGAGGCACGGCACGGCGCCATGGCGCAGGAGGCCGGCGCAATAGGCTTGCCGCCCCCGGTCCCGTCGCTCATGCGCATGGCCGCCGGCGTCATGAAGGCGATCGCCTTCCGCATCTAGACGTCGGTCCCCTCTATCCACCGGTCGCCGGAGGAATGGGGTCAGACCCCATTACAAGCCTGGCCCCATTTCCTGCCGCTCGACAACCGACGGGAAATGGGGTCAGACCCCATTACAGGCCTGGCACCATTCCTGCCACTCGACGACCAACGGGGAAATGGGGTCAGACCCCATTACAGGCCTGGCACCCTTACCTGCCGCTCGAACGAGCGAAGGCGCGACTTACCGCCAGATGCCGTCGACGCGGTCCCAGCTGTCGAGGCGCAGGTCGGACTTTTCCTTGACGAGCTCCGGCTTCCTGATCTTGTTCGACGGCGTTCGCGGGAGCTCGCTGCGATACTCGATGTAACGCGGGATCTTGAAGGGCGCGAGCGACTTACGCGCGTGCTCGATGATTTTCGCGGGAGGCACGTCGTCGCGCGTGAGGCCCGGCTGCAGCAGCACGTAGGCCTTCACCTCCTCCTTGCGCACGTCGTCGGGCACGCCGATCACGGCGGCCTCGACGATCTCCGGCAGGTCGCGCAGCACGGCCTCGACCTCGCGCGCCGGGATGTTCTCCGAGCTTCGCCGGATCATCTCCTTCAGCCGCCCCACGATGTAGAGGTACCCGCGCTCGTCCTGGCGGAAGAGGTCGCCGGTGCGGAACCAGTCGCCGAAGAACGCCTCGCGCGTCGCGACGGGATTGTCGAAATAGCCCAGCAGGATGCCGCTGCCGCGCACGATGAGCTCGCCCACCGTGCCCTGCGGAACGTCCACGCCGTCGGCATCGACCACGCGGCACTCGCGGAAGGGCCCGGGGATGCCGCACGAGCCCGAGCCGATCATGTCGGACGCCTCGAGCGGCATGAACGTCGCCGAGCCCAGCTCCGTCATGCCGAAAGCCTCGCGCGCGTTGACGTTGAATCGCTGCTCGACCTGCGCGTGCACCTCGCGACGCATGCCGTAGACATTCACGCGCCGGACCTCGTTCACGCCGTCGAGCGGCAATGGCGCCTGCTTGAACATCACCTCGGCCGGCATGAGCGAGAAGTGGATTCGGTACGTCCGCAGCCACTCGCCGTAGCGGCTCGTGCTCTGGCGCGCCGCGATGAACGCGGTGGCGCGCTGGTGGAACGTCATCAGCAGCAGCCACTGCGGGTCCATGTAGTAGAACGGCGTCGAGATGAGGATGCGCTCGTAGACGACGCCGTCGCGGAACGCATTGAGGCGGCTCTGCGTGATCCAGTAGCGGTGCGCCTGCATCACGCCCTTCGGAAAGCCCGTCGTGCCGGACGTGTACTGGATGTTCATGAGGTCGTCCAGGCCCACGACCTCGGGCCCGCGGAAGTGCTCCGATCCGCCGTCGTGCAGCGACTGCCACGCGTGCTCGCCCGCGCGCGGCGCGCCGACGACGATCACGTGCGACGGCGCAAGCGCCTCGGGACGCGCCGGCATCGCGTCCAGCACCGGCAGGAAATCCTCCGCGATGACGAGATAGGTGGCGCGCGCGTTGTTGACCACGTAGTCGAGCTCGCGCGCGGTGTAGCTCACGTTGACCGGCACCATGACCGCGCCGAGACGCCCGAGCGCGAGCCAGGTGATGGGGAATTGCGGGACGTTGGGGATCATCACCGCGACGTGCGTGCCCTTCATCACGCCGATCGCCGCGAGCCCGCTCGCGAGCCGGTTCACCGCGTCGCGCACCTGCGAATACGTCGCGGTCTCGCCGCTGTCGATGAATTGCCACGCGAGGCGATCCGGCACCTCCTCCGCGGCCTCGTCGAGGAGCGCCGCGGTCGACGATGGCAGCGACTCCGCCTCGATCTCCCGACAGCGACGGACGGGATCGCGGCTGTAACGCGCGATCAGCATGTCGGCAGTCAGCGGTCGCTGCACGGCAATCGGTCTCCGGAGGCGATCACTCGAGGCGCAGGAAGCGCGCGGCGTTGTCGTGGAGCCACATGCGCTTCACGTCGTCGGCGAGAGGCAGGGCCTCGTATTCCGCGTACGCCGTTTCGATGGGCTGCATCGGGAACGCGGTACCGGTGAGGATGCGGTCCTTCAGCATGCGCGAGCCGTACGTGAGGAGCGGCCGATAGCCCGCGTCCTCTTGCGTGAGGAGCTTGGGGCGCACCGCCACGATGCCGATGTGAACGTTCGCGTGGCGCCATGCGACGCCTAGGAGCTCCTCGATCCACGGCCACCCCGGGGGCGATGCGCAGACGCGAAGCTCGGGGAAGTGCACCATCACCTCGTCGAGGTAAGCGGGACGCCCGTAGTCCATGAGCGACGCCGTCGAGAAGTTGATGCCGCAATGGATGTTGACGGGAATGTCGAGCTCCACGCACTTCGCGTAGAGCGGGTACATGCGCTTGTCGTTGATCGCGAGCTTCAACTCGAAGCACTGGAGGTTGAGCCCGCGCAAGCCAAGCTCGCGCACCGCGTGCTCGAGCTCGCGCACGGCGGCCATCCCCTTGTGCGGATCCACGCCCGCGAAGCCCACGAAGCGCGGCCCGTGATCGCGACAAAATTGCGCGGCCGCCTCGTTCGTGACCTTGAGTCCGAACGTCGTCTCGTTGTCTCGCGCCTTGATGACGACGTGGCGGGCGTCCACGCGATCGTAGGACGCGAGGTACGCCGCTACCGCCTCCGCCTCGCTCGCGGGCTTGTCGACGCGCGACTCGCTCGCCGCGTACACGCGCCGGTAGTTCGCGAGGTGCGTCGTCTGCGGTGGGTTGAAGCCCGCGGTCGGCGGCTTGCTGCCGTAGTCGATGATCATCCTGCGCGCGACCTCGAGCGATCAGTCCGGCTGCACGCCCGCGGCGCGAAGGAGGCTGCCATACGAGCCCACCTGCTCCTTGATGAACGCGCCGAACTGCTCGGGCGTCGACGGGCTGGGAATGAACGCCTGCTTCTCGAGCTCGGCGATCACCTCCGGCTTGCGCAGCACGATGTTGAGCTCGCGATTGACGCGATCGACGATCTCGCGCGGCAGCCCCGCGGGACCGACGAGCCCCATCCAGTTCGAGATGGTGAACTGCGGCACGCCGGCCTCCCGGATCGTCGGGACGTCCGGGAGCATCGGCGAGCGCGTATCGAGCGTGGTGACGAGCGCGCGCAGCTTGCCGTCCTTCACGTGAGCCAGCGCGACCGTGGGCGGATCGATGAGCGCCTGCACACGGTCGGCGAGGAGATCGGGCACCACCTGGGGCGCAGACTTGTAAGGCACGTGCAGCATCTTGAGGTCGAGGAGCGAGAGGATCTGCGACCACGCGACGATGCCGCTCGGATTGCCGGTACCGTACGCGTACTTGCCGGGGTTCGCCTTCACCAGCGCGACGAACTCCTGGAACGTCTTCGCGGGCACGTTGCTGTTGATGTACATGAACACGGTGTAGCGCCCGATGTCGCCGATGGGCGTGAAGTCCTTCAGCACGTCGTACGGCGGATTCTTGCGCAGGGCCGGCACCGCGGCGAGCGGGCCGCCGCTGCCCACGCCCAGCGTGTAGCCGTCGGGCGCGGCGCGCGAGATCTCGATGCCCGATATCGCGCCGTCGGCACCCGGGCGCGGGTCGATGACGATGGGCTGTCCCAGCGCCGCCGACAGGTGCGGCGCGATGATGCGCATGACTGCGTCGGTGGACGATCCCGCCCCGAACGGTATGACGACGCGTATCGGTCGCGAGGGATACGTCTGTGCCGCGGACGGCAGGGCGAAGGCGACCGACGCGACGGCGAGCAGGCAGGCGAAGAGGCGGGAGCGCATGCGAACCTCCTACGTGTGGGAATAGACCGATTGCGCGGCGCCGGCACCGACCTTGCCGTTGGCCACGTCCTGCTCGAGGACGCCGCGATCGCGCGCGTGCGGATCGCCGTAGCCCGCCCCGCCGGCCGTCTCGAGGACGAGGCGATCGCCGCGCGAGAGCGTGGTCACCGTCTTCGAGATGCGCTCGACGGTGCCGTCCGCGCGGTAGAG
>JBGAIS010000003.1:0-29255 GCA_044225355.1 Casimicrobiaceae bacterium | reverse complement strand
TGGACATGGCGCCGTCGCCGCCGCCGACCGAGCCGCGCGCCGCGGTGAAGTGCCGCTCGCCACGGAACGTGAGGCGGATGCCGTCGGCGTCGAACTCGTATTCGCGGACGACGCCCAGGCCGCCACGCTGTCGCCCCACGCCGCCCGAGTCGCGTCGCAGCCCGAACCGCCGCACGCGGATCGGCGCGTCGATCGACAGCGCCTCCACCGGCAGGTTCATGCTGTTCGATCCGTCGGTCTGCAGGCAATCGACGCCGTCGCTCGCGCTGCCGGCGCCGGTGCCGCCGCACACAAGCTCGGACACGATGAACGGCGTGCCGTCGGCGCGCTTGCCGCCGAATGCGAGCATCACGGACAAGCCCGCGGACGCCGCCGGTACGCGCTCGGGCGCGGCCTCTGCGAACGCGCTGACGAGCGCGCCGCAGATCCGTTTAATGGTCGCGGTGCGGGCGTTGACCGCCGCCGGCGCGCGCGGGTTGACGAGCGAGCCCTCGGGAAGATGCAGCGTGACGGGTCGGAAGCAGCCCGCGTTGGTGGGGATGGTGGCGTCGGTGAGCGCGCGCACGGCGTAGTAGGCCGCCGCGTAGGCGCCCGACGGCACGCAGTTGAGCGGGCCGCGAAGCTGGCCGTCTGTGCCGGTGAAGTCGAAATGAATGCTGCCGTCGCCCACGGTAGCCGCCACCTCGATGCGCACGCGGCGGTCGAGGTCCACGCCGTCGTTGTCGAGCCAGTCGACGTAGCGATACGTGCCGGCCGGCAGGCGGCGCAGCGCGGCGCGCGTCATCGCCTCGGAGCGATCGAGGAGCGCCCCGAACATGCGCTCGATACCGTTGGCCCCGTACAGCGCGCAAAGCTCGACCATGCGCCGCGCGCCCACCTTGCACGCCGCGAGCTGCGCGTTGAGGTCACCCATGAAGGTGTCGGACAGCCGGATGTTGAGCCGGAGGATCTCCTGCAGCGTCTCGTTGACCTCGCCGGCGTCGATGTACTTGAGCGGCGGGATGCGCAGGCCTTCCTGGTAGATCTCGGTCGCGTTCGTGGGGATGGAGCCCGGCGCCATGCCGCCCACGTCCTGGTGATGCACGGTGGCGACGCTGAATGCGACGACGCGCCCGTCGGCGAACACCGGCACGAACAGCGTGATGTCGGGCAGGTGCGTGCCGCCGCAATACGGATCGTTGAGGATGTAGACGTCGCCGTCGCGCATCCCGGCGGGCGGGTACTTCGCGAGCACCGCGCCGAGCGCGGGGATCATCGTCGCGAGGTGGATCGGGATGGCGGTGGCCTGCGCGATGGTCTCGCCACGCGCGCTGAAGATCGCGGCGGAGCAGTCCATGCCCTCCTTGACGATGGGCGAGAACGCGCTGTGGAGCAGCGTCATCTGCATCTCGTTGGCGATGCCTTCGAGCTTGTTGCGCACGACCTCGAGCGTGATGGGGTCGGCGGCGGGGTCGTGCTGGTCTTTCATGGACGGGCCTCTCGCGTGAGGATGAGCACTCCATTGTGGGCCGTGGCCGCTTGCCAGCCGGGCTCGATGAGCGTCGTGGTGTCGCGCTGCTCGACGATCGCCGGGCCGGAGATGACCTGCCCCGCGGCGAGCGCATCGCGATCGTACACGGCCGCGGGCACGAAGCCGGCGGAGCCCTCGAGGAGAATCTTGCGGGTCCCCTTGGGCGTCGCCGGCGCCGGGCGGATCGCAGGCGGCGCGGGGCTCGCGCCGTTGGTGGCGCTCTGCACGACGCGCAGGTTGACGATGCGCGCCGGGCTCTTCGTCGAGTGCCCGTAGATGCGATCGTGCAGCGCCCGGGAAATCGTCGTAGAGCTTGTCGATCATGCGCGACGGGTCGGCGCGGTCGAGCGGCACCTCGATGTGATGTGCCTGGCCCACGTAGCAGACGTCGGCGTAGCAATGGGTGGCGACGCGATCCTCCCGGCACGCCTTCGTCGCGCATCCGCGCGCCGCAGTCGCGCGCGAGGTCGGCGCACGCGCGCAGCACGTCGGCAGGGTCCACGGCCGAGAGCGGACGGATATACGCGATCGACGACTCCATGCTCGTATTGGCGGAGAGCAGTCCCGACGCGCACAGCGCCGGGATAGCGAGGCACGACGATGCGCTCCATGCCGAGCTCCCGGGCGAAGTCCGTCGCGTGCAGCGCTCCGCCGCCCCCGAAGAGGCATGAGCGCGAAGCCCCCGCGGGTCACGCCGCGGCTGATCGACACGAGGCGAATGCCTTCGGCCATCTGCGCGTTCACCACGCGATGGATGCCGAGCGCCGCCTGGTGCAGCGTGAGCCGAGCGGCCGGGCGACCTTTTCCTCGATCGCCCGCGCGGCGGCTAGCGCCGATCAGCGAGCGTGCCGCCCGCGAAGTACGCGGGGTCGAGGAGGCCCAGGACGATCGAGGCGTCGGTCACCGTCGCGTTCTCGCCCCCTCGGCCGTAGCGCCGGGCCGGAGCTCCGCGCCCGCCGACTGCGGGCCGACGCGCAAGCCGCCGCCCGCGTCGATCCACGCGATGCTCCCCCGCCCGCGCCGATCGAGTTGACGTCGACCATGGGAACCCGGATGCGAAAGCCGTCGAGGAGGCCCTCAGGCCGCAGCAGCGCCTCGCCCTGCGATACGAGCGCGATGTCCGAGCTCGTGCCGCCGATGTCCATCGTGATCACGTCCTCGATGCCGACGGACTGCCCGACGGCGCGCGCCCGACGACGCCCGCGGCGGGGCCCGACAGGAAGAGGCGGATGGGCCGCTCGCGCGCCACGCGCGCCGAGCACGCCGCCGCGCGACTGCATGATCTGCAGGCGCGCCGGAACGCCGGCCTCGGCGAGTCGCACTCCATGGCCGCGGATAGCGATCGAAGCCCGGCTTCACATACGCGTCGAAGGCCGTGACGACCGAGCGCTCGTACTCGCGGAACGCGGGATCGACGTCCGACGAGAGCGACAGCACGATGCCGGGGTGGCGCTGACGGATGAACGCCGCGGCCGCGCGCTCGTGCGCGGGGTTGGCGAAGGAGAAGAGGAACGCGATGGCGATGGCTTCCACACCCTCGGCGACGAGCGCGTCGACCGCGGACTCGAGCGACGCCATGTCGAGCGGCTCGACCTCCCCGCCGTCGGGGCCGATGGCGCCGGCCACCCCCCGACGGCGCGCCCCGGGCGCCAGGAATCCCGGCGTCTCCGGCTTCAGCAGGAGCTGGTAGATCTGCCGGCGACTCTGCCGGCCGATCTCGAGGACGTCCTCGAATCCCGCGGACGTGAGGAGACCGAGGCGCGCGCCCTTGCGCTCCAGCACGGCGTTGGTCGCCACCGTGGTCCCGTGGACGAACCGCGTAACGTCGCCCGCGGGAATGCGCCACTCCGGCAACAGATCCGCAAGCACCGCGCGCACGGCGCGGCTCGGGTCGGATCGCGTGGAAGGCAGCTTCGCGATGCGCATGCTGCCGTCAGGCCCCACGGCCACCACGTCGGTGAACGTCCCGCCGATGTCGACTCCGATTTGCACGCCCATGCGACGCCTGCGTCCCTTCACTTCCCCGCAATCCGGGTAAGGCTATTTTGAACACGTCGGCCTATACTTCGAGTACCTTCGTCGACTACCTTTAGTTATGGATCGCAGGGATCGAACGGCATGAACCTCCGCCAGCTCGAGGTGTTCGAGGCGCTGATGCGCTGCGGCTCCATCAGCGAGGCGGCGCGCTCTCTCGGCGTGTCGCAGCCCGCGGTCAGCAAGTCGCTGCGCCTTGCCGAGCAGGCGGCGGGGTTCGTGCTCTTCAGGCGGGCGCACGGCCGCCTGTACCCGAGCCCGGAAGCGGAGATGCTGCTGCCGCAGGTCGGGCGCGTGCGCGCGGACTTGGACGGCATCGCGCAGCTCGTGCGGCAGATGCGCGACGGCAACGTGGGCCAGGTGATCGTCGCCGCACCCGGCTCCGTCGCGCACGGGTTCATCACGCCCGCGCTCGTGAAGTTCGCGCGCGAGCGTCCCGGCATCCGCGTCGAGGTCATGATCCTGTCGACGCGCGGAGTGGCCGACTGCGTGGCCGGCAGCGAGGCGGATTTCGGCGTGGTGCACCAGCCCACCGACAACCCCTATCTCGACGGCGAGGTCATCTGCGAGGCCGAGGGCGTGTGCGTCATGCGAGCCGGCCATCCGCTCGCGGAGCGCCGGACCGTCTCGGTACGCGACCTCGCGGACGAGCGCCTCATCTGCTATCGCGAGGACACCGCCGTGGGGTGGCTCGTGCGCAAGTCGCTCGGCGCGTCCGGCGTGCGACGCGAGGTCGACTTCGTGATCAACCAGTCACAGCAGGCGCTCGACCTCGTCGAGGGGGGCGCGGGCATCGCGATCATGGACCCGTTCCTGCTCGTCGCGCAGCCGCGGTCGAAGCTCGTCGCGGTGCCGTTCCGCCCGGCGTTCCCGAATCGCCTGCGCATCATCCGGGCGCGGGAACGTCCGCGCTCGCGCGCCGCGGCGAGCGTGGAGCGGGCCATCCGCGCGATGGTGCTCGCCACGATCAAGTCGTCGAAGCTCGGCGGACTCGTGCGTCGTGTGCATCCCGGCGAGACGCGCGCGGCCCGCGAGGGCGTGGCGAGTCGCCCTGACCTGGTCGGCATGCCTTAGTGTCCTGTCCGCCAAGGCGTCCGTGGGAACGGCTCTTGGCGCGACGCCGGCGCCGCGCCTCTTCCTGCCGGCGGGCAAAGGCATGCGCGTGCTAGCATGCGCGCCCGCGCACCGCGGGCCTTATAAAGGAAAGTGATGCGACGCATATCGAATCTCGTATCGGCGTGCGCGCTCGCGGCGTGCGCGACGCTCGCCTCCGCGCAGGACTATCCCAACCACGCCGTGAAGGTGGTCGTGCCGTTCGCCGCCGGCGGGTCAGGCGACATCATCGGCCGCATCATGGGCCAGCACCTGGGCGACGTGTTCAAGCAGCCGTTCGTGATCGAGAATCGCGTGGGCGCGGCCGGCAACATCGGCGCCGAGGCGGTAGCGAAGTCGCCGCCCGACGGCTACACGATGCTGCTCCTCTCGAGCACCAACGCGACCAACGAGTCGCTCTATCCCAACAAGCCGTTCGTGCTGATGCGCGACCTGGCCGCGGTGGCGCCGCTCAACTACTTCGACATGGTGCTGGTCGTGCCCGCCTCGCTGCCCGTCAACAACGTGCAGGAGCTCATCGCGTACGCCAAGGCCAACCCGGGCAAGCTCAACTTCGCGTCGTCCGGCGTGGGCACCAACTATCACATGGCGGGCGAGCTCTTCAAGGCGATGACGAAGACCGACATCGTGCACGTGCCGTACAAGCTCGCGTCGAACGCCCGCGCCGACATCCTGAACGGCCAGGTGCAGATGATGTTCGACGGCATCGCGACGCAGCAGGGCCACATCCAGGCCGGGAAGGTGAAGGCGCTCGCCACCACGGGCAAGACGCGCTCGACGGTGCTGCCCGGCGTGCCGACGCTCGACGAGAGCGGCGTCAAGGGCTACGAGGTGCTCGCGTGGAACGGCGTGATGGTGCCGGCGGGCACGCCGCCCGCGGTGATCAACAGGCTCAACGCCGAGATCACGAAGCTCGCGTCGCGGGCCGACGTGAAGGAGGCGTGGGCGAAGCAGGCGGTCGAACCCATCGTGATGACGCCGCAAGAGTTCGACAAGTTCATCCGCGCCGAGATCGACAAGTGGGCCGAGGTCGTGCGCGTGTCCGGCGCCAAGGTGGAATGAGCGCCGTCGAGTGCGTCGTCGACGGCCGGAACGTGCTGGGCGAGAGCGTCGTCTGGCATCCGGCGGAGCAGGCGCTGTACTGGGTGGACGTACGCGCTCCCGCGCTCTATCGCCTCGAGCGCGACCATAGCGTCACGACGATGCCGCTGCCGGCGCTCGCGGGCTGCGTGGCGCCGCGTCGCGCGGGCGGGATCGCCATTGCGCTCCAGGACGGCTTCTGCACGCTCGACACCGCCACCGGCGCCCTCACCCGCCTCGTCGACCCCGAGCCCGACAAGCCCGACAACCGCATCAACGACGGCCGCTGCGATCGCGCGGGCCGGTTCTGGGCGGGCTCGATGCACGTGACCGTGCGCGAGCCGCTGGGCGCGGTGTATCGCCTCGACGCGGATCACACGGTCCGCCGGATGCGCGAGCGCATCACGGTGCCCAACAGCATCTGCTTCGCGCCCGACGACCGCACGATGTACCTCGCCGACACGTATGCGAACCTGATCTTCGCCTGCGACTTCTCGCTCGACGACGGCGCCATCGCGAACGAGCGCGTGCTGGTCGATACCGCGAGCCACGGCGGCCACCCGGACGGCTCGTGCGTCGACGCCGACGGCTGCATCTGGAACGCGGAATACCGAGGCGGCCGCCTCGTCCGCTACACGCCCGACGGCAGGATAGACCGCACGATCGCGCTGCCGGTCTCGCAGCCCACGTGCTGCTGCTTCGGCGGTCCCGGCCTCGATACGCTCTACGTGACGAGCTCGCGCCAGCGCATGACGCCGGAGGCGCTCGCGAAGGAGCCGCTCGCGGGCGGTGTGTTCGCGGTGAGGCCCGGCGGCGCGCGGGGCCTGCCCGAAGCCGCGTACGCGGGATAGCCGTCGACGGCGCGGTTCGCCGCGCCTTGCCGCTGCAATCGTGCCGTCAACGCGGCGTAAAGCTCGCCTCTTAAGGTTGCGCGCTTCCGTAGCGCAACCCGAAAGGCACCCATGGCCACGCATGAAAGCGAGCAGCTCGACGAGCACGCCGACGTCAATCCTTCGTCCAATCCCACGTTCCACTCGATACTGCAGGCGCGCATGTCGCGGCGCTCGATCCTGCGCGGATCCGCCGGCGCCATCGTCGGCACCTTCCTCGGCACCAGCCTCGCCGCGTGTGGCGACGACACCACGCCGGCGCCCCTCGCGGCAAGGAAGCTGACGCTGGACTTCCAACCCGTAGCGAAGTCGCTCGCGGACACGGTGGCGGTGCCGCCGGGCTACACCGCGACGGTCCTCTTCCGCCTCGGCGACCCCATGTCGGCGAGCACGGCCGACTATCGCAACGACGGCACCGACGAGGCCGCGTCGTACGCCACGCGCTGCGGCGACCACAACGACGGCATGCACTACTTCGGCCTCGCCGCCGGCGGATGGTCGCCCGACGCGAGCGACCGCGGCCTCCTCGTCCAGAACCACGAGGCCATCTCGCCGCTCTTCCTGCACGTCACGGGCCCGACGACCGTCGACGGCGTGCGCACCGTCCCGGCCGAAGTCCTGAAAGAGCTCAACGTGCACGGCGTCTCGGTGATCGAGATCGCGAAAGCCGGCAACGCGGTGAGCTACGTCCGCAACTCGACGTACAACCGGCGCATCACGACGATGACGCCCATCGCGCTGTCTGGGCCGGCGGCCGGAATGCCCCCGATGATCACCGCCTACGCTCCCGACGGCACGCGGACGCGGGGCACGGTGAACAACTGCGCGAACGGCTACACGCCGTGGGGCACCTACCTCACGTGCGAGGAGAACTGGGCCGGCTACTTCCGGCGCGTCGCCGCCACCGACAACGCGAAGCGATCGACGAAGGAGCTCGCGTCGCTCAACCGATACGGCGTCGCCGGCACGGGCCGCGAGCTGTGGGCCACGGCGAAGGCCGCCGACGCGACGGACACGACGTTCTCTCGCTGGAACGCCGAGAAGCTCGGCACGAGCGACGACGGCCGCGACGACTTCAGGAACGTCGCGAACACCTACGGCTGGGTGGTCGAGATCGATCCGTTCGCGCCGGCGTCGACGCCTCGCAAGCGCACGGCGCTCGGCCGCTTCGCGCACGAAGGCGCGTGGCTCGGCCCGGTCGTCGCCGGCAAGCCGCTCGTGTGGTACATGGGCGACGACTCGCGCAACGAGTACATCTACAAGTACGTGTCGAGCGCGCCTTGGGATCCGGCGGACGCGACGCGCGGCATGGCGGCAGGCGACAAGTACCTCGACGCCGGCAAGCTTTACGTCGCGAGATTCGACGCCGACGGCACGGGCGCGTGGCTCCTGCTCGCGCTCGGCGGCAACGGCATCACCTCCGCCAACGCGGCATACGCCTTCGCCGACCAGGCCGACGTGCTCGTCAACGCGCGCCTCGCGGCCGATGCCGCAGGTGCCACCAAGATGGACCGTCCCGAGTGGAGCGCCGTCAATCCCGGCAACGGCGAGATCTACGTCACGCTCACCAACACGAACGCGGCGTCGCGCCCCGTCGGAGGCGTCGATGCGGCCAATCCTCGCTTCTACAACGACGTCACGGTCAACGGCACCGCGCAACGCGGCAACCCGAACGGCCACATCATCCGTTTCGCGGAAGCCGGCGCCGACGCATCCTCCACGTCGTTCCGGTGGGACATCTTCCTGTTCGGCGCACGCGCCTCCGCCGATCCCGCGAACGTCAACGTCTCGGGTCTCACCGCGGCCAACGACTTCTCGAGCCCCGACGGCTGCTGGTTCAGCCGCAACGGCCTCCTGTGGATCGAGACGGACGATGGGGCGTACACGGACGTCACCAACTGCATGCTGCTCGCGGCCGTTCCGGGCAGCGTCGGCGACGGGGGCAAGCGGTCGATCACGAGCGCCGACGCCGGCGCGAGCAAGACGGTCGACACGTATGTGGGTGCGTCGCTCGGCGAGGATCGCCTCCGCCGCTTCCTGGTCGGACCCAGGGACTGCGAGATCACGGGCCTAGCGGAGACGCCGGACCGCCGGGCGCTGTTCGTCAACATCCAGCACCCGGGGGAGACGACGAGCGCCGCTCAGTTCGCTGCGGGAAGCTACCTGTCGAACTGGCCGGACGGCGGAGCCACGCGCCCGAGGTCCGCGACGATCGTGATCACGCGCAACGACGGCGGCGAGGTCGGCGGAGGGCTCGCGTAGGCGCCGCGAGGCACCGTGGCCCTACAGGCACTTGCACGCTCGCGGCGGGGCGTGCCCTGGCGACGTTCTGCATCGCGCGTGGCCGCCGCCGGGCCGCTCCCAAGCCGGCCGCACTGACAGTGCTTGCCGTTCCGGCTGAAATAAGGGGCGGCGCCGGCGACGCGTCATGCGCCGTGCTCACGGACGCATCTTGCAGACGTCCCCTGGCGACGCAATGCCGCGAGCCTCGCCGCCCGCACCGCGCGCGGGATGTCGTCGTCGCTGCGCTTCTTCCTCTGCCCCACGGCGCGCGCGATGGCGCCGGCGTCCACCGACTTCACGACCTCGAGCGCGCGAACCAGGATGGACCTCGGCGGATAGTCCCGCGCCGCGCCCGGCCGCGAGCATGCGTCCGCCTCGCACGCATCGAGCAGCGTGCGAAGGCGCTCGGGACGGCGCAGCGCATCGGCAGCCTCGAGAAGGTCGAGCTTGGTCGCGGGACGAAGCTCGGCCGCGCGATGCACGACGCCGTGGTACCGGGCCGCGAGCACCGCGGCGTCGCGGCACTCCTGGGGCACCTTGAGGCGCTGCGAGAGCTTGTCGGCGAGCCGCGCGCTTCGCTGCTCGTGCGCGATGTGACGCGGCAGCTCGCTCGCCGCGGAGGTGGCCTTGCCGAGGTCGTGCGTGAGCACCGCGTATCGCGCGGGGAGCGAGGCCTCGTGCGCGGCAGCCCAGTCGAGCGCCTGCGCGACATGCACCCCCGCGTCGACCTCGGGATGATGCGCCGGCGGCTGCGCGACGCCGAAGAGCGCGTCGACCTCCGGCAGCAGCGCCGACAGCGCGCCGCACTGCCGCAGCACCGCGATCATGCGCGAAGGCTCTCGCTCCGAGAGACCCCGTGCGAGCTCCTGCCACACGCGCTCGGGGGCGAGCGTGGCGAGCTCGCCCGACGCGACGATCTCGCGCATGAGCGCCTCGGTCTGCGGCGCGACGGCGAAGCCGAAGCGCGCGGCGAAGCGCGCGACGCGCAGCACGCGAAGCGGATCCTCCGCGAACGCCGGCGAGACGTGGCGAAGGATGCCCGCCGCGAGATCGGCGGCGCCTCCCCACGGGTCGACCAGGACGTCGTCGTCGCCGCGTGCCATCGCATTGATCGTGAGGTCGCGGCGGCGCAGGTCCTCCTCGAGGGTGACGTCGGGCGAGGCGAAGAACTCGAAGCCCCGGTAGCCGCGGCCATGCTTGCGCTCGGTGCGCGCGAGCGCGTACTCCTCCTGGGTCTCCGGATGCAGGAACACGGGGAAGTCGCGGCCCACGGGCCGGAAGCCCGACGCGAGCATCACCTCGGGCGTGGCGCCCACCACCACGTAGTCGCGATCGGCGACGGGGCGCCCGAGGATCTCGTCACGGACTGCGCCGCCCACGCGGTACACGCGGACGGCCTGCGGCGGGACTCTCACCTGCCGCCGCTGGCGCGATACGGATCGAAGGGGCTGCGCTGCGCGCCGGGCGAGAGGTATTGCGGCGCGACGGACTCGAGCGGCACCGGCGCGATGCCGAACACCGCCGGGAAGGGCCGGTCGCAAACGTTGTCCTTCGACAGCGACGCGAGGTTGTCGCGGCTCATGAGCTTGCCCGGGAGGAATTCGAATGCGGTCGCCTGCAGCTTCGACAGCATGGGACCGAGCGTGAAGAGCGGCCGCACGGCGCCGGTGACCTCGCCTACGTACGTCACGAGCTCCTGCATCGAGTAGGCCTTGGGGCCGCAGAGGTCGTAACGCGACAGGTACGTGAGCTCGTCGTCGACCGATCGCACGAAGCAGTGGGCGACGTCGCCGACGTAGACGGGCTGCAGGCGGGCGTTGGGCGCGGGCACCGCGACCACCGGCATGGCGCGCGAGAGCCGCGCGAAGAGGTTGAGGAAGGCGTCCTCGCGGCCGAATATCACGGAAGGCCGGAAGATCGTCCACGCGAGCCCCGACGCGGCGACCACCGCCTCGCCTTCGGCCTTCGTGCGCTGGTACTTCGATGGGGCGTCCTCCGCCGCGCCGAGCGCGCTCATGTGCTGGAGCCGGCCGACGCCCGACGCCTTGCAGGCGGCCACGACCTTGCGCGGCAGCTCGACGTGAACGCGCTCGAACGTCTCCTTGCCGCTCTCGTTCAGGATGCCGACGAGGTTCACCACCGCGTGCGCGCCGGCAAAGAGGCGCGCGAGCGTGGCGGGGTCGTGGACGTCCTCCTCGACGACGTCCACCGTGGGCAGCAGGATGAGATGCTTGGCGCTCTCGCGTCGTCGCGTGGGCACCACGACCCGGGCGCCGCTCGCGACGAGCCGGGCAACGATGTGACGGCCGACGAAGCCGGCGCCGCCCAGCACGACGATCCGCGTCTGCGCCATGACGCTACTGCGAGGGCGGCGTGCCCGAGCTCGCGAGGCTGCCGGTGCGGGGCGCCACGATGCCGAGGCGCACGGTGAGCGGCGCGACCTTCCCGTTCAGCGTCTGGCCGTAGATCACCGCGTTGGCGAGCACTTTTTTCACGTAGTCGCGCGTTTCGTTGAAGGGGATGGTCTCGACCCAGATCGCGCCTTCGATCGGCGCGGGAGGACGCCATGCCTGGGCACGTCCCGGTCCCGCATTATACGCAGCGGCCGCGAGCGCCGGCATGCCGTCGAGGCGATCGAGCCAGTACTTGAAGTAGAAGGCGCCGAACTGCGTGTTGACGTCGGCGTCGCCGATGAGCCCCGGGCGGTAGTCGGCGCGCGCGAGCTGCTTTGCGACCCACCGCGCCGTGCCCGGCATGAGCTGCATGAGTCCCACCGCGCCCGCGGAGGACACGATGTCCTGGCTGAAGCGCGACTCCTGTCTCGCGATGCCGTACAGCAGCGCCACGTCGACGTCGTTGGACTTGGCCGCGGCGTCGAACTGCGTGCGATAGGGCGCGAGGTAGCGCAGCGAGTAATCGTGGCGCACCTGCGTGCGGTCCGCCGTGTTGATCGCGCGGTCGTACAGGCCCACGCGGCGGGCGTGCTCCGCGGCCAGCAGCAATGCGTCGTCGGGAAGGGCGCGAACGATGTAGTACCACTCGCGCTGCGACTCGGGACGCATGTCGAGCTCCGCGAGCTTCACCGCGCGACGGACGTCGGCCCGCTCCGCGAACGCTTGCTGCGATGCGGGCGAGGGCTCGAGCGGCTGGCTCGCGGGCACCGTGTAGGGCTGGCCCGCGAACTCGTAGGCGAGCATGCCGTAGAAATGCGTCTCGCTCGCGAGCACGGCCATGAGCGCCCGGCCCTCCTCGGCTTTGCCGCGGGCGAGGAGCGCGCGGGCGCGCCAGTAGCGCCACGCGGCCTCCTGGCGCTGCGCCTCGGGCATGGCGTCGACGGCCGCGAGCACGTCGTCCCACGAGACCGCGCGGAGCGCCGCGCGCACGCGCCACGCCGCCGCCTCGGCGGACAGCGGCGCGCCGACGGCCTCGCGGTACCACTCGTTGGCGGAAGGATGGAGCTGGCGGGCCGCATGGAACGCGAGGCGCGCGTTGCCGTAGCGGCGGTCCGCCTCCGGCAGGCGATCACGCCACTTCACCCATGCGACGCGCGCCGCACCGGCGTCCGCGCGCGCGGACCGCTCGAGCGCGAACAGCGCCACCTCGCGGCCGCCTGGCGTCGTCCACGCGAAGTTGCCCTTGGCGAGCGCCGCCTGCGGATCGCGCGCGACGTCGGCCATCTCGCGATCCGGGATGCGGTCCTTGCCGGGGATGTCGTTGCCCAGCGCCTGGGCGAGCTTCACGTTGCCGGCCTCGCTCGCCAGGCGCAGCCGGGCGCGGCGATCGGCCGTCGTCAGCGTGCCCTTGGCGAGGAGCGCGGCGAACGCGGGGTCGCAGGCCTCTGGCGTGGCGGCCCCCGTGAACCACAGCGGAACGGCCTCGGCCAGCGCGGCGTCGCCGTCGCGCTGCCACTTGTAGAGGACGGTGAAGCACGCGAGCTCCACGTCGTCGCCGGCCGGGGGCGCGTAGTCGGCGCCGAAGCGGCTCCACAGGGCGCGCCGCCCGAGGAACTTGAGCCAGTCGGTGCGAAGGCGGTCCGAGAAAGGTGTGTTGGGGTAGCGGTCGATGAACGAGCGGACCGCCTCGGGCGAGGCGTCCTCCATCCCGAGCTTCAGCTGCCAGTACTGCACGTACGGGGCGAGCACGTGCGTGGAGAGCTTGGGGGCGACCGCGGCCAGCTTCGGGCGGTCGCCCTTGTCGTACGCGGACTTGGCGGCCAGGAAATCGGCGTCGCTCTGCGCGAAGGCGGCGGACAGCGGCGACGCGACGAGGGCGACGGCGAGGATGCGGCGAAGCGTGGAGGTCGTCATCTGCATTGCAATTCTAGGCCGGGACTGGCGCAATTCAAGCAAGAAGCGCGCGCGGCGCCCCTCCCGGATGCTTAGTGCCCCGTCGTGGCATAACGTTCCACGGACGCGCTCGGACGACACGGTGCGCGATGCTAAGATTTCGAATTCGATTCGACCACGCGTGTCGCGGGTCGCGGGAGAGGTGATGGCGCAGCGCAAGGCAGCACCGCTGGCGGGCGTGGTCATGGGCAGCGACAGCGACTGGGACGTGATGAAGCACGCCGTCGCGCAGCTCGACGCCTTCGGCATCGCCAACGAGCCGAGGGTGGTCTCCGCGCACCGCATGCCCGACGAGATGTTCGAGTACGCCGAGGACGCCGGTCCGCGCGGGCTCCGCGTCATCATCGCCGGCGCCGGCGGCGCCGCTCACCTGCCCGGCATGCTCGCGGCCAAGACCACGGTACCCGTGCTGGGCGTGCCGGTGCCGTCCAAGTACCTGCGCGGGGAGGACTCGCTGCTGTCGATCGTCCAGATGCCCAAGGGAATCCCGGTCGCCACCTTCGCCATCGGCGAGGCGGGAGCCGCGAACGCCGGGCTCTTCGCGGTGGCCATGATCGCCGCCACCGACCCCGTGGTCGCGCGAAAGCTCGCGGCGTTCCGCGCGAAGCAGACCGACGCCGCGCGGGCGATGCGCCTTCCTCCCGCGACCTGACGAGGCACCCGATGGCATCGATCCCGCCCGGCGCGTGGCTCGGCTTGCTGGGCGGCGGCCAGCTCGGCCGCATGTTCTGCATGGCGGCGCAAAGCCTGGGGTACCGCGTCGTCGTCCTCGACCCTGGCGCACGGGGCCCGGCCGCGAGCGTCGCCGACCGCCACATCGAGGCCGACTACCTCGACGCGCAGGGCCTGGCCGACCTGGCCGCGCTCGCGCGCGCCGCGACCACGGAGTTCGAGAACGTCCCCGCGGCGGCGCTCGACTACCTCGCGCACTCCGCGCGCGTCACGCCGTCCGCGGCCAGCGTGGCGATCGCGCAGGATCGCATCAGCGAGAAGACGTTCCTGTCGGGCCACGGATTCGCGGTGGCGCCGTTCGCGGTGATCCGCAACGAGGACGACGCGCGTGACGTGAGTGGGGCGCTGTTCCCGGGCATCGTCAAGAGCGCGCGCTTCGGCTACGACGGCAAGGGCCAGGCCCAGGTCGCGAGCGCGGACGAGGCGGGCGCCGCGTTCCGAGCGATGCGCGCGCAGCCGTGCGTGCTCGAGAAGCGCATTGCGCTCGCGTGCGAGGTCTCGGTGATCGTCGCCCGCAACGAGCGCGGCGAGACCGCGACGTGGCCCGTCTCCGAGAATCGCCACCGCGACGGCATCCTCGACGTCTCGATCGTGCCGGCGCGCGTGGACGCGTCGCTGCAGGATCGCGCGCGCGACATCGCCACCCGCGTCGCGTCGGCGCTCGACTACCGCGGCGTGCTGTGCGTCGAGATGTTCGTGTCGCGCGAAGGCCAACTCCTCGTCAACGAGATCGCGCCTCGTCCGCACAACAGCGGGCACTACTCGATCGACGCCTGCGTCACGTCGCAGTTCGAGCAGCAGGCGCGCGTGCTCGCCGACCTGCCCCTGGGCGACACGCGGCAGCACACGCCGGCGGTGATGGTGAACCTCCTGGGCGACCTGTGGTTCGAGGGCGAGTCCGCCACGCCGCGCGAGCCGCGCTGGGGCGAGGTGCTGTCGCATCCCGCCGCCAAGCTGCACCTGTACGGCAAGGAGGAGCCGCGTCGCGCGCGCAAGATGGGGCACGTCACGTGCCTCGGCCGCACGCTCGACGACGCGCTCGCCACCGCGCGCGCGGTGAAGGCGTCGCTCGGTATCGAGGGCGGGGACGAGATCTAGGGAGCGTCCCCTTAAGGCCTCCTCAGGCGGCAGCGACGAGCGCCGCGACTTCACGGGTAAGGGCGGAGCTTCCCTAGGATTTCTTGCGCGGCTTGCCGGCGCCGGCTTCCCTGCGTGCCGCACCCACCGGAAGCGCCGCGACGCGGTCGTACTCGGGATCGGTCCAGCGGCCGCCCTGCGCGAGGTAGTCGGCCGCCATGGCGGTGGCGTCCGCTCCCCAGAAGAGCTCGTCGCCGACCATGATCGTCGGCACCCCGAAGACGCCGCGCTCGATCGCCTCCTCGGTGTTCCGCCGCAGCGCCGCCTTCACTTCCGGGTCGTCGATGCGCCGCTGCGCGTCCGGCAGTCGCAAGTCGTTGACGAGCTCCGCCCACTCGATGGGAAGGTCGGGCAGGCGGCCGTCGCGCCACACGAAGCGGAAGATGCGATGCACCGCGTCCGGCGCGCAGTCGCACGCGATGGCGAGGCGCAGGAGCGGCAGCGGGTTGAACGGATGCTCGTGCGGCATCTTGAGCGCGATGCCCTGCCTGCGCGCCTGCCACACGACGAAGCGATACGTGAACGCGCGCTTGCGGTCGATCTCGGCCGGGCCCTGTGCGCGCGTTCGCGGCGAGCAGCCCCGCGAACAGCACCGGGCGATAGCGAATCCGCGTCCTGGGCCCAAGCTGCGCCAGGCACTCGCTCTGCAGGTACGCGAAGGAGAGACGAAATCGAAATACCAGTCGACGGTGGCCATCACGTGCCCGCGATCTTCGCCCGGCGCCGGGCGATCGCGTCGATCACCCTCTCGCCGCTGCGCGTCGTCGAGGAGGCTCCAGGCGGCGATCTCGTCGATGGTGCGAAGGCAGCCCTCGCAAAGCCCGGTGGACTCGCTCATCCTGCACACGCTGATGCACGGCGAGGGCACGGCGACCGCGGAAGCCTGCGGCATCAGTAGCCCCGCGTCCGATGGACCACGCCCGTCACGGGCTCGCCGCGCTCCAGCGCGGGATCTTGCCCGCGATCTGCGCGACGGTCTCGCCGGGGATGGTGAGTCCCGCGACGTGCGGCGTGACGGTGATCTGCGGCCGGCTCCAGAACGGGTGCGACGGCGGCAGCGGCTCGTCGCGGAATACGTCGAGCGTCGCGCCGAGAGAGCCGGCCCTCGTCGATGAGCGCGACGAGATCGTCGTCGACCACGAGGCTGCCGCGCCCGATGTTGACGACGTGCGCGCCGGCCGCGAGCCGCGACATCGCCGCGCGATCGAGGAGGCCCTCGGTCGACGGCGTGGCGGGCAGCACGCACACGAGGACATCGAGCCCCGCGAGGAAGTCCGCGAGCGCATCCTCGCCCGCATGGCAGCGGACGCCGGTCAGCGACTTCGGGTGCGTCGCGTAGCCGCGCACGTTGAATCCTTGCGCCGCCAGGGCGCGCGCGATGGCACCACCGATGACGCCGAGGCCCATCACGCCCGCCTCGACCTGCGCCGGCGCGCGCGGCGGATGCTGGCGCCACACGCGCGCCTCCTGCTGGCCGCGATACGCGTCGAGCCTCTGGGTGAAGCGCATCGCAGCGGTCATCGCGTAGCGAACCATCTGCGAGACCATGCCCGCGTCCTCCACGCGGATCACCGGGGCGCCGTCCGGCAGGCGCGGCATCGCGAGCACGTGGCCCACGCCCGCGCTGACGGTGAACACGGCGCGCGGCGAGGGCTGCTCGACGAAGAACGTGCGGCTGGGATACGCGGCGACGGCGTAGTCGGCGCGCGATGCGCGAGGGTCCGCGTCGCGGTCGGGCTCGTGGCGGTCGAGCGTCGCCTCCGGCAGGGCTTGCGCGAAGAGCTCCATCCAGGGCGAGGCGTCCTTCGCCGGCAGCGACAGCGCGATCCGCATCGAGGCCTCAATGCGACGCGCGATGCGACCCGTCGAACCACGACGCGATCCGGCGCGCGACGCCGCGCAGCATGCGCCACACCTTCGGGATGAGCCAGATCGTGAACGCGACGAGCACCGCGAGGACGCACAACGCGACGATGGGATGCGCGAACGCGAGCCAGAGCACCGTGCCCACGGCGAGCTCCTCGCCGAACGACGCGGCCCAGTTGGAGAAGGGCTCGGGCGACGTGTTGATGACGGCGCGGCCGCCGGTCTTCGCGAGATGGCTGCCCGCGGCGAGCGTTCCGCCCACGATGGCGGCGGCGATCATCGTCGCGCCGGACGATTCGCCGAAGACGCTCGCGGCCAGCGCCGCGCCCGCGGGAATACGGATGAACGTCTGAACGAAGTCCCACGCCGAATCGACACCCGGGATCTTGTCGGCGAAGAACTCGACGAAGCACATGAATCCCGACGCCGCGAGCACGAGCGGATGCGACAGCACCGCGAGTCCCGGCGGCAGGTCGATCCAGTGGACGTAGCCGAGCCCGCCCAGGATGAACAGCACCGCGTACAAGCGAAGCCCGCTCGCCCATCCGACCGTCGCGGCCAGCGCGACGAGCTGCCACGTGTCCATCGTCAGCCTTTCCTGCGAAGCTCCGCGGGTATCCACGACGCGGACCGCTTGCCGAGGAACGCGGCCACGCCCTCCTTGCCTTCGGGCGACGCGCGCACCCGCGCGATGCTCTCGACCGTATAGGCGACCACGGCGTCGTCGGCCGGGCGATTGGCCACGGCCCGGATCAGCGACTTGCACTCGCGCTGCGCGTCGGGGCCCGCGAGGAGCAGCGGGCCCAGCATCTCGTTGACGCGATCGTCGAGCTGCGAGACCGGCACGAGGTCGTGCACGAGCCCGAGGCGGTAGGCCTCGGCAGCGTCGAAGCGCTCGCCGGTGAGGAAGAAGCGCCGCGCCTGGTGCGCGCCCATGGCCTCGACGACGTACGGCGAGATCGTGGCGGGGACGAGCCCCAGGCGGCTCTCGCTCAGCGCGAACGTGGCCTCGATCGCCGCCACGGCGATGTCGCAGCACGCCGCGAGGCCGACGCCTCCGCCGTAGGCCGCGCCGTGGATGCGCGCGACCGTGGGCTTGGGGAGGTCGTTCAGCGTGCGCAGCATGAGCGCGAGCGCGCGGGCATCGGCCCGGTTCTCCTCCCGGCCGTAGCCCGCCATCGTCTTGATCCAGTTGAGGTCCGGGCCCGCGCAGAAGCGGGGGCCGTTGCCGGTGAGGGTCACGAGGCGGACGGAAGGATCCTCGCCCAGCGCGCCCAGCGCCTGCGTGAGCTCCGCGATCAGCACCTCGTTGAACGCGTTGTGGACCTCGGGGCGGTCGAGCGCGACGATGCCGACGGCGTTGCGCTTCGTCACCTCGATCGTCGCGGGCTTCCTGGCCTTCTTCGGGGGCACGATGGATCGCTTCCTTCAAGCCGCGGGGCGCGGATGCCCCGGCATGAGATCGTACGGGTGCCGCCACCGCGGCTCGCTGCGGATGCGCGCGAGCCACGCGGCGATCCTCGGGTGCGACGACGCCCAGTCCACGCCGAGCTCGTCGTCGAAGAAGAGGTAGCCGCACATCGAGAGGTCGGCGATGGTGAGACGGTCGCCCACGGCGTACTCGCGTCCCGCGAGGTGCGCGTCGAGGACGCCCCACGCGGCTTGCGCGCGCTTGCCGAATTCCGCCATCACGTCGCGGTTCGGGTCCTTGGCGAGCGCGCGCAGGTAGCGATAGGTGGCGGTGTAGCTCGTGAGCTTGTGGTTGTCGAAGAGCGTCCAGCGGAGGATGTCGCGGCGCTCGTCCTCGTCGCGGGGCCCGAAGCGCCCGAGCGACTGCGCGAGGTAATCGAGGATCACGCCCGACTGCGAAAGCTGGCGGCCGCGATGCTCGAGCACGGGCACCTCGCCCATGACGTTCATCGCGCGGTACGCGGGCGTGTGCGTCTCGCCGCCGAAGTAGTCGACGAATCGCGGCGTCCAGTCGGCGCCGGCGAGCTCGAGCGCGAGCGCCGCCTTGTAGGCGTTGCCCGACTGGGCGAAGCAATGCAGGGTGTATTCGCTCATTAGAAACCGCCCGTGGCAAGCCAGCGCTCGATCTGGTCGAACCGGTCGGCGCCCCAGAAGGGCTCGCCGTCGACGACGATGAAGGGCGAGCCGAAGACTCCCGCCGCGATGGCGGACTCCACCTCGCGCTTCAGCGCATCCTTGATCGCGGTATCGTCGACCGCCGCGCGCGCCGCCGCGGCGTCGAGCCCCACCTCGCCCGCGACTTGCGCGGCGACCTCGGGCTTCGAGATGTCGCGGCCCTCGACGAAGAACGCGCGGTACAGCGCCCGCGCGACGCGTACGCCTGTCGCCGGGTCTTTCGCCTTCGCCCACAGCATCACGCGCGACGGCGCCTGCGCCGGAATGGGGAACACCGCCGGCATGGCGAACTCGACGCCGTGGAAGCGCGCGCTCCGCGCGTCGCGCTTCGAGTACGGCCCCTTGACGGGCACCTCCGTCAGCGGCGCGGCGCCGGTCTGCTTGAACACGACGCCGAGGAGCATCGGGTGCCAGTCGACCGTGCGGTCAGGCGCTCGGCGAGCGCCTCGATCCTCTCGGCGGCGAGATAGCCATAGGGCGAGGAGAAATCGAAGTAGAAATCGATGGGGGCAGCCATGGTTCCTATCCCACCAGTGCGCGGCCGATGACGAGCCGCTGGATGTCGCTCGTTCCCTCGTAGATCTGGCACACGCGCACGTCGCGGTAGATGCGCTCGACGGGAAAATCGGACACGTACCCGTAGCCGCCGTGCACCTGCAGGGCGGCCGAGCACACGCGCTCGGCCATCTCGGAGGCGAAGAGCTTGGCCATCGACGCTTCCTTGAGGCAGGGCTCGCCCGCGTCGCGAAGCGAAGCGGCGTGCCACACGAGTTGCCGCGCGGCCTCGATCTCGACCGCCATGTCCGCCAGGCGGAAATTGACCGCCTGGTGCTCAGCGATCGGCTTGCCGAACGCCGTGCGCTCGCGGGCGTACGCCAGCGCGGCTTCCATCGCGGCGCGCGCCATGCCGACGGCCTGCGCGGCGATGCCGATGCGCCCCGCCTCGAGGTTGGCGAGCGCGATCCGGTAGCCGTTGCCCTCGGCGCCGAGGAGGCTCGTCGCCGGCACTTCGCAATTGTCGAAGACGATCTGCGCGGTGTCCGAGGCGTGCTGGCCGAGCTTGTCCTCCACGCGCGCGACCGTGTAGCCCGGCGTGGAGGTATCGACGACGAAGGCGGAGATGCCCTTCTTCCCGGCCGACTTGTCCGTCACCGCGAACACGATGGCGACGTCCGCGTGCTTGCCCGTCGTGATGAACTGCTTCACGCCGTTGATGACGAAGCGATCGCCGCGGCGCTCGGCGCGCGTCGTGATGGCGCCGGCGTCGGAGCCCACGTGCGGCTCGGTGAGGCAGAAGCAGCCGAGCTTCTCGCCACGCGCGAGCGGCGTGAGGTGCGAAGCCTTCTGCGCATCGTTGCCGAACGCGAGGATCGGCCCGCACACCACGGAGTTCTGCACGCTCACGATGGTCGACGTCGCGCCGTCGCCGGCGGCGATCTCCTCGAGCGTGAGCGCGAGCGAAAGGTAGTCCATCGCGGCGCCGCCGAAGGCCTCGGGGACGACCATGCCCATCGCGCCCAGCGCGCCCAGCGCGCGCAGCGCCTCGCGCGGGAAATGCGACTCGCGGTCCCATCGCGCCGCGTTCGGCGCGAGCTCCGCCTGCGCGAACGCGCGCATCGTGTCGCGGACGAGCACCTGCTCTTCGCTAAGTCGCATGGCTCGCCGCTCCGCGCCGCGCCTCGGGACGATTGAGGAGGAATATGCCGCCGATCACGAGCCCTCCACCGACCAGCATCGAGATCTCGAGCGGCTCGCCGAGCAGCAGCACGCCCAGCGTGACCGCGAAAACCGGCACGAGATTGATGAACACCGACGTGCGCGAGGGGCCGATGCGGCGCACGCCGTCGTAGAAGAGCGCGAGCCCGATCGCGGTTCCGAATATCGCGATGAAGACGATCGCGCCCCACGCGCGCCACGAGGCCCCTTCCGGCAGCACCGGCCCGGCAACGACCGCGGCGGTGGCCAGCATCGCGGTGCCGGTGATCGCGGACCACGACGTGGATGCGACGGGCGACATCGTCGGCAGCATGGTGCGCGCCACCAGCGTGTTGGCGGCCCACGACAGCGGACAGCCGAACATCACGATCTCGGCGATGCCGATGCCGCCGCTCACGAGATGCAGCGGGTTGCCGTGCCCGAGGACGATCGCGACGCCGACCAGCGCGACGGCAATGCCGATGACCTTGTTGCGCGTCAGCGGCTCGCGCAGGAACAGCGCCGTGGCGATGAGCGTCATCGCGGGATTGAGCGCCATGATGAGCGACGCTCTCGATGCGGGCATGCGGCCGAGCGCGTACATGAAGCACAGGTTGAACACGAACACGCCGGTGAAGCCCAGCAGGACGACGCCCACCCACTGGCGCGGCGTCGGCCGGGCGAGGCCCCCTTCGACGAGCCGGGCATAGACGAGCAGCGCCGCGACGGCGATGCCGTAGCGCCAGGTCGCCGCCTGCACCGCCGTCATCTCTTGCGTGGCGATGCGCCCGCCGACGAAGGCGCCGCCCCAGCACAGCGCCATGAGCGTGAGCTTGACGTAGACCGACGCCGGCGCGGGCGCGGTCAACGCCGGTCGTCCCACGCGAGCCGCGCCGCGAGCGCCGCGAACACGCTCGCGAGGATGCGTCGCGACCACGCGCTCCATCCCGGACGCGTCGAGAACCAGCGGCGCACGCCCACCGCGCCCACGACGAAGACCGAGTCGCCGGCGATGTTGATGACGACCTGCGTCGCGGCGAGGACCAGGCTTTGCGCGAGCACGCTTCCGTGCGCGGGATCGACGAATTGCGGGAACAGCGCGAGCTGGAACATCGCGACCTTCGGATTGAGGATCGACGTCACGAGGCCGTCGCGGTAGAGCTTGAAGGCCGAGGCGCGCACGGGCGTGCCGGACGTCGCCACCGCGTCGGGCGATCGCCACGTCGTCCACGCGAGCCACGCGAGGTACAGGGCGCCCGCGATGCGGATCGTGTCGTAAGCGACCGGCACGGCGGCCAGCAGCGCCGACAGGCCGAATGCCGCGGCCAGCGCGTGCAGGAGGAATCCGCTCGACGTGCCGGCCAGCGAGACGAAGCCCGCGGCGCGGCCTTGCGCGAGCGTGCGCGACACGAGGTAAAGGACGTTGGGCCCGGGCGTGGCCACGAGCGCAAGGACCGCGAGGACGAACAGCAGCCAGGTGGAGAGCGCGATCACACGAGCTCCAGTCCGAGCGCCGTGGCTTCACCGCCGCCGATGCACAGCGACGCGACGCCGCGCTTGCCCCCGGTCTTGCGCAACGCGCCCAGCAGCGTGACGATGATGCGCGCGCCCGACGCGCCGATCGGGTGGCCGAGCGCGCACGCGCCGCCGTGCACGTTCACCTTGGCGTGATCGAGGCCATGCTCCTTCATCGCGGCCATCGTGACCACGGCGAACGCCTCGTTGATCTCGAAGAGGTCGACGTCGCGGCTCGACCAGCCCGTCTTGCGGTACAGCTTCTCGATGGCGCCCACCGGAGCGGTGGAGAACCACGCGGGCTCCTGCGCGTGGGTCGCGTGGCCCGTGATCACGGCGAGCGGCTCGAGGCCGCGCTTCTCCGCCTGCGAGCGGCGCATCAGCACCAGCGCGGCGGCGCCGTCGGAGATGGAGCTCGAGTTGGCCGCGGTGACGGTGCCGTCCTTGCGGAACGCGGGCTTCAGCGTGGGAATCTTGGCCGGGACCGCCTTCGCGGGCTGCTCGTCCTTGTCGACGACCACGTCGCCCTTCTTCCCCGCGACCGTGACCGGTGCGATCTCCCATGCGAACGTGCCGTCCTCGTTGGCCGCGAGCGCTCGCGACAGCGACGCCGTCGCGAAAGCGTCCTGCTCCTCGCGCGTGAACGCGTACTTGCCCGCGCAGTCCTCCGCGAACGTGCCCATGAGGCGGCCCTTGTCGTAGGCGTCCTCGAGGCCATCGAGGAACATGTGGTCGAGGACCTGCTGGTGGCCCATCCGGTAGCCGGTGCGCGCCTTGGGAAGCAGGTACGGCGCGTTGCTCATGCTCTCCATGCCGCCGGCGACGACGACGTCGGCCGACCCCGCGAGGAGCGCATCGTGCGCGAGCATGGTCGCCTCCATCGCCGATCCGCACATCTTGTTCACGGTGGTGCATCCGACCGACATCGGCAGCCCCGCCTTGAGCGCCGCCTGGCGCGCCGGCGCCTGGCCCTGCCCGGCGGGCAGCACGCAGCCCATGATCACCTTGTCGACATCCTCGGGCGAGAGTCCCGCGCGCTCGACCGCCGCCTTGATGGCCACCGCGCCCAGGTCGCTGGCCGCGAGCGACGCGAAGTCGCCCTGCAGGCCGCCCATCGGCGTGCGCGCCGCGCCGACGATCACGACGGGATCGTTATCCATTGCCGTCATTCCTTGCCGTTGTCGATTTCGTTGGACCCGACGCTGCGCCGCCATGCGGGCGCGTCACTTCGTCTCGTTGAAGAGCTCGCGGCCGATCAGCATGCGCCGGATCTCGCTCGTGCCCGCGCCGATCTCGTACAGCTTCGCGTCGCGCCACAGGCGCCCCGTCGGGAACTCGTTGATGTAGCCGTTGCCGCCGAGCGCCTGGATGGCCTCGCCCGCCATCCACGTCGCCTTCTCCGCGGCGTAGAGGATGGCGCCCGCCGCGTCCTTGCGCGTCGTCTCGCCGCGATCGCATGCCTGCGCGACGGCGTAGACGTATGCCTTGCACGCCATCATCGTCGAGTACATGTCTGCGACCTTGCCCTGCATGAGCTGGAACTCGCCGATCGGCTGGCCGAACTGGGAGCGATCGTGCACGTACGGCAGCACCACGTCCATGCACGCCGCCATGATGCCGAGCGGCCCCGCGGCGAGCACCGCGCGTTCGTAGTCGAGGCCGCTCATGAGCACGCGCACGCCACCGCCCTCGGCGCCGAGGACGTTCTCGGCGGGGACCTCGCAGTCGACGAAGACGAGCTCGCAGGTGTTCGACCCGCGCATGCCGAGCTTGTCGAGCTTCTGCGCCGTCGAGAAGCCCTTCATGCCCTTCTCGACCAGGAACGCGGTGATGCCCTTCGGACCCGCGCTCGGGTCGGTCTTGGCGTAGACGACGAGCGTGTCAGCGTCGGGGCCGTTGGTGATCCACATCTTGTTGCCGTTCAGGACGTAGCGATCGCCCTTGCGGTCGGCGCGCAGGCGCATCGACACCACGTCGGAGCCGGCTCCGGGCTCGCTCATCGCGAGCGCGCCCACGTGCTCGCCGCTGATGAGCCGCGGAAGGTACTTGCGCTTCTGCGCGTCGCTGCCGTTGCGGCGGATCTGGTTCACGCACAGGTTCGAGTGCGCGCCGTACGACAGCCCCACCGACGCGGACGCGCGCGAGATCTCCTCCATCGCGACGACGTGCGCGAGGTAGCCCATGCGGGTGCCGCCGTACTCCTCCTCGACCGTGACGCCGAGGAGCCCCAGGTCGCCCATCTTGCGCCACAGGTCGGGCGGAAAGGCGTTGCTGCGGTCGATCGCCTCGGCGCGCGGCGCGATCTCGTCGGCCGCGAACTGCTGCACCGTCTTTCGCAGGAGATCGATGGTCTCGCCGTGGTTGAACGACAACGAAGGGAAATCGGGCATCGCGCCTCCTTATGCGTCCGCCTTGCCTTTCATGACCATGAGCGTCTGCTGCATGAGCGCGACGAGCGTGCGCTTGCCGTCGCGCTCGGCGTGAACCTCGCCGCGCGTGATCGTGAGCGTGCGTCCCGGCTTCACCACGAATCCCTCCGCGACGAGCCTGTCGCCCTCGGCCGGCGCCAGCAGGTTGAGCTTGAACTCCACCGTGAGCACCGACGCGTCCTCGGGGAACAGCGTGAAGCCCGCGTAGCCGCCCGCGCTGTCGACGATCGTGCTCACGATACCCGCATGGACGTAGCCGTGCTGCTGCGTGAGGTCGGCGCGCGGCACGAGGGTCAGCGCGCAATAGCCGGGCGTCACGTCCTCGACCCGAGCGCCGATGAGGCGCATCGCGCCCTGCCGCGAGAAGCTCTCGCGCACGCGGTCGGCGTACCCCGCGACCGAGGGCGTGAAGGCGGCGGTCATGGCATGAGGCTCCGTGCGTCGGGCAGATGCGAGCGTCGCCGGGCTGGGTGCATTTGCCATGGGAGAGATGCCACAGGCGAGGCTCGCGGGCGGTCGGGTATCATACCTTACGTTTACGTAAACGTCAATCTACCTTGGGCCTGCGCGCTTCGGCGGCAAGCCCTTCGCGCGCCTCCTCCTTCAGCCTGCGCCGGCAATCGCGCTCGACGCCGTCGATCTCCGCCAGCACCGCGTCGATGTCCTCCTTCTGCTGGAGGAGGCGCGCGCGCTGCTCGCCCAGCATGCCGATGAACTTCGCGAGCTGCGCCCGCTCGTTGCGCGCCACTTCGTACAGGTCGAGGAGCTCGCGGATTTCCTGGAGCGAGAAGCCCAGGCGCTTGCCTCGGAGGATGAGCTTGATGCGCACCCGCTCGCGCTCGCGATAGACCCGCGCCCGGCCGCGGCGCTCGGGCGCGAGCATGCCCTCGTCCTCGTAGAAGCGGATCGCGCGCGTGGTCAGCGCGAACTCGTGCGCGAGGTCCGAGATCGAGTACGTGGGATCGCCCGTCGCCGGGGCGTTGCGCTTGGACGTGACCGCGGTCATGCGTGTCGTGCGGAAGGTTCGTAGCATGGCCGCCGGAAGCGGTCGCCGGTCCACGATACCATACCGAAGTACGGGGCCCTCGAGGACCCCTCGAGACCCTTGCTCATGTCCGCTTCCGCCCCCGTTCTCGATTATCCCGTCGCAGCGCCTCCGCCTCCCGGCGAGACGATCGAGATCGCCCCCGGCGTCCTGTGGCTGCGCATGCCGCTGCCGTTCGCGCTGGACCACATCAACCTCTGGCTCGTCGAGGACGGCGACGGCTACACGCTCGTCGACACGGGCTACGCGAACGCCCAGACGCGCGAGCTCTGGGAGCGGCACTTCGCCGTCACCCTCGGCGGCCGCCCCGTCACCCGCGTCGTGGCCACGCACTGCCACCCCGACCACCTCGGCAACGCCGCGTGGATCGCGCAGCGCTTCGACTGCCGCGTGACGATGACCCACGGCGAGTTCATGGCCGCGCACGCGATCATCGACGAGCGCGCCGCGCACGGCCCTGCCGACACGTGCGAGCTCTTCCGCCTGCACGGGCTCGCCGAGGACGACGTTCGCGCGCTCGAGGGCCGCGGCAACCTCTACCGCCGCGGCGTGCCGGAAGCGCCGTCGTCCTTCGACCGCCTCCTGGGCGGCGACGCGGTCCACACGGCCGGACGCGAGTGGCGGGTCATCCTGGGCTTCGGACATTCCTCGGAGCACGCCTCGCTGTTCAACGCGGCCGATCGCGTGCTGATCTCGGGTGACATGCTCCTGCCGCGCATCAGCACCAACGTCTCGGTGTGGCCTTCCGATCCGGACGGCGATCCGCTCGCGCGCTTCCTGCAGTCGATCTCGGCGTTCGAGGCGCTGCCGTCGTCGTCGCTCGTCCTGCCGTCGCACGGGCTCCCCTTCCGCGGCATCCCCATGCGGGTGGCGCAGCTCCGCGAGCACCACGACGCGCGCCTGGCCGAGCTCCAGGACGCCATCGCGGCCGCGAGCGCGCCGGTGTCCGCGGCGGACGTCGTGCCGGTCCTCTTCCGTCGCCCGCTCGACCTGCAGCAGCGCTTCTTCGCTATGGGCGAGGCGATCGCCCACCTCAATTACCTGTGGCGGCAAGGGCGCATCCAGCGCCTTCGCGCCGCCGACGCGTACCGCTTCGCCGTGTAGCCCCACAACGAGAAACAGAGGAGCCCGAAAGCCCATGTCCACCCCTGCCTCCGACGCACAGAAGGCCAAGATCGATCCCGTGGCACTCGCCCAGTCGCTCGCGGCCGCGGCCGAGAAGAGCGCGAAGGTGATGGGCGACTTCGCCTCGCGCAACAAGGGGGCGAGCGCGCTGCCCACGGACGAGCTGGGGCTCGGCAAGGCGTTCATGGAGCTCGCCTCGCAGATGCTCGCGAACCCCGCGAAGCTCGCCGAGTCGCAGATGAACCTCTGGTGGGACTACATGAACCTCTGGCAGGGCTCGATGCTGCGCCTCATGGGCGGCAACGCGCAGCCCGTCGCGGTGCCCGCCAACAGCGACAAGCGCTTCCGGCACGAGGACTGGCAGGAGCACTTCCTCTTCGACTACATCAAGCAGAGCTACCTCATCGCCGCGCGATGGATGCACGACCAGGTCGCGAGCGTGGACGGCCTCGACGAGCATACGAAGAAGAAGGTCGACTTCTTCACGCGGCAGTACATCGATGCGCTGGCGCCGTCGAACTTCGCGCTGACCAATCCCGAGGTGTTCCGCGAGACCATCTCGTCGGGCGGCCAGAACCTCGTCAAGGGCCTCAACAACCTCTTGGACGACATCGAGCGCGGGGGCGGCCAGCTCCGCATCTCGATGACCGACCAGAAGGCGTTCGAGCTCGGCGTCAACATCGCCACCACGCCCGGCAAGGTCGTGTTCCAGAACGAGCTGATCCAGCTCATCCAGTACGAGCCGTCCACCAAGAAGACGTGGAAGCGGCCGCTGCTCATCATCCCGCCCTGGATCAACAAGTACTACATCCTCGACCTGCGCGAGAAGAACTCCTTCATGCGCTGGGCGGTAGCCGAAGGGATGACGGTCTTCGTCGTCTCCTGGGTCAACCCCGACGAGAAGCTCGCCCACAAGAACTTCGAGGACTACGTGACGGAAGGCACGCTCGCCGCGCTGTCGGCGATCGAGCAGGCGACCGGCGAGCCCGACGCCAACGTGATCGGCTATTGCCTGGGCGGGACGCTCCTCGCCGCCACGCTGGGACACCTCGCCGCGAAGAAGGAGAAGCGCGTCGCGAGCGCCACGTTCATGACGTCGCTCGTCGATTTCACTTCCGCGGGCGAGCTCGAGGTGTTCATCGACGAGGAGCAGGTCACCTCGCTCGAGCGCAAGATGAACGAGCGCGGCTATCTCGAGGGCAGCGAGATGGCGTCGACGTTCAACATGCTGCGCGCAAACGACCTCATCTGGTCGTTCGTCATCAACAATTACCTGCTGGGGCGCGACCCTTTCCCGTTCGACCTCCTGCACTGGAACTGCGACAGCACGCGCATGCCCGCCGCGATGCACAGCTACTACCTTCGCAACATGTACATGAACAACCTGCTGTCGAAGCCGGGCGCGCTGACCCTCGCGGGTACCAAGATCGACCTGTCGAAGGTGACCACGCCCGCGTACTTCGTGTCCGCGATCGAGGACCACATCGCGCCCTGGAAGACGACCTACCTCGGCACGCAGGTGCTCGGCGGCAAGAATCGCTTCGTGCTCTCGGGCTCGGGTCACATCGCGGGCATGGTCAACCCGCCGGCCGCGAACAAGTACGGCTTCTGGACCAACGACAAGCTGCCCGATCGCGCCGACGAGTGGTTCGACCACGCGACCCAGCACGAGGGCTCGTGGTGGACAAACTGGCGCGAATGGGTGACGCCCTACCTCGGCCGCGAGATCCCCGCGCGCGTTCCCGGCAAGGGCGGCAAGCTCAAGGTGATCGAGGCGGCGCCCGGGACGTACGCGAGGATCCGCGCGGACGGGAAGTAGGACGCCCCCTGCAGTCGACAAAAAGGCCGCGAAGTCCGCGGCCTTTTCGTTCGTGCTCCGACGTTGGGGCCTTGAGCCCTACCGCGACCGCCTCATGTCTCCGCCGCCCTGATCTTGTCCCTGTCCCTGCCCCTGCCCGGACGCGCCCTCCTGGCGGCTCCGGGACGGAGCATCGCTCTTCGGCTGCGGCGCCGGTTGGGGCTGCGGCGTGGCGTGCTGCGGCTGCGCGGGCTGGGGTTGCGGCTGCGAGCGCATCAGCGAGGGCTGCGGCTGGGGTTGCGCCTGCGACGGCTGCACGCGCTGCGGCTGAGGTTGCGGTTGCGGCGGCTGCACTTGCTGCGTCCGCTGCGGCTGCGGCATCGACTGCGGCTGCGTAGGCTGGCGCGTCATCGTCGGCGGCTGTTGTTGCGGCGGAGGCGACGGCGACGGCGTGGCTTGAGGCGACGGCATCGTGCCCTGCTGCGTGCGAGAGCGCGTCATATTGGCCGACG
>JBGAIS010000189.1:0-6295 GCA_044225355.1 Casimicrobiaceae bacterium | reverse complement strand
GGCGATCGGGCCTGTCACCGGGCCGCCGTCGAGGTAGTCGCCCTGCCACGTGCCCGAGGTGCCGTGCGTCAGGCTGCCGCTGTTCGCGGCCGACGACAGGTACACCACGCCTTGGGAGACCACGGTATTGACCGCCTTGGCGATGACGCCGTCCTGGAACGCGCCTTCCGCGAAGTAGGAGACGTCGTCGACGATGACCTTGCAGCCGGCCGCCGCGAGCGCCAGGATGTTGTTGGCGAATTCGACCTCCGTGTCGTACGCGGTGGCGAAGACGAGCTGCGCGCCCGGCGCGATGTCATGGATGATCTCCATCATCGCGGTGCCTTCGTCCTCGCCGTCGGCGGGACCTTCGAGGCCCGGAAGCGCCGCCGTGCCGACCGGCAGGTCGCCGGACGCGATCAAGGCCGAAATGGTCGCAGCGTGCGCGCTGTCGGAGAGAACGCCGATCTTGACGCCGGCCCCCGTCCAGCCGGCCGCCACGGCCGCGTTCGCGCCGTGGGAGATGTATCCCTGCGACGTGACCTTGCCAACGTTGGTGACGGCCTTGGACGGCTTGCGGATGGAGGTCACGTCGGCGCGCGCGGCCAAGCCTTCGAGCGCCGCGACCGGGACGACCGCGATGATGCGGCCGAATTGCGCGGAGGTGGTCTGCACCGTGCCGCCCGCCGCCGCGATGGCGGCGAGGAGGTCAGGCGTGACCGTGCCGTGGATGTCGACCCGTTCCTCGTTCGCGAGGGCGGGAATGGCGGCGCGGAAACCGCTCACGCGTGGGTCGTCCTGCTTGGCCATGGAGCCGTAGGCCAGGGCCGAGTCGAGCTTCTTCTGCCCGGGCGTCAGGTTGGCCTTGAGGGTCATCACGGCCTCGATCTGCTGCATCGCGGATGCCGATATCGCTTCCTGCGCCAGGCCTTGCGTGGACGCCATCAAGGCCAGTGCGCCGACTCCGATAGCTCCGAGGAATTTTTCGCTCATGTGAAAGCACCTTATCGAGGGCGCGCGCATGCCGCGACGCGACGCCCGACGTTACTTAAAAAATGGATCCCTGATTGCCCCAGTCGCTTGCGTTCGTGCCGGCCCCGGTGTATCCCGTGGTGCGCGTATTCGAGCTACCGAATGAACGCGAGGTGCGGATGATGCTCTTGCTCCGCCCGCGTTGCAACTTCCTTTGCGAGACTTCGAGCGCTACGCCATGGGCATGCGAATGCCGGCCGATCGCGCCACGGCGATCGCTTCTTGGTAGCCCGCGTCGGCGTGGCGCATCACGCCTGAGGCGGGGTCGTTCCACAGCACCCGCGCGATGCGCTTGTCGGCGGCCTCGGTGCCGTCGCACACGATGACGACGCCCGCATGCTGCGAATACCCCATGCCTACGCCGCCGCCGTGGTGGATCGACACCCACGTAGCACCTCCGGCGGTGTTGAGGAGCGCGTTGAGGAGCGGCCAGTCGGAGACCGCGTCCGAGCCGTCGCGCATGGATTCCGTCTCGCGGTTGGGGCTCGCGACGCTCCCGGTATCGAGGTGGTCGCGGCCGATGACGATGGGTGCCTCGACCTCGCCGTTTCGCACCATCTCGTTGAACGCGAGGCCGGCGCGATCGCGCTCGCCGAGCCCCAGCCAGCAGATGCGCGCAGGCAGGCCCTGGAAGGCGATGCGCGAGCCCGCCATGTCGAGCCAGCGATGCAGGTGCTCGTTCTCGGGGAAGAGCGCCTTGACCTTGCGATCGGTGGCGCGGATATCCTCGGGGTTCCCCGAGAGCGCCACCCAGCGGAACGGCCCCTTGCCTTCGCAGAACAACGGCCGGATGTAGGCCGGCACGAATCCCGGGAACGCGAACGCGTCCGCCACGCCTTCGTCATGCGCGACTTGCCGGATGTTGTTGCCGTAGTCGAAGGTCGGAATGCCGCGGCGATGGAAATGAAGCATCGCCTCGACGTGCGCCTTGATCGAGCGCTTCGCATCGGCCACGAGCGCGCCGTGCTGGGAAGGGTTTGCCTGCGCGGCGCGCCAGTGATCGACCGTCCATCCTGCGGGCAGGTAGCCGTGCACGAGGTCGTGCGCGGACGTCTGGTCGGTGACCATGTGGGGACTCACGCCGCGGCGCGCGAGCTCCGGGAAGATCTCGGCGGCATTGCCGAGCAATCCCACGCTGATCGGCTTGCGCGCGGCGCACGCCTCGGCGACGAGCGCGAGCGCGTGGTCGAGGTCTCGCGCGCGGGCGTCGAGGTAGCGGGTGGCGAGGCGCATCTCTATGCGCGAGGGCTGGCACTCGATGGCGAGCATGGACGCGCCCGCCATCGTCGCCGCGAGCGGCTGCGCGCCGCCCATGCCGCCCAGGCCCGCGGTCAGCACCCACTTGTCGGACAGGTCCCCGCCATAGTGCTGGCGGCCCGCCTCGGCGAAGGTCTCGTACGTGCCCTGCACGATGCCCTGGCTTCCGATGTAGATCCACGAGCCGGCCGTCATCTGGCCGAACATCATGAGGCCCTTGCGGTCGAGCTCGT
This sequence comes from Casimicrobiaceae bacterium, assembly GCA_044225355.1. Classification (GTDB taxonomy): domain Bacteria; phylum Pseudomonadota; class Gammaproteobacteria; order Burkholderiales; family Casimicrobiaceae; genus VBCG01. The sequence continues at coordinate 3,794 of JBGAIS010000189.1, read as the reverse complement.
TGAAGTGCTCCCACGTGGCCCATCGCGGCACGAGGTTCGAGTTCGCGATGAGCACGCGCGGAGCGTCGGGGTGCGTCTTGAACACGCCGACGGGCTTGCCGGACTGCACGAGCAGCGACTCGTCATCGCCCAGCGCGCGAAGCGCCTCGACGATGGCATCGAAGCACGCCCAGTTGCGCGCCGCGCGGCCGATGCCGCCGTACACCACGAGCTCCCTGGGATTCTCCGCAACCTCGGGGTCGAGGTTGTTCATGATCATGCGAAGCGCGGCCTCGGTGAGCCAGCTCTTCGCGGTGCGCGCGGTGCCGCGCGGCGCGCGTATCACGCGATCGGCGAAGCGGCTCGGCGGCGTGCCGGCCTTGGCGCTCGGGGACTCGTCGGGGACCATGGCGGGAATTCTCCTCGTGCTGACGATCGGTGGATCGTCAGGCGATTGTAGTCCCGGCCAGCGCCAGGTAGTCGCCTGCCTCCACCTGCGCGCGCACCGCCGCGAGATCGGGCGCGAACGCGCGATCGCGGTCCCAGAACGCCGCGACGGACCGCACGCGGACGACGGCGCGCGCGAGCGCCGGCGACGTCACGAGCGGTGCGCGCAGCTCCACGCCCTGCGCGGCGGCGAGGAGCTCGACGGCGACGATCGCCGACGTGTTGCCGGCCATCGGCAGGAGGCGAAGGGCCGCGTTGGTCGCCATGCTCACGTGGTCCTCCTGGTTGGCGGACGTGGGAAGCGAATCGACCGACCGCGGATGCGCGAGCGACTTGTTCTCGGAGGCGAGCGCCGCGGCGGTCACCTGCGCGATCATGAACCCGGAATTGACGCCGCCGTCGCGCACGAGGAACGGCGGCAGCCCCGAGAGATTCGTGTCCATCATGAGCGCGGTGCGGCGCTCGGACAGCGCGCCGATCTCCGCGATGGCAAGCGCCAGGTCGTCCGCGGCGAAGGCGACGGGCTCGGCGTGGAAGTTGCCGCCGGAGAGGATCTCGCCCGATTGCGCGAAGACGAGCGGGTTGTCGGACACCGCGTTGGCTTCGTCGACGAGCACCGAGGCGACGTGTCGCATCTGGTCGAGGCACGCGCCCATCACCTGCGGCTGGCAACGCAGGCTGTACGGGTCCTGCACGCGGTGGCAGTCGGCGTGCGATGCGCGTATCGCGCTGCCGGACAGGAGGTCGCGATAGACGGCCGCGGCGTCGGCCTGGCCGCGATGGTTGCGCACGTGCTGGATGCGCGCGTCGAACGGCGTGTCGCTGCCCAGGCACGCATCGACGGTGAGCGCGCCCGCGACGAACGCCGCGGCCATCGCGCGCTCGGCCGCGAAGAGGCCCGCGAGCGCCAGCGCGGTCGAGACCTGGGTGCCGTTGAGGAGCGCCAGGCCCTCTTTCGGCGCGAGGTCGACCGCGCGAAGGCCGCACGACGACAGTGCCTCCGCACCCGTCACGATGCGTCCGTCGACGCGCGCGTGGCCCTCGCCGATGAGCACGAGCGCGAGGTGCGCGAGCGGCGCGAGATCGCCCGACGCGCCGACGGAGCCCTGCGCGGGAATGCAGGGGACCGCGCCCGAGTTGGCGAGGCGCTCGATGGCCTCGATCACCTCCCAGCGCACGCCGGAGTACCCGCACGCGAGCGAGGCTGCCTTGAGCGCCATGACGAGGTGGACGACGCCGTCGTCGAGCAAGGCCCCCGTGCCCGCCGCGTGCGATCGCACGAGCGCGCGCTGGAGCTCGGCGAGGCGATCGTCGTCGATACGCGTCCTCGCCAAGAGGCCGAAGCCCGTGTTGACGCCGTACACCGTGTCGCCGTGCGCGAGCACGCGCGCGACCGTCTGCGCTGCGGCATCCACATCCGCACGCGCCGACGCGTCCACGGCAAACGACGCACGCGCCGACCACAGCTCGCGCAGCGTCGCGAGCGATACGCCGCGAGGCCTCAGGACGATCGCGCTCATCCGCTTCGCGCGACGCGGCGCGTCGACGTCACTTGCCGAACACGTTCTGGGCGAGCGGCAGGAGCATCGCGTACGCCGCGCCGACGGTCTTCGGAAGATCGGCCGGCGAGGGCTCCACGCCGGTGAAGTAACCGATGGCCGTGGACAGGATGTGGCGCTCGAGCTCGTTGAGCGGGACGTTCGCCAGCGGCGGCTGGGTCGGGTCGATCGCTTCCGATCCCGGCGGCTGCGGCGGCGGCACCGTGACCGGCCACGTGGCCGGGTCGCGCAGCGTGCTCGTGTTGATCGCGTCTGCGATGTCGGGCGCGTTGCGGTCGCGCTCCGTCAGGAACGGCAGCTTGAATTTCTTGCTCACCGTGCGCACGATGGCCGCGTGATGGTTGGGCTTCGTGACGATGGTCCCCGGCGCCGTGTACGCGCTGACGGCGATGGCGGGCACGCGAACGCCGAGCCGGTCGAAGAAGAAGCCCATCTGTCCCTCGGGCTGCGGATTCTGCGGCGACGTGCCGGAAGGCGGCGCGACATGGTCGTAGCATCCGCCGTGCTCGTCGAACGTCACGAAGAACATCGTGTTGCGCGCGTTCGATCCCGTGGCCGAGTTGCTGGCGCGGATGGCGCTGTAGACCTGGTGCAGGAGGAGATCGCCGCAGCGCACGTCGGACGGGTCGGGCACCTCGATGCCCTCGACGTCGAGCGGGCCGGGAGGATGCATGTCGTTGTGGTTGAACAGCATGCGCGGCTCGACGAACGCGTAGTCGGGCAGCGTGCCGTTGGCGACGTCCTTGTAGAACGTCTCCATCGAAGCGAAGTTCGAGCGGAAGTACGGCGCGAGGACCGGCGCGTGGATGAGCGCGGTGAGGGGCACGAGCTGCGTCACGTCGTAGTAGATGCGCCACGTCCGCCCGGCGTCCTGCAGGCGATTGAAGAGCGTGGGCGCGAAATTCTGCAGGTACCAGTTCGAATGCGGCGCGTTGAGCAGGAAGCCCGACGACGTGGACGCGTGGAAGAACGATCGGTTGCAGTACGTCTGCGACGGCACCGCGCAGAACCACGCGTCGTACACCGCGAAGGATCTTGCGAGCGTCGACAGCACCGGAAGCTGCGCCGGCGTGAACGAGTCCATGATCACGCGGTATTCGTCGAAGGTCGGGTTGCGGCCGTTCGCCGCGACGAACGTGTTGCAGTAGTCCTGCACGAATCCGTTCATCGCCGCGGCCGTGCCGGAAGGCGGCGCGTTGAACGGGGACTTCATCTGCGCGGAGTCCTCGAAGCGATTGGTCGCGGGGTCGACGAGACCGTAGAGCTGCGTGTTGACATGCGGGAACGGCTCGCCCGGGTCCGGGTTGGGGTTCTGCATGTCGGCGTTGCTGCCGGGACTCTGCCGCACCGCGACGCTCGCGTGACCGTCGTTGATGTAGGACGGCACGGGATTCGAGTAGGACCCGTCGTTGAGGCCGTTGAAGCCCGACCCTGCCGGGTAAAGGTAGCCCAGGAGATTGTCGAACGATCGGTTCTCGAACATCAGCACGACGAGGTGATCGAACCGTGTGAGCGGGTCGACCGCGGCTTCGTCGGGGTTCGGTAGCGGCGCGCCGTCGCCGCCGCCGACGCACGATGCGAGGAGCGACGCGCCTGCCGCCGCCGCGCCCGCTTTCAGGAACTCGCGGCGATCGGCCGCCGTGGGGGTGTCGTCCAGCTCGTGCCGCTCGTCGTCGCTCATCCGCTCGCTCCGTGAAGAGCGGCAGAGGGTGCCACGGGGCGCGCGCGTCTGGCAAGGCGCGGGCGACGCGTGGCGCCCGCGCGCCGCTCGTCAGCGGCCCGTGGTGGACGACAACGAGGCCGGCCCCC
>JBGAIS010000188.1:0-6305 GCA_044225355.1 Casimicrobiaceae bacterium | reverse complement strand
CGCCCCGATGCAAATCGCCGGGTCGAAGCGTCCCGAGGGCTCGGCCAGGAACGATGGGTCGCGCGCGGGCGCCGGCACGAAGTAGGCTGCGGACTTCGCGCGATCGAGGAGGAAGTCGCCGTAGTCCTGCGGCGGCCACGGCACGTAGACGCCGTGGCCGGTGGCGAGGTACGTCGCGCGGGTGATCTCCTGCGCGAACGACGCGCGGACGAGGAGCACCATCGACGCGCTCCACGTGAGGGCGAGCCACGCGGCGGTGGCGGCCACCGCGATGGCGCCGAGCCAGGGCGGCGCGCGCCGCGGCCACGCGTGCAGGAGCGCCACGATCGTGACGACGATGGCGGTGGCGGAGTACACGCGGTAGCGGCTGATGAGCGCGGCCTCGTCGCCCAGCGCCACGCGGCCCGCGGCCATCGCCCCGTACGACATCGCGAGGAACGCCATCCATCCGAGCACGACCGGCGGCACGCGGCCGCGACGGATCACGAGCCATCCCCACGCGCAGGCGAGCGCGATGCCCAGCATGGTCGACGCGATGGGCTCGACCGCGATCGATCCCGCCGCGGCGGCCACGAAGCGCGCGAGCGCCACCGCATGCGACAGCGCGAACCCCGCTGCCGTGCCGTTGCCCTCGTAGCCTTTGAAGTAGAGCGCGCAGGCGACGGCGGTCGCGAGGCCCGCGGCAAGCGCGTCGCCCTTGCGCCCGCGGGCCCACGCCACCATCACCCCGGCGGGGAAGGCCATCAGTCCGTTCGCGGACGTGAGCGCGGCCGCGGCCGCGAGCGGCAGCGCGAGCGCGCGCAGCCACGGCCCCTCGCTATCGAAGCACCCCAGCGCGACGAGCGCGAGGCCGATCACGCCGAAGTGCTGGAGCGCGCCGGTCGCCCAGAACTGCGCTTCGTAGTTGACGGGCGATATCGCGAGCGCGATCGCCACCAGCGCGACCCATGCGCGATGCTCGCGCGGCGCCCGCGAGACGACGAGCGCGCCGGCGCATGCGAGCACGATCGCGCCGGCGAGCATGAGCGCCACGAAGTCGAGGCGCCCCGCGAGCGCGACCTGTGCCAGGGCGGCGAGCCGCAGCGTGGCGATGCGGTGCTCCACCGACAGCGACAGCACGTAGCGCGCGCGGTCGAGGGGCGTCGGCTCGAGCGCCGCATAGTGAGGGACCGCGAGGATCTGCGAGAAGTCGTCGACGCGGGGAAAGTCGACGGCGTAGCGGTGGAAGAGGCACGCGTAGAGCGCGACGAGCAGCGCGCACGCGATCCAGCACAGCCATCGCGCAGCGGCGGCCGCGCGATCGCGCGTCATGCCGGGCGGCCGCTGACCATCGGGAATTGGAAGAGCCGGCAGTCGAGGGCGCCGTTCATGAGCGGCGTGCGGCGCGCGACCTTGAGGTGGATGAGCTTGGGCAGGCGAAGGTCGCCCGTGAAGAAATACGCGGTCCATCCCGCGTAGCGCTGCTTGAGCGCGTCGCCGATCGCGGGATAAAGCTTCGCGAGGGCATCGAGGTCGGCGAGGCGCACGCCGTAAGGAGGGTTCGCGAGGAGGATGCCGCTCGGCGCGGGCGCGACGCGCGTGAGGAAGTCGCCCTGGTCGACGCGCACGAATCCGTCGACCTGCGCCGCACGAAGGTTCGACTGCGTCTTGCCCACCGCACCCTGCGCGATGTCGCTCGCGAAGATCGCAGGCGCGAAGGGCGCGGGCTTGACGCGATCGCGCGCGACCTGCTTCATGCGCTGCCACGAGGGGCCGTCGTACCAGAGGAGCTTCTGGAAGCCGAACGTGCGCGACAAGCCCGGCGCGCGATCGGCGGCGATGAGGGCGGCCTCGATCGCGAGGGTGCCGCTGCCGCACATGGGATCGAGGAACGGCACGTCGGGCGTCCACCCGGTGAGCGCGACGAGCCCGGCCGCCAGGTTCTCGCGCATGGGCGCGTCGTCGGTGTCTCGCCGGTAGCCTCGCTTGAAGAGCGGTTCCCCGGACGTGTCGAGGTACAGCGTCGCCTCGCGGTCCGTGAGGTAGGCGTGCACGCGGGCGTCGGGCGCGCGCTTGTCGATGGACGGGCGCACGCCCGTATCGGCGCGGAAGCGATCGCACACGGCGTCCTTGACCTTGAGCGTCGCGAACTCGAGGCTCGTCAGCGGCGAGCGCGTGGCCGCGACGTCGACACGCAGCGTTCGCGTCGCGGCGAAGAGGCGCTTCCAGTCGACGCCCTTCACGAGGTCGTACAGCGTGCGCTCGTCGCGATACGGGCCGCCACCGACGCGCCACAGGATACGGCTCGCGAGACGCGACTCGAGGTTCGCCCTCATGGCAAGCGGCAGGTCGCCTTCGAACGCGACGCCGCCGTCGGTCGCCGCCACAGCGTGCCCCCCGAGGGCCGCGAGCTCCGCGACGAGCGCCTGCTCGAGGCCGCGCGGGCACGGCGCGAAGTAACGCTCGGTCATCTCACTAGAACGGCTTCGCCACGACGAGATACACGATGCCCACGAGCGCGGGCAGCGCGGGAATCTCGTTGATCCAGCGATAGAACCTGTCGCCGTGCGTATTGCGGTCGGCGGCGAAGTCGCGCGCCAGCTTGCCGAGCCACACGTGGTGTGCGACGAGGACGGCGACGAGCGCGAGCTTCGCGTGCAGCCAACCGCCGCTCACGCCGAAGCCCAGCCACAGCCACAGGCCGAAGACGACGGTGAGCACCGCGCTGGGCGTCATGATGCCGCGATAGAGCCTGCGCTCCATCACCTTGAAGCGCTCGATGCCGACGGCGTCGGTGGCGAGGCTGTGATACACGAAGAGGCGCGGCAGGTAGAAGAGCCCGGCGAACCAGGAGACCATGAACACGATGTGCAGCGTCTTGACGAGGGCCATCGCTCGCTCGGGCGCGCCGCGCTGCCTACGATTTCCACATGCCGGTGATGACGCGCGAGAGCTGCGTCAGGCGGCCATGGAAGAAGTGACCGCAGCCGGGGAACACGATGACGGGCAGCTCCTGCGGTCGCGCCCACGCGAGGACGTCCGCGAGCGGCACGATGTCGTCCTCCTCCCCCTGGATGACGATGGTGTCCTCAGGCACCGGGCCCACGTCGAAGCGCTTCACGGCGGGGCCGACGAGCACCAGGCGCTGCGCGGCGACGCGCTGCGCGACGCGCGTCTGCACGAAGGTCCCGAACGAGAAGCCCGCGAGCACGACGGGCAGCTCCCGTCCGAACTCGCCTTGCGCGTGCTCGAGCACCGCCATGGCGTCCTCGGTCTCGCCGGGGCCCGCGTCGAACGTGCCTTCCGATGTGCCCACGCCGCGGAAGTTGAAGCGGACGCTGATGTAGCCCAGCGCGAAGAACGTCTTCGCGAGCGTCTGGACCACCTTGTTGTCGAGCGTGCCGCCGTGCGTGGGCAGCGGATGCGCGACGAGCGCGATGCCGGCGGGCGCGCCCTCGGGCACGTTGGCGACGACCTCGAGCGCGCCTGCGGGGCCGGCGACCGTGGCGCGACGGGTCGTCTTCGGCGTCAAATGACGAGCCGCTCGACGATCTCGCCCTTCACGATGTGACGGTCGATGATCTCGTCGATGTCGTCGCGGTCGATGAACGTGTACCAGACCGCCTCGGGATAGACCACGAGGCACGGTCCTTCCTCGCAGCGGTCGAGGCAGCCGGCCTTGTTGATCCGGACGTGGCCCTTGCCGCTCAGGCCCAGCGCCTTGATGCGGCCCTTCGCGTAGGCCTGCATCTCCGCGGCGCCCGCATCCGCGCAGCACTTCTCGGGCGGCTCGCGCTTGTTGCAGCAGAAGAACACGTGATGCTTGAAGTAAGTCATCGGGGAATTATAAGTCAGTCGGGATCGCCCCACGCCGGACGCCCGGCCAGCACGAAGAGCCACGCCGACGCCAGGAGGGGCCACGCGAGCAGCACGGACTGCGTGAGCCCGTTGAAGTTGAGGAGGTGCCCGTAGCGCCAGTTGAAGAGCGTGAGCGGCGCGCGCGGCGGCGGCAGGTCGATCGCGACCACCGGCAGAAGGAGCGAGGCCAGGAGCGCCACCGCGCAGGTCGCGATCTGCGCGGGGCGCGGCAGGAACACGACCACCAGCAACACGAGGAGGCCCGCGGTCATGCCGAACGACACGCCCGGCTTCATCCAGCTTTCCCACAGCGCGGGCTTCAGCATGAGGACCCCCGCCGCGGCCTTGGCGGAGAGCGCCGCGACGAGCAGGAGCACGACGCCCGCGCCCACCAGCCGGCGGTCGCGCAGGAGCAGCGTCACGAACAGGCACACGCCCAGGAGCTGGAACGCCGACGCCGCGGCCTCGATGACGGTCAGCGCGGTGTCGGGCGCGGGCGGCGTCGCGCCCTGCAGCGCGAGCCCCGCGTCGAACGTGATGGCGAAGAGCGGGATGCCCGGATTCATCTGCGCGACGAGCCACAGCACGAGGAGCGCGAGGCCGACGTCGCCGACCTTGCCGGGGACGAACGTCGCGTGCCGCGCGGCGGACAATGTCTCGCGGAGGCGATCGGCGCGCACGAGGGATGCGCCCGCGAGGCCGCCGAGCGTCGCGCCTGCGGTGTTGGCGATGAGGTCGACGAGGCTCGCGTCGCGCGGCGGCAGGAACATCTGCAGCGTCTCCATCGCGAACGACAGCGTGAGGCCGCACGCGAACGCGATGGCGGTGCGTGCGCGCGGCGTCGCGCGGCGGGGGCCGAGCGCCACGAAGATGCCGAGGGGAACGTACGCGACCACGTTGACGATGACGTCGAAGCGCGCGAATCGCAGGGGCCACGCGGCGAGCGGCCAGAACGGCGTGTCCGCCGCCGGGGGGATCCAGGGCGAGAAAGGCTGGAGGCTCGCGAACACGATCGCAATGCCGTACAGCGCCGCGAGCGCATGCGGCAGCAGGGTGCGATGCCGTCCCGCGGGCATCGACGCTCAGAGCATCTTGCGCACGACGGTGAGGCTCTCGTGCCGCGCGAGGATCGCGAAGCCCGTCGCCTCGAACATCGCAAGCGACCCGTGGTAGAAGTCCGTCGGCTTGCGATCGTCCGCCTCGACGTTCCACGGGAACGCGTCGACCACCTTGATGCCGCGCGCGCGGAAATCGTCGAGCCCCGCGGCAAGGAGCGCGCGCGAGACGCCCCGGCGCCGGTGCGCGGGCGCCACCACGAAGCACACGATGGCCGCGGCGTCGTGGCCCGGCACCGGAAGCTCGGGCGCGGGAATGCGCATGCGGGGGCATGCGTACCGGAGCTTGTGATAGGGCTGCGCGTTCATCCAGCCCACCATCTCGTCGCCGTCGTATGCGAGGTACCCCTCCATCTCCCCCGTCTCGATGCGCGCCCGCATCGCGCGATGGTTCATCGGCCCGTCGAAATCGCGCCAAGCGAGCGCGGTCGGCACCTCGTAGTAGTGGCAGTAGCACGTCGCCCACTCGGGATTGTCCGAGAAGGCGGGCCCCCGCTCGTGATCGAAGAACGCGAGATAGTCACCCGCGAGCGCGGGCGAGAGCCGGGCGATGCGCCATTCCATCGACGCATGATGCCACGCCGCCCCCGCCGCGGATCACCCCGCGCGGGCGAAGCTCCCGCGCCCCTCCAGCCTTTCTTCGAGAAATCGTCGGGCTCCGCCCGCGATTTCTCCCTGACCAGCTTGCATTCAGGCTGTCAGCGTTCAGATTTTTCCATGGGGTCCGGGCGTTAGCCTTCGGACCCCATCTAACTTATTTACTTGCCTTTACCTCGGTCCACATCCGATTGAGAAGGCGCCTCTGCGCCGGCGTGAGATCCTGCAGCTGCTCGAGCTTCGCCTGCACGTCCTTGGGCGGGAACACCGCGGGCAGCGCCTTCAGCTCGGGCTTGATGTACTTCGCGGCGTCCATGTTCGGGTTGCCCGAGCCGATGAGATTCGTGAGCTCCGCCGAGTTCTTGCCGTCGAGCATGAAGTTGATGAACTGGAGCGCCAGGTCGGGGCGCGGGGCATCCTTGTGGATGACCATGTTGTCGACCGCCAGCACCGCGCCTTCCTTCGGCATGCCCTGCAGGATCTTGAACTTGCGTCCCGCGGCCTGGGCGTCGGCGTTGGCCTGGAAGATGTCGTTGCTGTAGCCGTGCACGAGCCAGATGTTGCCGACCGTGAGCTCCTTGATGTACGACGACGCGTTGAACGCGGCCCAGTAGGGCTTTGCCTTCTTGATGACGTCGGCCGCTTCCTTCCAGTGCTTCTCGTCGGTGTCGTTGGCGGAGTAGCCCAGGTACTTGAGCGCCGCGGCGAAGAGCTCGTTCGGGCTGTCCAGCACCGTCACGCGTTCCTTGACCTTCT
>JBGAIS010000187.1:0-7188 GCA_044225355.1 Casimicrobiaceae bacterium | reverse complement strand
ATGCGTTCTCACCCGGGGATGCCCGCGCGGTGTTCGGCTCGACCACGCACCACTGATCCTCGCGAGGGGAAGCGCCATGGCCCTGTACGTGCCGCCGCACTTCGTCACCGCCGATCGCGACGCGCTGCGCGACGTCATGCGCACGTATTCGTTCGCGACGCTCGTGACGCCTCACGGAAGCGAGCCGATGATCTCGCACGTGCCGCTCGTGTTCGTCGACGACGGCAGCGAGCACGGCGCGCTCGTCGGCCACTTCGCGCGCGCGAATCCGCACGCGGCGGTCGCGGGCGCCGCGGAGTCGATCGCCATTTTCCACGGCCCGCACGCGTACGTGTCGCCGTCCTGGTACGGCGAGCCCGCGAAGATGGTGCCCACATGGAACTACATCGTCGTGCACGCGCACGGGACGCTCGAGCCCACGGACGCCGAGGGCGCGCTTGCCCTGCTGGTCGACACGTACGAGGCGTCGCGCGAGTCGCCGTGGTCCTTCGCGATGTCCGACCCGCAGCGAGGCGCCATGCTCCGCGCCATCTGGGCGTTCCGCATGCCGATCGCGCGGCTCGTCGGCAAGGTCAAGCTCTCGCAGAATCGCACGCCGGCCGATCGCGAGCGCGTCGCCGCCGCGCTTCGCGAGGAGCCCTTCGCCGAGGCTCGCGCCACCGCCGACGCGATGGCTCGCCTTCCCAAGTAGGCGTCCGGCCCGTGCCGCCGAATAATGGTGCCAGGCCTGTAATGGGGTCTGACCCCATTTCGCCGCCGGCGCACCCGAACCCTCCACGAAAATGGTGCCAGGTCTGTAATGGGGTCTGACCCCATTTCGCGGGTGCGGCTCGACAAGTGGCTCTGGGCCGCGCGGTTCTACAAGACGCGCACGCTCGCGTCGCAGGCGGTCGAGGCGGGACAGGTGCGGGTCGGGGGCGAGCGGGTGAAGCCGGCGCACGCGGTTCGAGTGGGCGAGGTCATCGCGGTGCGCAAGGCGGGATTCGCGTGGGAGGTGACGGTCACCGCCGTCTCCGATCGCCGCGGCGGCGCCGCCGATGCGGCGCTCCTGTACCGCGAGCACGAGGACAGCGTCGCCGCGCGCGACGCGCTGGCCGCGCAGAAGCGCGCCGACTACGAAGCCAACCCGCGCTTTTCCGGCCGCCCGACCAAGCGCCAGCGGCGAAAGCTCTCGGACTTCCTCGACGAGCCGTAGAAGGCGGCCCGCGGACGAAGCCGTCGCCGCAAGGCGAATGCGATCGCACCTCAGCCGGGCCCCGGCCTAGGACCGGTCCCGCAATTGCGCTCGCAAGTTCGCGGTGGACTCCACCCCTTCTGCGTCGGTACTCGCGGAATACGGTACTAGCAGAGCATCATGCTCATCATGTCGAGCATGAAGTCCGGCCGCCGGTAGGCCTCGACGATCAGCCAGGCGATCGCCAGGGCGACGACCAGCCCCAGCGAGTGCCACAGCGTGCGACGGGTCATGAAACGACGCGCGCCCGCGAACGGCCGGGCGCGAATCGAAAGCGAGACGGGAGCGGGAAGGGGCGGTGCACCCCGCCGATGCTACGCCCGCTGGGGAACGTCGGGCAAGGCGCCGACGAGCGACATGGGCGTCGCCGGCAGGACGCCCAGCGCGCGCATCCGCGTCATGACGGAGCTGAAGTCGGCCGCGGTGTACGCGTCCGGGATCGGCTTGGCGAGAAGGTTGACGGCGCGCCCGCTGACCACGAGGGGGAGCTCGGGCGGAAGCGCGGCACGCAGGCCGCGTATCTCCTGCCCCGCGATCTTTCCCGAGATGCCGCGATCGAACAGCAGCACGACCAGGGCCACCTTGTACGCATCCGCGGCGCCCGCGATCTCCTGCGCGGGCACGCCCGCGCCCAGCGTGAGGCAGTTGACGCCCTCGGTGAACAGCAGGAGCTCGAGGATCGCGAGCCCGAGCTGATTGGGATCGTTGGGCGGCGTGGCGAGCAGGATGTGCCGCGCGTCGCGCGTAGGACGGACGAGACGCGTCACGTCGCGAAGCAGCCGCTGCGCGAGATCGGCGAAACGCAGCTCCTGGAAGTTCTGCATGTCGCCGCGCACCACGCGCTCGTGGACCGCCTCGTTGAGCGGGATGAGGGTCTGCTCGAGGAACTTGCGCAGCCCCTGGCCCACGAGAAGCTTGGACAGGTGGTTCTGCATCTCGCCGATGCGGTGCTGCGCGAGGAGCTTGACCGCCGTCTCGATCTCCGACGGCAGGGGCGTGGGCTCGTCGACGGCGAGGCCCAGCATCGACTGCAGCGCCGAGTCCGCGAGCGGCACCACCGCGCCGGCGCGCCAGCCCTCGGAGAGGAGCTGCTTGATGAGCTTCAGGCGGGCGACCTGGTCGGGGGGATAGACGCGGTCGCCGAAGGCGTCGCGCAGCGGCTGGGGAAAGCCGTAGCGGCGCTGCCACATGTAGAGCTGCTCGCGGCGCAGCCCGGTGATTCGAACGACCTCGCGGATGTGAAGCGATCCGCGGGTATCGCCGCCGGCCTCCTGCACATCCACGGGGGCGAGGGTCGGCTCGCGGCGGCGGGTGGGTGCCTTGATGAGTATGCCCATGACGCGTGTCCTGTCCGGTAAACGTTGCTCGGATCTTCGAGGCTGTAACCCACAAGTATAGCCCTCGGGCTCCAGCTTCACCGCAGGAGATCCCGGGCTGGCCGGGACTCCACCTTCTGTGCTGCACGAACCGTATATGCACGATGTGTGCCAGGGGTGGCGGGAGCGCTTGCGAGGCGCGTGGGATTGGTCCATGATCCACGCGCCCGTGAGTACCACGGTCTGCTTCTTGCATGTTCGATGCCCATGCGCGTCCTCAACGCTCGTCCCTGATGTTCGGATTCCGCAAGAACCCCAAGGATCCGCTGGCCGACCCCAAGTCGGCCGAGCGCTGGCTCGCCTCCTTTCCCAACAACGACCCGCTCGTCGCCCACGGCGAGCTGCTGACGGAGCTGGGGCGCATCGCGGACACCAACGCCCGCCGCTCGCCGGCGCGGCTCGACGCCGTGTTCCACCTCGACCACGCGTGCGCGGCGCTGCGCAAGAACCTCACGGTCCAGTACATCGAGCACGCCACACGCAGCTCGAAGATCGAGCATCAGCTATGGTCGGCGCTGTTCGACCTGACGCAGGCCTTTCTGGTCGCCTACTACGCGTTCGCGCGCGAGGTGTCGCACCACGCGCAGAGCCCCAAGTGGCAGCAGCAGCTCCCCGAGCTCCTGTGCCGCCAGATCGTCCACATGGGGCTCGACGCCAAGATCCGCCTGTATCGCTACGAGCAGTGGATTCCCGCCAAGTGGGCCGAGCTCCACCAGCTCTTCACGCTCGCCTGCTCGCGGCAGATCGAGCGCGCGCCGCTGTCGCGCAGCGGGGGCAGCGGCGGCAACACCACCATCGAGCACGAGTACCTGAGCGTGCTCCTGCTGCAGCTCATGAACGCCGGCGTCACGAGACCGCGCGCCACCTCGGCGGGTCGCGGGCGAGCTCGACGAGCGGTGCGCGCCGCTGCGCCTATCGCTCGAGCCTTCGACGGTGACCTTCGTTCTACGTGGACCCGCGCGCGCGACGGGCTTCGGCGGCGCACGCCCGCGCCGCCGAGGGACGCGTGCTGTTCCTCGACAAGCGCCCGCTTCACTCGGTGCTCATCCAGAACGTCATGATGCTCCTCGAGCAGAAGATCAAGGGGCAGCCGCTGTCGGATCGCACGCCCAAGCGCACCGAGCAGCTGGGACTCTCACGAAGCTCGCGTCGCAGGTGGACCCGGAGTTCAAGCTGCTCGCGCGGCGCGGCGAGCGCACCGCCGCGGCCGGCACGGTGGATGCGATCGTGAGCTTCGCCAAGATCTCGGCGTACCTTCGCGAGGAAGAGCAGTCGCCCGCGCCGCTGCTCGAGCCCGGCAAGAGCTTCGGCGGCACGATGGAGCTCGCGGTATTCGGCCGCACGCGCAACGAGGCCGACAAGCGCATCGAGCTCACGCGCCGTCGCTTCGCGCAGTTCGCGGCGCCGGGCGGCCCGTGGGAAGTGAAGGACGTGAGCCAGACGGGCTACCGGCTGCTCGCGCCGATGAGCGTCGCCAACATGGTCACGCTCGGCACGCTCGCCGCCATCCGCATGCACGGGCAATCCGCGTGGACGCTCGGCATCGTGCGGCGCATGAAGCGCATGACGTCCGACCGCGCGGAGATCGGGCTGCAGGTCATCGCCAACACCATCGCCGGCGTCGATCTCGTCGAGCAGCGCAAGGTCAGCGACGACTACTCGGTCGACGGCGTCGCCGCGGCCGTGAACGGCCGCACGTTCCACGGCCTCTTCCTCGCGCTCAGGAAGCGCGAAGGCGAGGCCGCGGTGCAGTCGCTCATCGTTCCCGCGGCGGAGTACCAGCCCGCGAAGCGCCTGAAGCTCATGACCGCGCGCGCCGCCAACCCCATTCGCTTCGGGCGCCTCCTCGAGCAGCAGCCCGACTGGATCTGGGCCACCGTCGAGTCGGCCGATCACACGGTGCCCATGCCCTCGGTCAACGCCGTGCTCGGCAACGACGAGGTTCCGCCGGCCGCCGCGAACGAGTAACCTTGGCGGCACGATGGCCGCCGACCGCTACGCGGAGATTCACGCAAGCCACCGCTGGGACGTGCCCGAGCGGTTCAACATCGCGCAGGCGTGCTGCGCGCGCTGGGCGGACGACCGCGCGCGCTTCGCGCTCTATTGGGAGGACGAGGGCGGCGCCACGTCGGCGCATACGTTCTTCGACCTCGCGCGCGAGGCCCATCGCATGTCCAACGTGCTCGCCGGGCTCGGCGTGCGGCGCGGCGATCGCGTCGCCCTCGTGCTGCCGCAGCGACGCGAGACCGTGGTGGCGCATCTCGCGGTCTACCAGATGGGCGCGATCGCGGTGCCGCTGTCGTTCCTCTTCGGCCCCGACGCCCTCGAGTACCGCCTCGACAACTCGGGCTCGCGCGTCGCGATCGTCGATCCGCAGTCGCTGCCGAACATCCTGCCGGTGCGCGACAAGGTCCGCGGCCTCGAGCACGTCATCGGCGCCGCCGGCGCGAGCGGCGACGGCGTCCTCGACTACGACCGCGAAGTCGCGCTCGCGTCGCCGCGCTTCCAGGCGGTCGAGACGCGCGCCGACGATCCCGCGCTCATCGTCTACACGAGCGGCACCACGGGGCCACCCAAGGGCGCGCTGATGCCGCATCGCTGCCTCCTCGGCAACCTGCCGGGGTTCGTGCACTCGCACGACGGCTACCCGCAGCGCGGCGACCTGTTCTGGTCGCCCGCCGACTGGGCATGGACCGGCGGCCTCATGGACGCCCTCCTGCCCACGCTGTACTTCGGCCAGCCCATCGTCGGCTATCGCGGCCGCTTCGACCCCGAGCGCGCGCTGCAGCTCATGGAGAAGTACCAGGTGCGCAACGCGTTCCTGTTCCCGACCGCGCTCAAGCTCATCATGAAGGCGTACCCGCGGCCGCGCGATCGCTTCGACGTCAACCTGCGCAGCATCATGAGCGCGGGCGAGGCCGTCGGCACCACCGTGTTCGCGTGGGCGCAGGAAGCGCTCGGCGTGACCATCAACGAGATGTTCGGACAGACCGAGATGAACTACATCGTGGGCAACTGCAACGCGCAGTGGCCCGCGAAGCCGGGCTCCATGGGGCGCCCGTACCCGGGCCACCGCGTGGCGGTGATCGACGACGAGGGCCGCGAGGTCGCGCGCGGCGAAGCGGGCGACGTCGCCGTCAACCGCGTGGCGCCCGACGGCGCGCGCGATCCCGTGTTCTTCCTCGAGTACCTCGGCAACCCCGACGCGACGCGCGGCAAATACATCGGCGACTGGTGCCGCACCGGCGACATGGCCACGATGGACGGCGACGGCTACCTCTGGTACCAGGGGCGCGCGGACGACATGTTCAAGGTCGCGGGCTATCGCGTGGGCCCGTCGGAGATCGAGAACTGCATCGTGCGCCACCCCGCGGTGGCGAATGCGGCGGTCATTCCCGTGCCGGACGACACGCGCGGCAACGTCGTGAAGGCGTTCGTGGTGCTCGCGGCGGGAAGCGCGCCGTCGAAGGCGCTCGAGGACGAGATCCAGCAGCACGTGCGCAAGTTCCTGGCGCCGTACGAGTACCCCAAGGAGATCGAGTTCCTGGACGCATTGCCGATGACCACCACCGGCAAGGTCCAGCGCAAGGTCCTGCGCGAGCGCGAGGCCGCGCGCCGCGCTACGACCCCTCGATGATGCGAAGGTCGCGGTCGGCGCCTTTGCCGAGCGCGCGCAGCGCCTCCTGGTAAGCGGGACTGTCGTGCGCGGCCACGGCCTGCGCGACGCTGTCGAACTCGATCAGCACGGTCCGCTCCTTGATGCCGTTCTCGTACGCATGCGCGGGGACGCCGCGCGCGAGGAAGCGCGCGCCGGCCGCCTGCAGCGCGGGACCGGCGAGCTTCGCGTAGGCGGCGAGCGCCTCCGGGTCGTGTATCGCGCGGTAGACGGAGATCCAGTAGGCCTTGGCCATGGGTGAAAGACTCGTGCGTAAATGGAGGAAAGCGGCCGTCGAGGGCGGCCGCAACCCCGATGTTACTTCGCCTTGCGGCCGGACGCCGAGGGTGCGCGAAACATCGAGCGGAACGTTCGCCTGACCGCGGTCGCCGTCTCGCGCTCGAGCGCGCGATAGCGCTCCACGAGCAAGGCCCCGGTGGGCGTGAGCGCCGCGCCTCCGCCGTGCTGGCCGCCCGGCGCCGCGGCCACGGCAGGGCTCACGAGGCAGCGGTTCGTCTCGTCGACGAGGAGCCATGCGCGCCGGTACGACATCCCGAGCGCCTTGGCCGCCGCCGTGATCGAGCCCGTGTCGCGGATGGCCTCGAGGAGCGCCACCTTGCCCGGCCCGATGGCGATCTCGTCGTCATCGCCGCCCTCGCGGATGTGGAATCGAACGACCGGTCGCACGCACCTTCTCCCCGCGGCGATTCCCTACGCCGCGCGATCGAAGGATACCGCCTTCACGAGCGCAAAGACGTCCTGGCCGGCGCGCAAGTGGAGATCGCGCGTCGACCGCCGCGTGATGCGGGCGCGGAGGGTGGTCGCCCCGACGGCGATCGCGATGTCGACGGCCGCGCCCTCCCCATCGCCTTCGCTCACGCTCGCGATGCGGCCCGGGAGGATGTTGAGGATGCTGATCTCCT
>JBGAIS010000002.1:0-58923 GCA_044225355.1 Casimicrobiaceae bacterium | reverse complement strand
GCCGGTGCCGGGCACGAGCGTCATCGCGGCGATCTCGTCCTCGAACGTCGTCAGGAGCTCCTGCGCCATCCACGCCGCGCGAAGGAGCCACCGGCACTGCGTGCAATAGGCGATCTCGATGCGATGCTTCGCGGAGCCGGCCACGGTCAGAACACCGCGCCCGTCCCGCCGTCCATGGGCACCACCGCGCCCGTGACGTAGCTCGCGTCGTCGGAGGCGAGGAACAGCACGACCTTCGCGACCTCCTCCGGCGTGCCGAGCCGCTGCAGGGGAATCCTCGATTGCGCGCGGGCCAGGAGCTCCGCGGTGGGCGTGCCGGTCATGCGCGACTCGACGGCCAGGCCTTCCTGCACGCGATCGGTCAGCGTGCCGCCCGGGTTGACGGCGTTGATGCGCACGCCCGACGCGCCGTACGCGGAGGCAAGGCCGACCGTGGCGAGCATGAGCGCCGCGTTCGCCGAGCCGCCCGGCAGGTGCACGGGCTGCGCGACCTTGCCGCCCATGCCGATGATGTTGACGATCGCGCCGCGGCCGCGCGCCGCCATGCGCTTGACGACGACGTCGATAGGATGGATGTAGGAAAAGAATTTCGCGTCCAGGGCGTCGCGCCAGGCCTGCGCATCCAGGTCCGCGGGCGCGTAGCGCCTCGCCGCGCCCGCGGAGTTGACGAGCACGTCGATCGGGCCCAGGGCGGCTTCCGCCTCGTCGACCGCGCGCGACGCCTGCGCCGCGTCGCGCATGTCCGCCGCGATGCCGCTCACGCGAAGTCCCGCGAGCTTCGCGAGCGCCTTGTCGACGTTCTCGCGGCTGCGCGAGACGATGGCCACCGAGGCGCCCGCGCGCGCGAAGGCCTCCGCGCACGCGAAGCCGATGCCCTTCGATGCGCCGGTGACGAGCACGGTGCGGCCTTCGAACGATTGCGTCATGGTGCGAGCCTCTCGACAAGGAACTTGCGCACGGCCGTCTCCGCCGCGGCGCGCGCGGCCGGATCGGGCCCCACGTGGACGCCTTCGCCGGGATTGACGCCGGTGGTCACGTCCTTCCACACGGTCACTTTCCCGGCGGGCCCATCGAACCCGTGATAAGCCCCCGGGTATACGGTGAGGGTCATGTCGGCGCCGCGGGCGCGCGCCGACGCGGCGAGCTTCTCGCACCACGAGGGCGCCGACCAGTCGTCGAGCGCGCCGATGTGGATCTCGAGCGGCACCGCGGGCAGCCACGCGTCGCCCGTGCGCGCGATCACGCCGCACCCGGGGTAGAACGCCACCGCGGCGCGCAGGCGCGGCGGCGCGCCGGGTGCCGCGAAGAAGGCGGCGACGTCCGCGTCCTTGCCGTTGATGGACGCGAGCGTCGTGCTGCCGCCGTGCGACCCGCCCAGGAGGGCGACGCGCGCGCGGTCGACCTCGGGCCGGGTCGCGGCGTAGGCGACCGCGCCCAGGATGTCGAGCCGTCGCGTCGACGGCGGGATCGACGGCTCGCCACGCTTGACGAGGCACACCGAGCGGCGTCCGCGCGGGTTGAAGCTGTCGGGCCACAGCACGGCGTAGCCGTCCGAGAGGAGCTTCTCGGTCCACGCGATGCCGCGCAGGGCGAGCTCGTCGCGCTTCGACGGGCTTGCGCTGTACATGCCGCCGCAGCCGTGGATCGCGATGACGAGCGGCGCGGCGGCGCCCGTCTCCGGCCGGTAGAAAAGCCCGGTGATCTCCACGGGCTTGCCGCTCGCATCCTTGTCGAGCGAAGGGAACGACACGCGCTCCGGCGCCGGCAGCGCGAGCGCGGCGGCGGACATGGCAGCGAGTGCGGCGGCGAGGACGAGCGCTCTCATCGGACGAAGCCTACAGCACGCGGGGCCACGCGTGCTGGCGCACGGCGAAGTCGGCCACCACGCCCGCGAACACCGCGAATCCCAGCCAGTGATTGTTGAGGAAGGCGCGGAAGCAGCGCGATCGCTCGCGCGTGCGGATGAGCCAAACGTGGTACGCCGCGAGCGCCGCCGCGACGACGAGGCCGCCGTAGTACGCGGGGCCCATGCGCATCGCATAGCCGATCCACGACATCCCCGCCAGGTAGGCGACGTAGCACAGCGCCACCGCCGGCACGTCGAAGCGGCCGAAGGTGATGGCCGACGTGCGCAGGCCGAGCCGCAAATCGTCGTCGCGATCGACCATGGCGTACTCCGTGTCGTACGCCACCACCCACAGGAGGTTGAAGCCGAACAGCCACCACGCGAGCGGCGACAGCGCGTCGCGCTCGCCCGCGAATGCCATGGGAATGCCGAACGAGAACGCGACGCCCAGGAACGCCTGCGGCAACGCGAAGAATCGCTTGAAGAACGGGTACGCGATGGCGATGCCGAGCGCCGCGAACGAGAGCAGGACCGTGAGGCGATTGGTGGCGATCACGGTCATCACGAACCCCGCGAGCGCGAACGCCGCGCCCACGACGAGCGCCTCCCACGGCGCGATCTCGCCCGTCGCGAGCGGCCGCTTCGCGGTGCGCTCGACGTGGCCGTCGAAGTTGCGATCGGCCCAGTCGTTGAACGCGCAGCCCGCGCAGCGCATCACGACGGTGCCGAGCGTGAACACGAGGATCAGTCGAAACGTGGGCTCGCCGCGCGCCGCGAACCACAGCGCCGCGAGCGTGGGCCACAGGAGGAGCAGGATGCCGATCGGCTTGTCGAGTCGGACGAGCCGCTCGTACGCGTCGAGGCGGGCGGCCAGCGCCGACCGCGGCGCCGAAGCGTCGCTCACAGCGCGAGGGGAAGCTGCTTGCGAAGCTGGCGAGGCGCGATCGACTCGAGCATCGGTCCCGGCGTGGGATGCGCGAGCCGCAGGCGAAGCTCGCGCTTGGCGCGGCGGTTGTCGAGACGGCGCGACTCGCTCATGAACGACAGCAGCATCGGCGCGATGCGCTGCTCGGCTTCCTCCCAGCCCACGCGCGGCGGCCTCGGCAGGTGGAAGGCGTCGGCGACCGTGTCGAACCACGTGCCCATCTTCATCTCGGCGTCGTCCGTCACGTTGTACGCGCGGTTGTGCCCGCCGTGGAAGATGGCCGCGACGGCCGCGCGAGCGAGGTCGTCGGCGTGGATGTGGTTGGTGAACACGTCGACGTCGGCGGCGAGCACGGGCGTGCCCTGCCGGAGGCGATCGAGCGGCAAGCGCGCGTCGGAATAGATGCCCGGCGCGCGCAGGATGGCGAGCGAGACGCCGCTGCGCGCGGCCCACGCGCGCAGGCGATCCTCGGCGGCGACGCGCCGTCTCGCGCGGGGCGATTGCGGCTTGCGCGGCCGCGTCTCCGCCACGCGCGCGCCGGCGCAGTCGCCGTACACGCCCGACGTGGAGATGTACACGAACCGCTGCGGTATAATCCGCGCCCTCGTGAGCGCGGCCTTCGAGGACGAGATCGCCGCGATGACGCTCGTGCCCGGCACCGGCGGCGCGTTCGAGGTGCGCGCGGGTGACGTGCTCGTGTGGTCGCGCAAGGCCGAGGGCCGCTTCCCCGACATAGCGGAGCTGAAGCAGCGCGTGCGCGACGTCGTGGCGCCGGAGCGCGACCTCGGTCACGTCGACCGCAGCCGTCCCGCCTCCTGAAGTCAGCGCGCGGGCACGCCGCGCACGAGCCACGAGCACGCCGCGCCGAACGCCGCGGCGCCCGCCATGATCCACAGTGCGTGGTCCCAACCCTGCCAGGCGTTGCCGGCGAGGCGGGCGCGATCGAGCGCCGCGCCCACGAGCGGCTGCAGGATGCCCGTGCCGAGGAAAATGCCGAGGTTGACCACGGACGTCGCCATGCCCGAGTGCTCCGGCCGGTTCACTTCCTTCGCGACGGTCCACGACAGCGTGAATCCCGGGATCAGGAGCCCCATGACGAAGAACCACGCAAGCGTCGCCCACTCGGCCCACGTGACGTGCATGACCCAGGGCAGCCACGACAGCGCGAAGAGCGCGGTCGATGCCCGCATGAGCCCGCGACGGCTGCCGATGCGATCCGACAGCCAGCCGAGGGCGAGCGCGCCGAATGCGACGCCGAGCAGCAGGAGGCTCGCGTGCTGCGCGGCCGAGACGCGCGACACGCCGTACACCTCGACCAGGTAAGGCACCGCCCACAGCCCGGCGAACGCGAGGTAGCTGCCGCCGATGCCGACGTTGACGAAGAACCCGGGCCACGTCGCGCGATTGCGCAGCACGACGAGGAGCGCCTGCCGCCACGACCCGCTCGACCGCGCCGCGGGTGCCGCCACCGGCGCGAAGCCCAAGTCCTCGGGGCGATCCCGCACGCGCCACCACGTGGCGGCGGCGAGCGCGATCGACAGCACGCCCAGCCCGATGAACACGTTGCGCCACGACGTCTGCGCGACGAGCCACGCGAGCGGCGCGCCCGCCGCCACCGCCCCCGCGTTGCCCGCGAACATCGTCACGCCGTTGAGCGTCGCGAAGCGCCGCGGCTCGAACCACACCGCCGAGATCTTGAGGATCGCGATGAACGCGGTCGACACGCCCACGCCCACGAGCGTGCGTCCCATCGCGGCTACCTCCCACGAAGGCGCGAGCGCGAAGGCGACGGATCCCACGCCCGCGACGAGCGAGCCGCCGGCCAAGAGCTTGCGCGGCCCCACGGTATCGGCGAGCACGCCCACGGGGATCTGCAGCACGGTGTAGACGTAGAAGTAGGTCGCCGCGAGCGTGCCGAGCGTGGCGGCGTTGATCGCGAACGTCCGCGCGAGCTCGCTCGCGATGGCCGCGGGTGCGGTGCGGTGGAAGAACGACAGCACGAACGAGAGCAGCACGATGCCGAACACGACGCGCCGAGCGCGCAGGAACGCAAGGGACCCGTTCTCCGCCATGCGCGATTGTAAGGCGCGGCCCGGGCGCCGCGCGTTCGCTACAATCGGCGCATGGCCTATCGCGACCTGCGCGACTTCATGGCTCAGCTCGAGGCGCGCGGCGAGCTGAAGCGCATCGCCGTGCCCGTCGACCCGAGGCTCGAGATGACGGAGATATCCGATCGCGTGCTTCGCGCGGGCGGGCCCGCGCTGCTCTTCGAGCATCCGGTGGGCGATGCCCGCGGCCCCGACGGCCGGCCGATTCCCGTCCTCGCCAACCTCTTCGGCACGCCGGCGCGCGTGGCGCGCGGCATGGGC
Source organism: Casimicrobiaceae bacterium (assembly GCA_044225355.1). Classification (GTDB taxonomy): domain Bacteria; phylum Pseudomonadota; class Gammaproteobacteria; order Burkholderiales; family Casimicrobiaceae; genus VBCG01. Next base: position 53,783 of record JBGAIS010000002.1, on the reverse strand, counting down.
GTGGAGGACGGCGACTGGCGCGCGGCGCTGCGCGAGATCGGGCGCCTCCTCGCGTTCCTGAAGGAGCCCGAGCCGCCCAAGGGCCTCGTCGACGCGTGGAAGAACACGCGACCCGTGTTCATGAAGGTCCTCGACATGGCGCCCAAGGTGCGAAGCTCGGGACCGGTGCAGGACGTCGTGTGGGAAGGCGGCGACGTCGATCTGTCGCGCCTGCCCGTGCAGACGTGCTGGCCCGGGGACGCCGCGCCGCTCGTCACGTGGGGCCTCACGGTCACGCGCGGCCCGCGCAAGCCGCGCCAGAATCTCGGCATCTACCGACAGCAGGTGATCGCGCGCGACAAAGTCATCATGCGATGGCTCGCCCATCGCGGCGGCGCGCTCGACTTCCGCGATCACGCGCTTGCACATCCGGGCATGCCGTTCCCGGTGGCGGTGGCGCTGGGCGCCGATCCCGCGACGATCCTGGGCGCCGTCACGCCCGTGCCCGATACGCTATCCGAATACCAGTTCGCGGGGCTGCTGCGCGGCAGTCGCACCGAGCTCGTGAAGTGCCTCACGCACGACCTGCAGGTGCCCGCCACCGCGGAGATCGTGCTCGAGGGCCACCTGCGACCCGACCCCGCCGACCCGTCGGGCTACGAGACGGCGCTCGAGGGACCGTTCGGCGATCACACGGGCTACTACAACGAGGTCGAGCGCTTTCCCGTCCTCACCGTCGATCGCATCACGCTGCGCCGCGATCCGATCTATCACTCGACGTACACGGGCAAGCCCCCCGACGAGCCTGCCGTGCTGGGCGTCGCGCTCAACGAGGTGTTCGTGCCGCTCCTCACGCGGCAGTTTCCGGAGATCGTCGACTTCTACCTGCCGCCGGAGGGCTGCTCGTACCGCCTCGCCGTGGTGTCGATGCGCAAGCAGTACCCGGGACACGCCAAGCGGGTGATGTTCGGCATCTGGAGCTTCCTGCGCCAGTTCATGTACACGAAGCTCATCATCGTCACCGACGACGACGTCGACATCCGCGACTGGAAGGAGGTCGTGTGGGCGCTCACCACGCGCGTCGATCCCGCGCGCGACACGCTGATGGTGGAGTCGACGCCCATCGACTACCTCGACTTCGCGTCGCCCGTCGCGGGACTCGGCAGCAAGATGGGCATCGACGCGACGAACAAGTGGCCGGGCGAGACGTCGCGCGCGTGGGGCAAGCCCATCGCGATGGATGCGGCCGTGAAGGCGCGCGTCGACGCCCTGATGCGGGAGATCGGGCTCTAGCCCTGTCCCGCACATACGCTCACAAAGCTCGCGGTGCTCGCCGGCCGCAGGCCGCAGGCCCGGATGTGCCTTCAGTACCGCTCGCGCCACGCGCGCCACACGCGCAGCACGGTGGCGGCGGTGGACATCGTGCGCAACGCGCTGCGCATGCGGCCCGGTCCGAGCATCGGCAGCGCGATGCTCATGAGCGTGCTCGCGATCGACCGCGAGGTGGCGCTGCGCTCTGCAGGGGCCGGCGGCGCGACGATGCGGCGCGCGGCGTGCCACGCGAGCATCGCCTGCATGCGCTGGAGGTCGGACTGCGCGACGAGTCGCGCCTTGCGCTCGGCCAGGTCGGCGGGCGTGGTCATTGCGCGGGTCCGTTGAGCGTCCGCGAGAGCGCCGCCCGGTCCTTCTCGAGCTCGGCCAGCGTGGCGCCGAAAGGCGCGGGCGCCGTGTTCGCGATCTCCGCGCGGCGCCACAGCAGCGCGCCGCCGACGACCGCGAAGAACCCGCCTACGGACAGGATCGCGGTGATGCGATACGTGTCCCAGAAGTAGGCGACGACCGCGATCGCGGCAAAGAGCAGCGCGAAGAGGAGGCAGCCCAGCCCCGCGAGAAGCAGGGCGAGCTGGCGGCCGATGCGGCCGCGCTCCTCGGTGTACTCGAGGGTGGCGAGCTCGAGGCGCGTGCGGACGAGCCCCAGGAGGGCGTCGGCCATGCGGGCCAGCGCTCCCCGGAGGGTGTCGCTCGCGCGCGCGTCGCCCGCCGCGTCGGCCATGCGCGTATCAGCGGCGATTCATGAGGAGGCCGACGGCGAGGCCGACGCCGGCCGCGATGCCGATGGCCTGCCACGGATGATCGTGGACGTAGTCGTCGGTATAGCGGGCAGCGGCCTTGGCGCGATCGACGGCCTCGCCCTCGAGCTCCTGCAGCTTGAGCTTCGCCGAGAGGAGGCGCGCCTCGACCTGCGAGCGGAGGTCGCGCGCGCGGTCGCCGGTTTCGCGGCTGGCCTTGTCGAGCAGCGACTCGGCCTCGGAGAGCACGGAAGAAAATTCATCGACGAGCTTGTCGCGGGCGCTATCGGTACTCATGGCGGTGTCCTTGGTCGGGCGGAGGGTCGGCTACGGCAAGAAACCCCGCATCCGTGACGCGGGACAGGCATTATAGCCACGCTCTTTCGCGGGCGGCACCCTGCGTGGCGCGGCCTGTCGCACGCTTCCGCCTCCCGTCCGGCCAGGTATTGACGTCGCGTTCGCGGGGCCGCATCTTGCGGGGACGGGCGCCGACGTGCGGCGTGCTTCCGTCAGAGACCCAAGGCCATGGCCGATTACCCGGCTCCGCAGTCTTCCGGCTCCTCCGGCACCCCGGTCAGCGCCGGCGTGCTGGCTTACGCGCTGTTCGCCTTCGGCGCCGCCCTCGATCTCCTGCGCTCGGGCTTCGCGACGCCCGCACCGCTCCTGACGCTGTTCTGCATCATCGGGGTGGTCGTCTGCTACGTGAAGCGCGCCGACGCGCGAGGCACGTGGGTCGCCTCGCACTTCACGTGGCTCATCCGGACGTTCTGGTGGTCGCTCTTCTGGACGATGATCGGCTTCCTGATCCTCATCACGCTCGGCCTCATCCTGATCGGCATCCCGATCGCGTTCGGCATTTTCATCGTCGTCGACATCTGGGTCATCTACCGCATCGTGAAGGGCTACCTGCACTTCAAGGAGAGCCAGCCCATCCCCGGCGTGGCCTGAGCCCGGCTGGAGCAAGGCCCGCCATAGTCGCGGGGACGGCGCAGGGCGTGACGACGGTGCCGCGCCTTCAAGGCCCGAGCTTGCCCGCGACCTTCGTCCGGTAGTCGAGCGGCACGCGAAGGCCGCGGGCCTCCATGCGCATCTCGAGCAGCGTGAGCTTCGCGAGCGCACGCCGGCGCTCGGGGGAGTCGCCGCCGGTGGCGGCCACGAGCCGGCGGAGGTCGGCCGCCTCGCGGCGCTCGAGGATCTCCTCGGGGACGTAGCCCGCGTTCTTGAGGATGCGGTACGCCATGCGCACGTCCTCGGGCACGAGGCGATCCTCCTCGAGGTCGAGCGGCTTGCCGGCGCCGGGCAGGTCGTCGAACGCGCCGGCGCGCTGCGCCTCCGCGATCTTCGACTCGATGATCGCGTCCCACCCGGACATCAGTCGACCTTCGCGCCCGAGCTCTTCACCACCTTCGCCCACAGCACGGTCTCGTCGGCCAGGATCTTCACCGACTGCTCGGGCGTGGCGGAGGCCACGCGCAGGCCGAAGCCGTTCAGCTTGTCGACGACCTCCTGCGACGCGAGCACGCCCGCGAGCGTCTGCGCGAGCCGGTCGACGATCGCGTGCGGCGTCTTCGCCGGCACGACGAAGCCGATGATGATCGTGCCGTCGACGCCCGCGACGCCGGACTCCGCGAAAGTCGGCACGGACGGAAGCTGCGTCAGGCGCGCGTTGCCCGAGATGGCGAGCGGCTTCAACTTGCCCGCGTTGACGTGCTGCAGCGCCGTGCCGGGAACTGCGAACAGGATCGGCACCTGGCCGCCGAGCACGTCGGTGACGGCCGGGCCCGCGCCCTTGTACGGCACGTGCACGAGGTCGATCCCGGCGGACGTCTTGAGCATCTCCATCGCGAGATGCACCGGCGTGCCGCTCCCTGCGGACGCGTAGCTGATCGCGCCGGGCTTGGCCTTGGCCATCGCAACCAGCTCGGCCACGGTGTTGGCGGGGAACGCGGGGTTGGCAACGAGGACGAGCGGGCCGCGCGCCACGACGGAAATGGGCGCGAGGTCGCGCTGCGCGTCGTAGGGCATCGACGGGTACAGGGCGGGATTGACGACGAGCGCGTTGTCGAAGAGCCCGATCGTGTAGCCGTCGGGCGCCGCCTTGGCGACGAGGTCGAGGCCGATGTTGCTCGCCGCGCCGCCGCGGTTGTCGACCACGATCGTCTGCTTGAGCGCGGCGCTCCACCCCGGCACGATCATGCGCGCCACGGCGTCGCCCACGCCGCCCGGCGGGTACGGGACCACGAGGCGGATGGGCTTGTTTGGATACGCGTCCTGGGCCAGCGCTTGCGCGGCCACGAGCGACAGCGCGATCGCGAGCGTACGAAGGCAGCGCGTCACGACGCGGTCTCCGCCATCGCCGCGCGCGGGACGCTCGCATGCCCGGCGGGCAGGAAGCGCGCATCGCGCAGGCCATGCTTGTCGAGCGCGGCATCGATGTCGCGCCGGTCGGCCTCGGCAAGCGCGGGAAACGGCGCGCGCACGTGCATGTTGGGCAGCACGCCCTGGCGCATGAGCACGTACTTCATGCGCACGCGATAGTCGCGAAGCGGCGCGCGCCAGCAGATGCGCGCGAGCGGCCCCAGCGCGTTCCAGAGGGCATAGGCCTCCGTCGCGCGACCCGCCGCCGCGTGCGCCTGCATGGCGACGATGGCCGCGGTCGCGGTGGCGGCGAAGCCGATGAGCGCGCCGTCGCAGCCCATGAGCATTGCCTCCAGGATGAACGTGTCGCTGCCCGTCAGCACCCCGATGCGCCGCGGCGCGGCGGCGGCTTCCTCGATGTTGGCGAGCGTGTTGTCGACGCTGAACGACGCTTCCTTGATGGCGACGATGCCGGGGATCCTCGAGAGCGCCGTGATCGCGCCGCGCGGGTACGCCGCGACGTTGTTCTGGAACGCGAGGAGCGGCACCTGCACGGCATCGGCGACGGCGCCGTGGAAGTCCTCGATCATGGGGAGCGTGACGCTGCCCATGAACGCGGGCAGCGGCGGGAAGATCACGAGGCCCTGCGCGCCGGCATCGACGAGCCTGCGGGCGTGGTCCTTCGCGGCTTTGGTGCTCGTTACGCTGAGCCCCGAGAGCAGCGTGCAGCCGCCCGCGAGCACCGACCGGCAGCGGCGCATCACCTCGAGCTGCTCGGCGACGTCGAGCGAGCTCACCTCGCTGATCGCCATGTTCATCGCGATCGCCGAGGGCCGTGCCTCGGCCATCTGCGCCACGTACCGTGAGGTGACGTCCCAATCGATGGCGCCGCTCGCGTCGAAGGGCTGCACGCCCGCCGCGACGATGCCGGATGCAAGCTCTCTTGCCATGATGCTTCGTGCTCCTTGTCCTTGAAGTCCTTACCTGCGCAGCGCGGCGTCGTAGCTGCCCGCCTCCTGGTACACCCACTGCACGAGATAGTCTAGCGCCTCGCCGCCGCGGGCCGCGGCGGGATGGTTGATGATCGCGGCCACGATGAACCTGCGCCCGTCGGCGTCGATCACGTAGCCCGCGATGGCGCGCACGCCTTCGAGCGAGCCTGTCTTGAGCAGCGCCTGGCCCGCCACGGTACCGTCGCGGAAGCGCTTCTGCACCGTGCCGTCCATCGCCGCGACGGCGAGCGAGCTCGAGAATTCCTCTCGCACGGGACTCGCGTCGGCCGACTGCAGGAGCTGCGCGATACCGCCCGTGGTGAGGCGCTCGTTGCGCGACAGCCCCGATCCGTTCTCGACGACGAATCCCGGGATGGCGATGTGCCGGTCCTTGAGCCACTTGCGCACGACGTCCGCCGCGAGCGCGGGCGTCGCCGGCGGCTTGTGGCGCGTCGTCGCGAGCGTGAGGAAGATCTGTCGCGCCATCACGTTGTTGGAGAACTTGTTGACGTCGCGCACGACGTCGTAGAGCGGCGCCGACTCCATGACCGCGAACGGCGTCGCGCCGCGCGGCGGGCGGCCCTCGACGACGCCGCCTTCGAAGCGGCCGCCCTTCTCGCGGAAGTACGTCTCGAACATCCCGAGCGCGGAGTGAGGAGGATCGAGGAGCGCCACGTACCAGTCGCGCTCGCCGCACGACTGCGCGTAGCGGCCCGGGAACGCGACGCGCGCGCGGGCGCCTTCGTCGGCGAAATCGGGCGCGAGGGCGACGCGCCAGTCGCCGCAATCGCCGCTGCCCAGGACCGGCTGCGCCGCGAGCGCGACTTCCGCGAGCGCGGGCTCCGCGCGCACGACGAGCGCATTGCGCGAGGCGGGCGGGGCGAACGCGAAGCGCACGGACTTGAAGTTGACGAGGAGCGCGTCGGGTCCCACGTTGTAGGGCCGCAGCGGCTCCTGGTCGAACGCCGCGGGGTCGTGCTCGGGCAGCGAGAAGAACGTGCGATCGAGGACCAGGTCGCCGCGAACCTCCGCGAGCCCGCGCGTGCGAAGGTCGCCCATGAAGGCCTGCCACTGCTCGATCGTGATCTTGGGGTCGCCGTAGCCCTTGAGCACGAGGTTGCCGTCGAGCTTGCCGCGCCGGTCCATCTTGCCGGCGAGGTAGGCCTCGGTCTTCCAGCGGTAGTCGCGCCCCAGGAGATCGAGCGCCGCGTACGTGGTGACGATCTTCATCACCGACGCGGGATTCATCGGGCGGTTCGGGTCGTGCGAGAAGATCGCCTGCGGCTGGCCCGTCTCGCGCACGACGACGGACACCGCCGAAAGCGGAATGCCCGCGTCGTGGAACGCGCGCGCCACGCCTCCGGGGAGCACGGCGTGCGCCGCTCCGCACGCGAGGAAAAGCGCGGCGGCGAAGCTACGCACGGTCGAGGATCGCGGCGACGCGATCGCCCACCATCGCCATCTCGTCGCGGGTGACGACGTACGGCGCCATCACGTAGACCGTGCGCCCGATCGGGCGCAGGAGGATGCCCTCGGCCATCGCCTGCGAGAAGAACCACGTCGCGAAATCGGGCCGCGCGCTCGCGACCTCCCACGCGAGGATCATCCCGCGCTGCCTGAAGCTGCGCGTCGCGGGATGCGACGACACGGGCGCGAGCGCCCGCGCCCAGTCGAGGGCGCGCTCGCGGTTGCGCACGATCACGTCGTCGTCGCGGAAGATGTCGAGCACGCACAGCGCCGCCGCGCACGCGAGCGCGTTGCCCGTGTACGAGTGCGAGTGCAGGAAGCCGCGCGCGACGTCGTCGTCGTAGAACGCGCGGTACACGTCGTCGGTGGCGAGCACGCACGACAGCGGCAGGTAGCCGCCGGTGATGCCCTTCGACAGGCACATGAAGTCGGGCGACGGCGCGCCCGCCTGTTCCCACGCGAACATCGTGCCGGTGCGACCGAAGCCCGTCATGATCTCGTCGGCGATGAGATGCACGCCGTGGCGCGTCGTGATCTCGCGCGCCGCGGCGAGGAACGACGGGTCGTACATCGTCATGCCCGACGCGCCCTGGACGAGCGGCTCGACGATGAGCGCGGCGGTGGTCGCGTGGTGCTGCGCGAGGTGGGCCTCGAGCGCGGCGGCGTCGATGGGCAGCGTCGCGTTCGAGCGCAGGAGCGGCGCGTACACGTCGCGGAAGATCGCGACGTCCGTGACCGCGAGCGCGCCGAGCGTCTCGCCGTGATAGCTCCCCGCGAGGCTCACGAACGATCGCTTGTCGGGCTGGCCGCGGTTGCGCCAGTAGTGGAAGCTCATCTTGAGCGCGATCTCGGTCGCGGACGCGCCGTCCGAGCCGTAGAACGCATGCCCGAGGCCCGCGGGCGCGAGCGCCGCCAGCCGCTCCGAAAGCTCCACCACGGGCTCATGCGTGAAGCCCGCGAGCATCGCGTGCGGCAGGGTGTCGAGCTGCGCGCGCACGGCGGCGTTGATTCGCGGGTTGGCGTGGCCGAAGACGTTGACCCACCACGAGCTCACCGCGTCGAGGTAGCGCTTGCCGTCGACGTCGACGAGCCAGGCGCCTTCGCCGCGGGCGAGCGGCACGATGGGCAGCGTCTCGTGCGCCTTCATCTGCGTGCACGGGTGCCACACCGCCGCGGCGCTCCGCGCGAGGAGGTCGCTAGATCTTGCCAAGGTAGAGGTAGAAGCTGCGCTGCCCGCCGCTCGCGAGCCCGTAGCCCACGTAGAACGGCCCGAGCCAGGTATCGGCGGCCAGGAACACGCTGCCGGCGGTGACGAGGCCCTTGACGGAGATGTCGCTCGAGCCCTCCCAGACGTTGCCGGCCTCGAGCGACCCGCCCACGTAGATCGCGCGGCCGACGAGGGGGAGCTGAGCGAACTGGTGATAGCCGATCACTCGCGCGAATCCCATGTAGTTGCCCGAGATCTGGTTCGTGCGCAGGCCCGAGAGCTGGAGGAAGCCGCCCAAGTTGAAGTCGGCGATCGGATTCTCGCGCTTCGAGTTCGTGATGGCGCCGGCGCGCGCCTGGAAATTGAGGAACGTCGACGGCGTGACCGCGACGGCCGCGTCGACGACGCCGCCGGCCCGCGAGCTGTTGTCGCTTTCGTTGAAGTACAGGCCCGGGAGCTCGGTCGTCCGGTTGCCCAGGAAGACTTCCGCGGTCGCGCGAAGGCCGTTGCGCGGGAAGTACGGCTGGTCGAGCGTGTCCCATCGCAGCAGCACGCGGGCGCCGATCTCGTCGGTCTTGATCGTCGGGAACGCGGGATCCGCGACCGCGGGGTCGCCGCGCTGGTGCACCCACTTGAGCCCGGCGCGGACCTCGCCCGAGGTCCCGAACGTGTAGCCCACGTCGAGGCCCGCCGTCTCGGTCAGCACGTCGTACTCGGCAAGCCTCGTCTCGCCTTCGAAGATGTACTCGGGCGCGCGCTGGATCAGTCCGTAGCCGGATGCGAACAGTCCCGAACCGAGCGGGATCGGCTGGTACAGCTCGGTCGCGTATCGGCGCGTGCTTCCCAGCACGATCTCGTTGGTCCACTCGGCGCCGTAGCTGTTGAGCCAGACGCGCCGATGACGGAGCAGGAGGTTGAAGAACGTCTCGCCCTGGAAGTCGGTCGACAGCGACGTGCCGAAGCGCAGGAAATTCGGACCCCAGGATTTCTCGGCGACGGTCACGATGAGCCCCGTCTGCTTACCGACCGTCGCGATCTGGTAGTCGATCTGCTCGAAGTCGCCGCGGCCGTACAGCCTCGCGAGATCGGACTCGAGCGTCGACATCTTGAACGGCTCGTCCGCCTTCGTCTGCATCTGGTCCTCGAGGACCTCGGGATTGGCGAAGTGCGTGCCTTCGACGGTGACGAAGTCGAGCTTCTCCGGGAGCTTGTCCGGCTTCACGACGCGTGAGTGCTGGTATTGGGCGTAGCGCTCGGGCGACACGCCGAGCGCCACGAGCTGCGCGTTGACGCTCTCGGCCGCCTTCTCGCCGATCTCGACGAACTTGGGTCCCGACGCGAAGTCGATGAAGTTGAGGTTGCCCAAGTCCGGTGAGATGAGGATGTCGGTGGGCTTCAGCAGCGCGAGCTGGTTGCGCACGTTCTGCTCGGTGAGGATGTTGAGCATCTGCGACGCATAGCCCACGACGGACTGGAGCTGGTCGCGCGACATGAGCGGCGTGCCGATGTTGACGGCGATCACGATGTCCGCGCCCATCGCGCGCACGACGTCCACCGGCAGGTTGTTGACGAGCCCGCCGTCGCCCAGGATGCGCCCGTCGATCTCCACGGGCGCGAACATCCCGGGCACCGACATGCTCGCGCGCATCGCCTGGTACAGCCTGCCCGAGTCGAACACCACCTCCTTGCCGCTCACCATGTTGGTGGCCACCGCGCGGAAGGGGATCGGCAGCTTGTCGAAGCTCGAGACGTTGTCGACGTTGCGCGTGAGCTCGTGCAGGAAGAGCTCGAGGTTGCTGCCCGACAGCGCCCCTTTGAACCACAGGAACTCGCCGTCCTTGTAGCCGATCTCGAAGGCCAGCGGGAAGGCGGTGAGCTCCTCCTTGCGCCGGAAGCTCACGTCGGAGCGCTCGGGGCTGTCGGACAGGAGCGTGGGCCAGCTCACGGCGCCCAGGTGTCGCTGCATCTGCTCGGGTGACATGCCGCTCGCGTACAGACCGCCCACGATCGCGCCCATGGACGTGGCCGCGATGTAGTCGACGGGAACCCGCAAGCGGTCCAGCACCTTGAGGACCCCGATGTGCGTCAGCCCGCGCGCGCCGCCTCCGGAAAGCACGAGGCCGATCTTGGGCCGCGGCTTGTCAGCCGGGGTTGCCTCGGGGAGAGCTTGCGCGTGGACCCCGGGCGGCGCGACGATCGCCACGACGAGCGCCGCCAGGAAGGGAACAAAGCCCCACGGGACGCTGTTGGCCCAGGGAGGGAAGATCGAGGAGGATCGCGGCTTTGTCACGTGGGCGGATTATAGCGGCGCGGCCGGAGCACCCGGGCGCATCGGGCGTCGCGAACGCGCGCGAGCGCTACCCCGGCGCGGCCATCGCGCTGCACTGGACGGCCGCAGCGCTCATCCTCGGCGGCTTCTCGCTCGGGCTGTACATGACGGGCCTGCCGTTCTCGCCGTCCAAGCTTCGCTACTACGCGTGGCACAAGTGGATCGGCATCACGGTGTTCCTGGTCACGGCGCTGCGCCTCGTCGTGCGCGCCCTGCGACCGCCGCCGCCCCTTCCGGTCGCGACGCCGGCTTGGCAGCGCCGCGCCGCTCGCGCATCCCACGGGCTTCTCTACGCGCTGATGGTCGCGATCCCGCTCTCGGGGTGGCTCTACAGCTCGGCCACCGGCGTCTCCGTGTCGTACCTGGGCCTCGTGCCGCTGCCCAACCTCGTCGGCAAGGACAAGTCCGCGGCAAGCGCGCTCCTCCTCGTGCACCAGGCGCTCAACGCGACCCTCGCGCTCGCCGTGGCGGTGCATGCCGGCGCCGCGTTCAAGCACCAGTGGATCGACCGCGACGGGCTCCTGTCGCGCATGATGCCGTGACGCCGCTCCGGGCGATCCTTGTCGCGACGCTACTCGCGACCTGCGCCGCGCAGGCTCGCGCGTCCGAGCGCGGCGAGATCCGCTTCGTGTCGAAGCAGATGGGCGTGGCGGTGGAAGGCGCGTTCGCGCGATTCACGGCCGACGTCGACTTCCGTCCGGGCGACCTCGCGCATTCGCATGCCAACGTCGACGTGGACCTGGCGAGCGTCGACCTCGCGAGCCGCGAATCGGAGTCCGAGCTCCGCAAGGCCGACTGGTTCGACGCGTCCCGCTTCCCGGTCGCGACGTTCCGCTCGACGTCCCTGCGCTCGCTGGGCGGCGATCGCTACGAGGTCGCGGGCAAGCTCTCGATCAAGGGGGCCTCGCGCGACGTCGTCGTGCCCGTCGAGATCCGCAAGGAGGCGTCGGGCGGAAGCATGGCGCTTGCGCAGTTCACGCTGAAGCGCCTCGCGTACGGTATCGGCGACGGGCCCTGGTCCGACCTGTCGGTGGTCGCCGACGACGTCGTCGTGCGCGCGCGCATCGTCATCCCGGTGCGGCCTTGAAGCGCGTCGTCGCGCTCGCTCTCGTGCTCGCGCTCGCGCGCGCCGTCGAGGCGGCCGAGGAGTCCTACACGCTCGACGGCTCGCACAGCGCGCCGATGTTCGAGATCAGCCACATGGGCATGTCGCTGCAACGCGGCTTCTTCACCGACGTGCAGGGAACGATCCGGATCGACCGCGCCGCGAGGACGGGCAGCATCGAGGTCGTCGTCGACACGGCCTCCGTGACCACCTCCTCTCGGCTCCTCACCGGGATTCTCAAGCGCGCCGATTACTTCGACGTCGAGAAGTATCCCGCCATGCGCTACTCCTCGCGCGAGATCGTCTTCGAGGGCGACGTCCCGGTCGCGGCGAAGGGCAGCCTCACGCTGCTTGGCGTCACGCGCCCGGTGCCGCTTTCCATCTCGTCGTTCCGGTGCGGCACGCATCCGCTTCTGCGGCGCGCGATGTGCGCCGCGGAAGTCACGGCGTCGATACGGCGCTCCGACTTCGGGATGACGGGCGGCCTCCCCGACGCGGCCGGCGACGAGGTGCGCATCGTCGTCCCGGTCGAGGCCATCGGCGAGTAACGGCGTGGGGATCGCGGTCGCGCTCGCGGGGCTCGCGCTCGCGCTCGCCGCGCACGCGCAGCCCGTGGCCTATCGGATCGACGAGGCGCGCACGAGCGCCACGTTCGATGTCGATCACCTGGGCATCCTGCGTGCGCACGGGGTCTTCGACGGCGTCTCGGGGCACCTCGTCCTCGACACCGCCGCCCGCGCGGGCGCGATCGAGCTCGACATCCCGGTGGCGTCGGTGGCCACGGGCTGGCGGGCGCGCGACCGTTTCGTGCGCGGCGAGGCGATGCTCGACGCCGACCGCTTTCCGCTCATGCGCTTCCGGTCCACCCGCTTCGAGTTCGACGGCGCGCGGCTCGCCCGCGTCGACGGCGAGCTCACGCTGCGCGACGTGACGCGGCCTGTCTCGCTCACGGTGCGGCGCATGGACTGCGCGCTCGCGTGCGTCGCCGAGGCGTCGGGCACTCTCGGCCGCCGCGACTTCGGCCTCGACGCCTGGTGGCCCGTCGTGGGCGATCGCGTCGACCTGAACCTCGTCGTCACCGCCGTTCGGCAGTGAGGTGCCTCAAAGCGCCAGCTCCCACGTCTCCGCGACGAGCGCCACGCCCGAGATCGCGTGGTCCTCGGTTCCCACGATCGTGAACCCCGCCTCGGCGTAGATGCGGCGAGCGGCGAGGAGGTTGCTCTGGGTCCACAGCGTGATCCGGCGATAGCCGCACTCGCGCGCGAAGCGGATGCACTCCGCGACGAGCGTGCGCCCGAGGCCCGTGCCGCGCGCCTTCGGGTCCACGACCAGCATGCGCAGCTTGGCGACGGTCTTCGACTTGCTCACGAGGAACACCGAGCCCACGCGCTCGCCGTCGCGCTCCGCGATCCAGCAGCGCTCCCGCCGCGCGTCGAACCGGTCGACGAAGTCGGCCGCGATGCGCGCGACCATCGCCTCGAAGCGCTCGTCCCATCCGTATTCGCGGGCGTAGACCTCGCCGTGCGCCTGCACGACCCAGCCGATGTCCCCCGGGCGGTGCGTGCGCAAGACGAAGGGCGACGGCGTGGCGCCCTCGAGGATCGCGCGAATCGCGCCCATGGCGCCGGCGAGGCGCGCCTGCGCCGATTCGGGCAGCGGGGCGAGCATGGCCGCGACGTCGCGCGCCGATCGCCGCTCGAGCGGCGCGAGCGCGCGCCGGCCTTCAGCGGTGATCGCGAGGGGCCGCTGGCGGGCGTCGTCCCGCGCCGTGCCGCGGCGGACGAGTCCGTCGCGCACGAATCGCTGCAGGATGCGGCTCAGGTAGCCGGGATCGAGGCCCAGGTCCTGCGCGAGCACGCCCGCGGTCTCGCCGTCGCGATGGGCGAGCTCGTAGAGCACGCGCACCTCGGTGAGCGACCACGGGCTGTCGAGCAGGCCCTCCTGCAGGACGCCTATGCGCCGGGTGTAGAAGCGGTTGAACTCGCGGACGGCGGCGACGCGGTCGACGGGCTCCATGCGACAACTGTCAACCAATTGGTTGACGAAGTCAAGTAACCCGGTCAGGAGAGCCGTCGCTGCATCCGGCGCACCGCGGCCACCAGCTCGCGCGTGATGCCCGGCTCGCGTACCGAGTGCCCGGCGTCGGGCACGATCACGTACTCGGCCTCGGGCCACGCGCGCGCGAGGCTGTCGGCGGTGACCGGCGGACACACGATGTCGTAGCGCCCCTGGACGATGGTGCAGGGGATGTGTCGGATGGCGGGGATGCCCGCCAGGAGCTCACCTTCGGCCAGGAACGCCTTGTGGACGAAGTAGTGGGCCTCGATGCGCGCGATGGCGAGCGCCGCGGCGTCGCCGTCGAGCTTGGCCATGGACTCGGGCTGCGGCAGGAGCGTCGAGCAGGTGCCTTCGTAGCGGTCCCACGCCTGCGCGGCCGCGAGGTGCACGAGAGGATCGGGGTCGGTGAGGCGGCGATAGTACGCGGCGAGGAGGTCGCCGCGCTCTGACGCCGGCAGGTGGTTGACGAACGCTCGCGCGGCCTCGGGGAACACGTGCGCCATGCCGTGCATGAACCAGTCGATTTCGCTGGCGCCGGCCAGGAAGATGCCGCGCAGCACGAGGCCCGTCACGCGGTCCGGGTGCGCCTGCGCGTACGCGAGAGCGAGCGTCGAGCCCCACGACCCGCCGAACACCACCCAGCGCTCGACGCCGAGCCTCTCGCGCAGGCGCTCGATGTCGGCGACGAGGTGCGCCGTCGTATTGTCGACGAGCGAGGCCGTGGGCGTCGATCCGCCGCAGCCGCGCTGGTCGAACAGGACGATGCGGAAGAACGCGGGGTCGTAGAAGCGGCGATGGTGCGGCAGGCACCCGCCGCCGGGGCCGCCGTGCAGGAACACGAGCGGCACGCCGTCGGGGTTGCCGCTCGTCTCCCAGCGCATGGTGTGCAGGGCGTCGAGCGCGAGGTGGCCGCTCGCGTAGGGCTCGATCTCGGGATAGAGCGCGGCGTCGGGTCCGCCGCGTCGCGTCGCGTCGGTGGCGCTCACGGCGTCGTCCGCGCGCCGGCGACGCCGAGCGGATCGCGAAAGCGCTCGTCGACGTCGATGCGGTAACCGTTGGCGATGCGGTTGGTCGCGTTGGCGAGCGCGACCACCGACAGGAGCTCGTTGAACATCTCGGCCGTCATGCCCTTGCCGCGCGCCGCGGCCGCATGCGAGTGGATGCAGTACTCGCAGTTGTTGGTGATGGACACGGCCACGTAGATCATCTCCTTGACGAGCGGGTCGAGCGCGCCTTCGCCCATCACCGCCTTGACTTGCGACCACACCCGCTCGAGGTGCGCCGGGTCGTGCGCGAGCACTTTCCAGAAATTGTTGACCGAGGGCACGCGGCGCGTGGCCATGATGTCGTCGTACACGGCGCGCACGTCGGGCGGCGCGTCGTCGTACTCGATGGGCGGGACGAGGGACATGAGGGTGGCTTCTGCGGGAGTTACGGAAAGGCGCCGCGCATCACCCGGCGGCCCAGGGCGTGCGCAGGCGAGTGTTCTCGAGGCGGTAGACCGCACGCTCGACGGCGGTGGCGCCGTGCGCCGCCAGCGCGGGCGAGAGGTCGTCCGCCGCGGCGTCGACGTCGGGCACGGATGCGCCCTCGATCAGCGCGGCCCAACGCGCGACCGCGGGCTCCGGGGCCGCCACCTCGGGCGGGATCGCCGGCGCGGGGCTCGAGCCGTCGTCGGGAATGCAAAGATGGATCCCGCCGATGCCCTTGCGGTACACGAGGGCGGGAAGCAGGCGCCGTCGCAGGGCGTCGAGCGTGCCGTCGCGCCGCGGCTCGTCGATGGCGAAGCGCAGGGTGAGCATCACGCCGCCGCTGCCGACGCCGGAGGTGAACGCGACGCGGCACGCCGAGCGCGAGACGTTGCGGAAGGTCGCGAGGGCGCGTCGCGTCGCGTCGCTGGGCGCCGCCACGCGGTGGGCGTAGTCCTGCCCGTGGAGCGTTCCGGGCGTGTCCGCCTCGTACAGCACGAAGAACTCGGGCGCGCCGGAAATGGCGACGAACCGCCTGCCGCGCTGGAAGCCGGGGATGCCGACGTGCTCGGGCATGTGCTCGCGCGTGTGCCACTCGCGGAAGTCGTCGTGCGCTCCCGCGGCGACGTCGTGCCAGAGCGTGACCGCGCCGAGGCCCGCGAGGCTCATCGTACGACGTTTGCCGCGCGCGCGGAGCTCACGCTGGGCCGAGTGCCCTGCCCCGCAAATTCCACCGCGAACCTGCGAGTGTACTTACGGGACGGGACACCAGCGGCTCACTTCCTCTCGAGCGTTGCCGTGAGCGAGCCCAGGTCGCCGTAGGTCACGGTGACGGGCTTGCCGAACGGCGCCTCGACGATGCCGCAGTACGAGCCGGTGGTGACGATCATGCCTTCGCGAAGCGGGCGGCCGATGCTCGCGAGCTGGTTGGCGAGCCACACGAGCGGCCGGAACGGATGGCCGTCGGGATGCTTGCCGTCGCGCGTGGCGAACACGCCGTCGGGGGTGGCAAGGGTGAGGGGGATGGCCTCGAGCTTGCGCTCCCACGGGCTCGACAGCACGGGCCCGACGAAGAGCCCCTGGTTGGCGATGCCTTCGGCGAGGTTCTCGATGGGCGTGAGCGCCGGCGTGCCGTACTCGCTGTAGCGCGAGCCGATGATCTCCAGCACGAAGCGCGCTTCCTTCACGGCGGCGCGGACGTCGGCCTCCGAGTAAGGCGTGCTGCGCGCGGGGAGGTCGCGGCCGATCACGAACGCGATCTCGGGCTCGATGGGCGCCATGGCGTTCGCCGTGGCGACGGGGCACGGCGACTCGCGACGGAGGGTCGGCGCGAAGATGGGCGCGAACCAGAGCGGCCGGCCTTCCGCCGGCAGCGAGCACTTGTAGCCGCCGATGGGCATGCCGAGGAGGTCGTTGACGCGAAGCTGGATCGCGAGCGCGTCGTCGAACGTCTTGGGCCGGAGGTCGGCGGGAAGGCGCGGGCCGGGCGTGCCTCGGCGGCGGGCGTCGATGTAGAACTGCGCGGCGGAATCTCGGGCGGTCGTGTCCATGGGCCTATTCTGGCATAGCTTCGCGACCCGGCGCTCGGTATCCTTGTCGCATGGACCCTTTGCTCACTCCTTCCGCTGCGCTTCCCGTCGATCGCGAGCGTGCCCTGCTCGTCGGTCGCGCCTACGTCCCCGCCGTGCGCGGAGCGATGCTCGTCGCGGTTCGCGGCGACGACTTAGTCGATGCCACCGCCGTCGCGCCCACGTCGAGCATGCTCATGAGCCTGACCGATCCCGCGCGCGCGCTGCGAAGCGCCACGGGCCTGCCGCGCGTGGCGAAGCTCGCCGACGCCCTCGCCAACTCGAGCGAGGATTCGCGCGATCCGTCGGCGCCGTGGCTCCTCGCGCCCAACGACCTGCAGGCCATCAAGGCCGCGGGCGTGACGTTCGTCGCAAGCATGCTCGAGCGCGTGATCGAGGAGCAGGCGCGGGGCGACCCCGCCAAGGCCGAGAGCGTGCGCGAGGCCATCGTCGGGGTCATCGGCGACAACCTCTCGAGCGTGCGGCCCGGATCGGAGCAGGCGGCCAGGCTCAAGGACGCGCTCATCGCGCAGAAGGCGTGGTCGCAGTACCTCGAGGTAGGCATCGGGCCCGACGCCGAGATCTTCACCAAGTCGCAGCCCATGTCGGCGGTGGGCACGGGCGCGCGCATAGGCATCCATCCCAAGTCGGAGTGGAACAACCCGGAGCCCGAGATCGTGCTCGTCGTGGGCGCGCACGGCAAGACGGTGGGCGCCACGCTCGGCAACGACGTCAACCTCCGCGACTTCGAGGGCCGCAGCGCGCTGCTCCTCGGCAAGGCGAAGGACAACAACGCGTCGTGCGCCATCGGGCCCTTCGTTCGGCTCTTCGACGAGCACTTCACCATCGACGACGTGCGCGGCTGCGAGCTCGCGATGCGTGTCGAGGGCCCCGAGGGCTTCGTGCTGGATGGCTCGAGCTCCATCGCGAAGATCAGCCGCGACCCGCTCGACCTCGTGGGCCAGGCGATCGGGCCCAATCACCAGTACCCGGACGGCTTCGTGCTGTTCCTCGGCACGATGTTCGCGCCGACCAAGGACCGCCACGGGCCGGGGCAGGGCTTCACGCACGTCGTGGGCGACATCGTGAGCATCGCAACTCCCAGTCTCGGCACGCTCGTCAATCGCGTCGACACCTCGGACCGCATCGCGCCGTGGACGCTCGGCGCGGGCGAGCTCATGAAAAGCCTCGCCCGCCGCGGCGCGCTATGACGGAGCCGCAGGACTTCTCGCGCGACGACTGGCTCGTCATCGCGGCCTGCTCGATCTCCATGCTGATCGTGCAGATGGACTGGTTCGCGCTCAACCTCGCCATTCCCGCCATCGCGCGCCACTTCGACGTCGCGTCGACGGACCTGCAGTGGGTGGTGAGCGGCTACATGCTGTCGATCGGCGCGCTCATGGTCACCGCGGGGCGGCTCGCGGACATCTTCGGGCGCCGGCGCGTGATCGTGATCGGGCTGTCGATCTTCGGCATCGTGTCGATCGTGTGCGGGCTCGCCCCGAACGAGATCTTCCTCATCGTCGCGCGCGTCGTGCACGGCGTGGGCGCGGCGCTCATCTTCCCGGTGTCGATCGCGGTGGTCTCGAGCACCTTCACCGGCGCGCGCCAGGCCCGCGCGATCGGCCTCGTGCTGGGCGTGTCGGCGATCGGGCAGGCGCTGGGGCCGTTCGTGGGAGGCACGTTCTCCGAGTTCCTCAACTGGCGCGGCGTGTTCTTCATCAACGTGCCGTTCTGCGTCGCCGCCGTCTACCTCATGCTGCGCTACGTGAAGGAGACGCGCGACGACACGGCCGATCGCCACATCGACGTTCCCGGCATGCTCACCGTCACGGGCGGCCTCGTCGCCATCGCGCTCACGTTCGATCGCGGGCAGGCGTGGGGGTGGACGTCGCTCGCCACGCTCGGGATGCTGGCCGCGGGGGTCGTGCTGCTGGTGCTGTTCGTGATGATCGAGGCGCGCGTGAAGTCGCCGCTCGTGTCGCTCGCGCTCTTCCGCAATCGCGCGTTCGACGCGGTGGTGGTCGCGGGCGCGCTGTCGAACGTCGTGTTCTGCTTCGTCGCGGTGTTCTCCGCGCTGTATCTTCAGCAGGCGCGCGGGATGTCGCCGTTCTCCTGCGGCCTCGTGTTCCTCGCGCTGTCGGCGGGCGCGGGCGGCGCGAGCTACTGGTCGGGCAGGCTCGCGGAAAAATTTCCCGCCGATCGCGTGATGGCCGTCGGCATGATCATCAGCGCGGTGGGCATCGTGGCGCTCACGAGCGTGACGTCGCTTTGGCTCTACACGCCGCTCTTCCTCGTCACGGGCATCGGCCTCGGGCTCGGCTGGGCGCTGTCGAACGTCGCGACGCAAGCGGTGGTGCCGCCCGACTCGGTGGGCGCGGCGTCGGGCGTGACGCTGACCGCGCTCGTCATGCTCGGCGCGGTGAGCGTGGCCATCGGCGCCGCCGTGCTGGAGCTCCTCGCGGGGTCGCCCGAGGCCGCGGGCTCGGATGCCGCGGCCATCGATACGGTGCTGCGCGCGGGCGCGGCGCTGGCGCTCGCCGGCGCGGCCGGGCTGCTGCTCTTCGGCCGCAAGGGCACCACGCCGCAGGCGTCGGCAGCGACTTAGCGAACCGGCGAGCCGTACGACGGGCGAGGCCTGCGCGAGGCCCCGCCCGTGCCGGTTATTTCTTGCCCTTGAAGGGCACGACCTTCTGGCGCTGCTCGCCCAAGCCGTCGATGCCGAGCGTCACGACGTCGCCGGCCTGAAGCCACTTGGGCGGCTTCATGCCGAGCGCGACACCCGGCGGCGTGCCCGTGGTGATGACGTCGCCCGGCAGGAGGGTCATGTACTGCGAGACGTCGGACACGATGGCCGCCACGTCGAAGATCATCGTGCGCGTGTTGCCCGTCTGGCGGCGCTCGCCGTTGACGTCGAGCCACATGCCGAGGCTGCCCACGTCCTTGATCTCGTCCTTCGTGACCATCCACGGGCCGGTCGGGCCGAAAGTGTCGCAGCCCTTGCCCTTCGACCACTGCGACGCGCCCTTCTTCAACTGGAAGTCGCGCTCCGACACGTCGTTGACCACGCAATAGCCCGCGATGTACCGGGTCGCGTCCTTCTTGTCGACGTAGCTCGCCTTGCGGCCGATCACGATCCCGAGCTCCACTTCCCAGTCGAGCTGCGTGGAGTTCCTGGGGACCATCACGTTGTCGTTCGGACCCACCATCGAGCCCGGCGACTTGAAGAACACGACCGGGTGGTCCGGGATGGGCGCGCCCGCCTCTTTCGCGTGGTCCTCGAAATTGAGGCCGATGGCCACGAACTGCGAAGGCTTGGCCACGCACGAGCCGAGCCGCTGCTTGCCCTTCACGAGCGGCAGCTTCTTGGTGTCGAGCTTCGCGAGCATCGACAGCACCGCCGGCGCGAGCGACGCGCCGTCGATGTCCTTCACCTTCTTCGACAGGTCGCGCAGCTTGCCGTCGGCGTCGATGAGGCCGGGCTTTTCCTTGCCGGCGGGACCGTAGCGTACGAGCTTCATATCGTCATTCCTCCGTCTACCGAAAAGATCTGTCCTGTGGCGAATACCGATTCGTCGGAAGCGAGGAAGATCACGACGGGCGCGATCTCCTCGGCCTTGGCGAGCCGTCCCATCGGCTGGCGCGCGACGAACATCTTGCGCGCCTCGACGGGATCGGCGAATGCGTTGATGCGATCGCCCAGCGAGGGCGTGTCGACCGTGCCCGGCGCGATGCCGTTGCAGCGAATGCCCTTCTGCACGAAGTCGGCGGCCACCGATTTCGTGAGGCCGATCACCGCGGCCTTGCTGGTGCCGTAGACGAAGCGATTCGGCAGGCCGCGGATCGACCCGGCCACCGACGCCATGTTGATGATCGACGCGCCCTTGCCGGTCTTCTCGAAGCGCTCGAGCATCTTCGGCAGCGCCGCCTGGATCGCGACGTACATCGAGCGCACGTTGAGATTCATGCTGAAGTCCCAGTCCTTGGGCGCGCACTGGAGGATCGAGCCGTGGTGAACGTAGCCCGCGCAATTGAAGAGGATGTCGAGCGGGGGCAGCTCGCCGATCATCTTCTGCACCGCGGCGTCGTCGAGCACGTCGAGCGCGGCGGTGCGGATGTTGGCGACGCCGTCGAACGCCTCGAGGAGCTCGGCCTTGACATCGGTGGCGTAGACCGTGGCGCCTTCGGCGGCCATCTGAAGCGCGCACGCGTGGCCCATGCCCTGGCCCGCGGCCGTGACGAGCGCAAGTTTGCCAGCCAGTCTTCCTGCCATGTGCGTGTCCGTGTGGTTGGGAGGAGATGCGCCGGGCACGTCGGGCCGGCGAGCCCCTGATTCTAGCGCGGACGCCGTTCCCGTTGAACGGGGCTACGACTTGCTCCATCCGGGCAGCTTCGCGGCCTGCTCGATCCAGCGGGCGAGCAGGGCCTCGTCGAAGTCGTCCTCGTGGATGTCGATCCATCGCGCTTCCTGCGCGGTCCCGCCAGGCGGAACGGGCCAGAGCGACGTGCCCTTGAAGAACGTCACCTTCACGTATTTCGCGAAGACGTGGAAGCTCGCGAACCAGCCCCGACCCGCGATGCCGTACATGGGCGAGTTCCAGCGAACCGCCTTGGCGACGCCGGGCACGGTCGCGACGATCAGCCGGTCGAGGCGGATCGCGACGTCGCGCTTCCAGCCCGGGACGGCCGCGAGGTACGCGTCGACCGGGGCGTCGCCGTCGGCCTTGGCGATCTGCGGGTTGCCGCCGGAGAGAAGGACGGGCATCGCTAGGGCTCCGGCGTGCGCGTCGCGTTCGCTCGCCGAAAGGCGCCGAACGCGGCGGCGGCCCAGGACGCCGCGAACGGCGCGACGAGGCCGAGCGCGAGATAGAGGTCGGACGTTCTCGTGGAGAGCATGGAGAGTGCGCCGGCAACGAGGGGCAGGTTGAGCGCGAGTGAGATCGCGACGGGCGCGAGGCCGAGCCTCGAGCCTGCGACCATCGCGACGCAGGGTATCGCGAGCAGGATGGCGATCATGGCGTAGAGGTTCCCGCCGAGCGCGGCGACTGCGGCGAGGATCGACAGCACGAGTCCCACGGCACCCAGCACGGAGCTGACGAGAAGCGTCCTGCCGAACGACGGTGTCGTCATGGCTGGGTTCATCGGGGGTCGCGCGAGCGTCCCTCCGGGTATGTCGCGCGACCCGTCGAGACGTCCGCGCGATCAGGCGTCGCCACGCGGCAATGCCTTGGATTCGCGATCGTAGTAATCGACGGACGATTCGGCCCTGAACAGCTTCCGCAGCGTGGAGGGCGGGTCGCCCGCGAAGACGCCGACCTTGCCGGAGTCCGGGTACTCGCACACTTCCGTGTCCGCGACCGTGGACAGCGACAGGTAGCGCATCGTGACCCGGCCCGTGTTGATGATCTGGTGCGCGACTTCGGGACCTCCCGTGGGGCACGCGATCACGTCGAAGGGTCGCAGCTTGTGCCGTTGCTCGCCGAACCGGAGCTCGCCCTCGCCCTCGAGGATGAGGAACATCTCCTCCTCCTCGCGATGCGAGTGGAACGGGCATTGCGACTTGCCCGGCGGAACCTCCGTCAGGTTGTAGCCCAGCTTGCGGGCGCCGATGCCGCGGGAGAACAAGGCTCGCTTCGACGTGTAGAGCCCGTCCTCCTCGACATCGTCGAAGCGGACATCGGCGAGGTTGGCGATGGGGTGGGGCATGGATCACTCCTCGATGCCAGGGTTACGCGTGGGTGTCACGGTCCCCCATCCTGCCCCGAAGCGACGGCGCCGGCAACGGTTGATGCGGCGCGATGTCGAACTCGCGCCTGGCTGTCGTCGCGCAGGATGGGGCCCTCGCGGAGATGGGCGGGCATCTCGGAGCGCTCATGGCACGTTACCTGATCGAGGCTTCCTGTGAGAATCGGCGGCGGGCTCGACGCGCGTGGGTCACGGGCCGTGCGAAGCGGGCAGGACGGTCCCCTGGTGAAAGACCATCTGCCACCGTCCGTCGCGCAGGCGCCAGGTCGAGCTTCGCAGCGTATCGAGCGGCGGCTGCGAGTGACGGCGTATGCGATACGTGACAAGCGCCGCCGTGGGCGCGAGCAGCTCGACGCGAAAGTCGGTGGTCGACTGGAGTGTGGGGGACTCGGCCTTCAGCGCGGCTACGAGGTCCGCCTTCGTGTACGTGCGCCCCGAGCTTCCGAACTCCACGAAGTCGTCCGCGATGAGCTCGACGAGGCGCTCCGACTTGCGGACGTCGGGCTCGAGAAGCGACTCCTCGAGCTCGCGCAAGTGCAGGCGGAGGGCCGCGGCTTCGCCGTCGCTGCTCACGCCGGGAGCGGTGGGTGGGTGCGCCTGTTGCCGGAGCTCTTCGGCGAGCCCGATGAGAATGCCTTCGGGCCCGCGGAGGTAGCACAGGCGATAGGCGTCCTCGTAGCGCACCACTTCGCCCACGAGCGTCGCGCCGCGCTTGCCGAGGCGGACGAGCGTGTCGTCCAGGTCCTCCACGGCGAACATGACCCGCAGGTAGCCGAGCGCATTCACCGGTGCCGCGCGGTGATCGGCAGCGACGGGGGGCGCGAGGAATCGCGAGAGCTCGAGCCGGCCATGGCCGTCGGGTGTGCGCATCATCGCGATCTCGACGCGCATGCCGCGCAACCCGGTGATGCGGCCGGCCCAGTCCCCTTCGATCGCGGAGCGCCCCTCGAGATCGAGGCCTAGCTCACGGAAGAATTCGATCGCGGCTTCGAGGTCTTTCACCACGATGCCGACGTTGTCGAGTCGCTCGACCGTCACGTCATTGCTCCCGCTGCCTGAACTGCACGACGTTGCCCTCCGGGTCGTGGCCGTCGAGGACGAGCATGCCGTCGTAGCGCCACGCCTTGTCGGGCGGCTGCAGCGCGCCTCCCGTCGCCAAGGCCGCCCTGCGGACGGCCTCGAGGCTTCGCACGAGGAAGACGGGCTTCATGGGCGTGTCCTCGCGAACGCGCGGCGGCGTGAGGACCTCGATGGACGACGCGTACTTGCGCGGGATGGCGTGGATCACGACCTCGATGCCCGGTCCGCGCAGGAGGTCGTGGGTCGCGGCGCTCTCGACCACCTTCACGGCGAGCGCGGCCTGGTAGAAGGCCGACACGCGCGGCTTGTCCTTCGCGTAGACGACGAGACCCTGGCGCGGCGGCTTGCTCGTGCTCGTCAACCGGACGACGCTCCGCGATCGAGGGGTGTGGCGTCGAGCGCCGTTCGCGTCACGACATTCTTTCCAATGGACCGAAGCACGCGGCGGTCGACGGCTTCTGGCAAAAGATGAGGCGATCGCGCGCGCGGCCGAGGAGAATGAACCCGGTGTCGGAGTGGCCGACGTTCGTCACGTTGCCCGCGCAGTCCTTTTGTCCATTGTGCTTCACGACCGTGTGGTCCCATCGATAGAAGCCTTCGGGATCCGGCGCCGCGGAGAGCGTGGAGCGAACTTCCGCCACCTCCTCGCCGCTCGTGACCGTGACCGTCCGGTCCGCTCGAAAGCGATAGATTTCCGTGCATGTGCCGTCCTTGCTCGTCAATTTCCAGGCGCCGAGGACGGGATGGTCGGGCGCGATCGGCTCGACCGGTCGCTCGCACCCGAGCACGAGGCCCGCCGTCGCGATCAGCGGCCACGTCCATCGCGTGATGCCGCGCGGCGATCGAGCGGAGCGGCGCATGGCGTGGCGCGTGTGTCGAGGCGGGTGTCGAGCGCGGCCGGGCTCCTCGTTTTCTACGCCTTCCGCCGCCGCCCGAATCCGAGCGCGCCCAGCAGTCCCATGCCCGCGGCGAGCAGCGCGAGCAACCACGACGAGAGCGTCGGGATGGGCTCGGTCGACGCGGCCGGGAAGGCTTGCGTGCACGGCGCGAACCCGACGTTGCCCGATGCGAGGTCGAACACCACATCGTAGCGGAAGTAGGGAGCGAGCGCGAGGTTGACCTCCGCCATGCCGCCCTTCTCGGCGGTGTCCACCTGGTCGAAGGCGAAGGTGGTGCCCGCGACGAACGACATGTCGAATCCGTTGGTCGACGTGGTGCCGGGCGCCGTCACGCGGAACTGCGTGCCCGTTGCGATGCGGCTGGGCACGCCGGGCGCGGCCAGGAAGTCGTCGGGCACGATGAGGTCTTTCTCGTGCTGGTGGATGCTGGTGGTGCCGCCGCCGGTGTCGAGGATGGCGGGCACCTTGAAATGGAACGTCTTGGTGTCGCGCGTGAGCACGAAATCGCCGGTCAGCACCGCCTGCTTGAAGGTCGGTCGATTGCTGTTCGGATACGGCGGCGAGTTCGGCGGCGCTTCCATCTTCACCCACGACGTGACGCGCGAACGGATGGCGTCGGTGAGGCCCACGATCACCTTCGACTCGCTGCTGCCGCCGCCGCAGCCGAGTTGCACGGAGAATCCGCTGGACAGGTTGCCGGGCAGCTGCGGCAGCACGGCGAACAGGCCCTGGTCGGGCTTGGCGAGCCCGGAGCCGAAGTCGCCGAAGAACATGCCGTACAAGGGCGCCTTGCCCGCCGCGACGTTGGTCAGCCACTGCTGGCCGTCGGTGGTGCCGGACGCCTGCGTGATCTGGCCCACCTCGGCGGTGTACGTGATGAGTCCCTGGTCCGTCTGGATGCCCACGACGGTGGATACGGGGTTGGCCACGAGCTGCAGTCCGCTCCCGTACGACTGTGGGAGGGTCGGCCCGGGAAGCTGCGTGAGCGTGGGCCACCACGCCGCGTTGTACGCCGCGTACATGCCGGCAGAGCCCGTGTCGAACGTGTAGAGCTTGGGCTCGCCGCCGCCCAGGCTCACCTCGATGCCGACCTTCACCCCCACGCCGGGGATATTCACGACCTTGAGGGGGATGGTCACGCTCTGCGGCACGTCGGCCATCGCCGGCAGCGCAAGGCCCGCTATCGCCACCGCGGGCACGAGCGCCCACTTCCGCTTTCTCGACACCACGTCCATGTTTCGTATCCCCTGTGGTTCGCCGTGCGACCGGCAAGACGTACGGAAAGAAGCCGGAAATCGTGGGCGGGATTATGTCACCGGCGCGCCGTTGCCGCATCGGTCTCGCATGGCAACGGGTGGTCGACCCCGCGCGGAAGCTGCTAACCTGCACGCCTTCGCTTACGCAATTCCACGGAAGCGTCCCCATGCCCGACGCGTCGATACGGCTTCGCCACGCGCTTCTCGCCGCGTTCGCGTGGCTCGCGTGCGTGAGCGCCGGCGCTGCGCCGCCGGGGAGGTACGTCTACCAGGATCTCTCGCCGCGTTACGGCTTTCCGGTGGCGGAGTCCACGCTCCTCGCGGCGGTGCTGACCGGCGACCAGGCACGCGTGCGCCGTCACGCGTGGGAGTTGTGGGCGGCGCTGACGGCGCCCTCGACGTCCATCGTCGACGGCCAGCGACTGCCCATCTTCGAGACGTGGTACTCGACCGACGAGGTCTACAACCCGCAAGGGAACGCGGGTGTGGTGCGCCGCGCGCTGCAGCATCCCGTCCGCGTGCCGACGCAGTCGGTCATCGCCACCTCGAGCCGCGGCGGCGCGCCCGCGGGCCTCATGTCTTTCGTGAAGCTGAATCGCCCCGCGTCGAGCTTCATCTGGGACAACGCGTATCACCTCACGCCCACGCTCGCCGGGCTCAACGCGCGCTTCGACGCGCAGGGTACCGCGACGGTCGAGCGCAGCGTGAATCCTTTCCCCAACGACGCGGCCGCGCTCAAGCTCGTGTTCTGGCTCGTGAAGAACCCGGCGAGCCCGCAAAGCGAGCGCGGGCTCACCGCGTTGCCCATCTGGAACCCCGCGTATCCTCCGCCGCGGGGCGGGCTCCCGCCGATGCACACCACGTGGACCGATGGCGTGGCCATCGACCCCGCCGGGCGCTACAAGGAAGGCTCGCTCGAGGTCGTCAACATCAACGGAACGCTCGCCCGGCCGAACCTCAAGGCCGTGCCCGTGGTGTCGATGCGGCGCTTCTACTCGCACAAGCTCACGAATCCCCAGGACGTCGCCGACGCCAGGGCGTACATGACCATGATGTCGTCGGCGGCGGGCGAGCAGGAGCGCTTCATCAGCAATGCGGGCCAGACGCCCGAGCTCGGCGATTACATCGTGCTGCTCGCGATGCACATGACCACCAAGGAGATGGACGACTGGACGTTCCAGTCGTTCTGGTGGATGCCGACGCCGAATGTCGCGCCGTTCGGCCACGACCGGCCGTCCTTCGTGCGCGCGCCTTTCGACAATTACCAGATGTGCACGGCGTACAGCGCGGTGTCGCCCAAGGGGCCCGGCGGTGCGCTGCCGGTCTGCTTCAATCCGTATCTCGAGACCGACCTCGGCGCGACCAAGCCCTATACGATGGACGGCAAGACCTTTCCCGCCGATCCGATGGCGGGCACGCGCGCGAACTGCCAGAACTGTCACCGGCGCGCGGCGTTTCCCGCATTCGATGCGCAGGACCCCAACGCGGCGAGCGAAGGGCACGTGTACAACGACGGCTATCGCTCGCCGGGCGATCCGTATTTCGCACGACTGCTGAAGGTCGACTTCATGTGGTCGCTCTCGCTCAAGACCGTGCAGCCGGCGCCTGCGTCGACGTCGGCGGGCGCGGCGAAGTAGCGCGCACGCATAAGGGGAATACCGTGGATTCGAAGGACGACGCGCCTCCCGATTCGGGCCGCCGCGAATTCATGGGCTCGGGAGTGGCGCTGCTCGGGGCGCAACTCATGCCGGGCGTGGTCGCGGCCGCGCCGTCGAGCGAGCCGGCCGCCGCTTCGGCGCCCGCGAATCCGCCGCCCGGCTACAACATCCTGTTCATCCTCGTCGACCAGGAGCACTTCTTCGATCGCTGGCCGTTCCCGGCACCCGGTCGCGAGTGGCTCGCGAAGAACGGCGTGACCTTCGTCAACCACCAGGCCGCATCGTGCGCGTGCTCGCCGGCGCGCTCCACGCTCTACACGGGCCAGCACATCCAGAAGACCGGCGTGTTCGACAACGTGAACGCGCCGTGGCAGGCCGACATGTCGACGAGCGTGAAGACGATCGGCGCGCGCCTCGCGCAGGTCGGCTACCACGCCGCGTACCAGGGCAAGTGGCACCTGAGCCACGACATGGACACGGTCAGCGCGGCCGTCGATGCGCCGATGGCGGCGTACCGCAAGATCATCGAATCGTACGGCTTCCAGGACTTCCTGGGCTTCGGCGACATCGTCGACGTGACGCTCGGCGGCTACAGCTACGACGCGACCACGGCCGCGCTCGCCACGCGCTGGCTGCGCAACGAAGGCGGCGCGCTGGCCGCGAAGGGCACGCCGTGGTTCCTGGCCGTCAATCTCGTCAATCCGCACGACGTGATGTACCTCGATTCCGATCGGCCGGGCGAGAGCGTGCAGGGCAAGACGACGGTGGAGCCCATCGCCCGCCCGCCGGACAGCGATATCTACAAGGCGCGCTGGGACGTGCCGCTGCCGGCGACGCGCCACCAGCCTCTTGCAGGCGAGGGCCGTCCCGCCGCGCACCGGCTCTACCAGGCGGTGCAGGACCAGCTCGTGGGAGCGTGGCCCGACGAGGACCGTCGATGGCGCGTGCTGCAGGACTATTACTTCAACTGCATCCGCGATTGCGATCGCCAGGTCGTGGCCGTGCTCGACGCGCTGCGCGCATCGGGCATGTCGCAGAAGACGATCGTCGTGTTCACCGCCGACCATGGCGAGCTGGGCGGCGCGCACCAGATGCGCGGCAAGGGCACCTGCGCGTATCGCGAGCAGGCGCACCTTCCGCTGATGATCGTGCATCCCGCCTACCCGCGCGGGCGGCGCTGCCAGGCGCTGACGTCGGAGATCGATCTCGCGCCCACGCTTCTTGCGCTGACGGGCAAGGGGGAGAGCGATTTGCGGGTGGCGCGCGAGGGCCTGCCGGGACGCGACCTTTCGCCGTTGCTTCGCGCGCCGCGCGAGGCGCGCGTCGACGCGCTGCGCCCGGCCGCGCTCTTCAACTTCAACATGCTGCTCTACCAGGACCCCGCGTGGTTCGCGCGCCTGGAAGAGGCCATGCGCGCGCCCGGGATCACAGGGCCGCAGAAGGTCGCGTGGATGGAGCAGAACGCGCCCGACCTTGCCCTGCGCTGCGGATTGCGCAGCGCGTTCGACGGCCGCTATCGGTTCAGCCGCTACTTCGCGCCGCTCGGCTTCAACACGCCGTCGACCTACGAGGAGCTCGTGGCGCGCAACGACCTCGAGCTTTACGACCTCGCGACCGATCCGCTGGAGACTCGCAATCTCGCGGCGGGCCCGCGCGTCGCGCGCGAGCTCGTGATGGCCATGAACGAGAAGCTCAACGCGCGCATCGCGGAGGAAGTGGGGGCGGACGACGGCGCGTTCCTGCCTCTGCGCGGGGGGCAACTGGTGCTACCGCCGCCGTCGCAGCGTTGATGCGCGTGATTCGAAGCTCTTGGGGCGAGGTTTCCGCAACGACGCGTTCGTGGAATGATGGCGAACGGCGGGACCGATAGCGCCCGTCCCGATGGAGGAGCGTCAAGATGCCCCGGTACCTGATCTCGTTCGACGACGGCTCGATGGACCACATTCCCGATGGCGACTGGCACGCGGTGGGCGAGGCCGCGCACGCCGTCGTGCGCGAGGCCAAGGCGGCCGGCGTCTGGATATTTGGTGCCGGGCTGCAGCGACAGCAGGCCACCATCGTCGCGACCGACGGCACCGCCTGCGCGGGGCCCGTGCCGGAGACCAAGGCAGTGGTGGGCGGGTTCTCGATCATCGAGGTGCCCTCGCGCGAGGACGCGGTGGCATGGGCGGCGCGCATCGCCAGGAGCTGTCGATGCGCGCAGGAAGTGCGCGAGCTCATGTTCGATCCCGAGTCGTGACGGCGCGACGCGTCGCGAGCGCGCGCCGCTTCACGCATCCGCGGTCGCTCGTGAGCTCGCCCGTCAGGCGCCGGTCGTGGGATCGAGCCCGGCAGGGTCTTGCGCGGGTGTCTCTTTCGTGCCGGCACCGGGAGGTGCCTCGAGCGCCTCGACGACGCGAAGGCGACGCACGACCAGCTCGTCGATCTCCAAACGCCTGATCCGGGCGCGGCCGATGGCCAGACGGCCGATCGCCAACGCCCCGATCGCGAGGGCGCCCAGCGCCAAGGCGCCGAGCGCCAGCGTGCCGATCGCTTGCGCGCCCGTCGCTCGCGCGGGCAGGGCGTGCGCGTGCATCCGCTCCAGGTGATGATGCCGTCGCTTGTGCATGATCCGGTCAGGAACCTTCGTGGTTGACTTCGATGGTGGTCGATCTCGAAGCGCGAAGCTGGACGTGCCTCACGCCTTGAAAGCAGGACTCGCCCTGGCCCAGGCGAGGCCTGGGTCGCGCCTCCCGCAACAGGTTTCGCACGATGCGAAGCATCAGGCAGCGTTGCGCAGCAGCCAGGCCGCCCAGAGCAGGCAAGCGAAGATGATCGCGCAGAGCACGGTCGGGACGAGGAAGAAATAGAGACCGCTCAGGATCAGCACGGCCAGCTGAACCGCCGCGAATGCCCATGCCAGGAGCCCGATGGCCTTCGGAAAGGTGACCGCGACGTTGCCGAGGTGCCACGCCAGGTAGGCGCCGAAGACCAGGTAGGCCGTGACTTGCAACCCGAAGCCCGTGTAGAACCCGCCGTACGTTCGCGACGCGCCGTTGAAATCGAAGCGCACGCCGTTCATCGCGTCGAGGACGGCAAGGCCCTCGGCGGACGAGGGCTTGAACGAAAGGAAGCCGAACGTGTGGCCGGCGGCGAACAGCAGGAAGGTGACGGCGGCGATGCGGTAGGGCAGGCGTGCGGTCATGAAAGGGTCCTCGTTTGCGGCGTGTGAGGGACGACGCGGACATGCGCATCGGCGAAGCCCCCGGCGGGCAGCAGCTCCCTCTCGCGCTACCGGAGCGGCATTCGGCGCCCGTGAGCTTCGCGCAGGCCCGAGTATCACGATTTGCGCCGCGGTTGGCTAGGCGTGACCGAGGAACACGCCGACGTCCCCGAGTCTCCTGACCAGCGCTTCGACATCATTCATCCCGTCGTCGTGGAAGCAGGTCTTCATTCCCAGGGCTCCGGGGACGATGAGATTGTCCTCGTTGTTGTCGATGAAGACGGATTCCCCCGCCGCGACTCCCGCGCGACGCAAGGCCGTCAGGAAGATCTCTCGTCCACTCTTGTCGCCGCCGACCTCGGCCGAGACGACCACGGGCTCGAAGAGCGCATCGAGATCGTGAAGGCGCCTCAAGAAGTCCATCCTGTCCTTCTTGTTGTCAGTGATGATTCCCACGATATGGGTGCGCCTCAGCTCGCGAGCCAGGTCGACCATGCCTTCGTTCAAAGGCGTGCTCTCGAAGGCTTCCTGAAGCAAGTCGAAGCTCAAGGACCGACCCAAATCGTCACAGACCTGGCGCCAGACTTGGCGGTGCGTCGCCTTGCCCAAGGTGAGGTCGGAGTTGTGACGGGCGAACGCCTCCCGTACCGTCGATAGCTCGATTCCCGTCTTGCGGCTGATGTAGCGGGTGGTCGTCGTGGAGCCCGTCTTGTCCGTCGTGAGCACCCCATCGAAGTCGAAGAAGATGGCTTTGATCAAGGGCGCCTCTGGGCGGGGGATGTCGTGCTATGCGACGGCGGGCAGTGAAAGGCGAGGCGCCCGCTTCCCAAGGTGGGCTTGGGCGAAGACGCGTACCGGCGTGTCCGCGCGCCTGCGAGGCTCACGGCGTGTTGCCAACGGCGCAGTTACGTGAGCGGGCTGGCAACCAGCAGGCCATGCGCGTCGCACGGCAACCGCGAAACTCGAACTCCCTGGAGATCGGCGCAAAGCCGAGTGAGCGGTAAAAGCCTGCGGAGTAGGGAGTTGCGTTGAGCTCCACCGTTTGGACGTCCGGGTGATCGGACTCGATCGTCGAACGGGCGCGTTCCCACAGCTCCGACCCGATCCCTTTGCGCAGGTAATCCGGGTGCACGAAGAGGAGGGCAAGCAAGCGGGGAGATGGCATGAGCAGGAATCCCACCGGTCGGTCCTTGGAGATCGCCACCAACGCCACCGCCGCCGACCCAATCGCCGCTGCAAGCCGGGCTGGGGCCGACTCCGTCAGGAAGGTTGCGCTGGCCGAGGGGGACCAGCTTGCTGCCACGAGCATGGAGAAGCTCGTGTGCACGAGTTGGGACACGGCCTCGGCGTCCGCCTGGGACGCGTCGCGCAGGTCAGCTTGCATGTGTGCTGACGCATGACTCGACCCGCGAGCGGCGCCGACGCCGACGAGGAACGAGCGATGAAGCGAGGCCGGATCCGCAAGGACCCTTCCAGGGCTTCCCGGGCGGCCTGCGCATCATCGCCCTTCTAGCCGACAAGGCCGTCATGTCTCGATGTCGACGCGGTCGCCCAGCGTGACCGGAACGCTGGGGATCCACCAGCCGTCGACGATGACCTCGAACCAACCCGCCTTGACCGCCGGATCTGCGCTCGCATAGTTCCGTGCCTCATCGACGTCGACCGTGTAGACGCTCATGCCGCGGAACTTGGGTGAATCCTTGAAGCGCACGGGTCCGTTGAGCGCGATGACACCGCGATCTCGCAGGCTCGCGAGGTAGGCAATGTGCTGGGCCTGGATGCTCTCATACTCGGGAGAATCAGGTGGCACCACGTCGGGAGAGACGAGTCGGACGATGGTCAAGCGTTGGAATCTCATGGTTTGGATGAGCGCCGATGATCAACCGCTTCGTGCCGCGGAGCGCGCGCCCGCCCACGGGATGCGTCGAGCGCTCGAGATCGATGAGCGGCACACCCGTCCGTCCAACCGGGCGCCGCAACTGCCCGTGAATGCCTCACAAGTGAGAGAAGTGCTCAGGCGAGGCGAACCGGTCGTTCGCTCCGTCGACATAGGTAACGGGAATGCGGGAGAGCTCTTCCCCGGAAACGCCTTCCAGGCAGCCGATGTTCACGCCGTACATCATGCCGATGGGTGTCTCGGTGCCCACCCCGAACGGACGGACGCCGCAATGCCGGCAAAAGTAGTGCACGTTCTTTCGTGTGTTGAACCTGTACTCGGTGAGCTCTGCCTCGCCTGCCAGCAGGCGAAAGTGATCCGGCGTTGCCACCGCGGGCCAGAACCGGTTCCGGCGACAGATGGAGCAGTTGCAACGGTATGAGCTCTGCGTGAGGTCGAGGTCCGCCTCGAACTTGACCGCTCCGCAATGACAACTGCCGGTGTAGGTTTTGAGCATGGGCAGAATGGGAAAAGCCGGGATCGGTTTCGGGTCGTCGACCGTCGCGCGCGATCCGATCGAACTCGTCGGGTCAGCCGAGGCGACGGATCATCGCCAGCCGCTCCCGCTCGAGCGATCGGACGTCGATTTTTACGACGACCTCGCCGGGGGAGACGCCGACATCGAGGCAGATGGAAACGTCCGCACGACAGAGAGAGATATACACCGCATTGCCTTGCCCATCAAACACGGCAAGGGAGCGTTCCGGAGACGAATCAAGGCCGGTGCCCCGCGTTGTGTCCTGTTCCCAACGTGGTCTTGCTGGCGCCCCGCCAGCCTCAAGGCACGTACCACCAGGACCACGCTGCGAGAAGAACGGCAGCCGCGATGACCCAGGCCGCCGTGGCCGCGAGCAGCGTGGTAGCGAGCGAGACTCGAATGCTCAGCCAGTAAACCGCAAGCAGATAGACGGCGTAGGGAATCAGCGACCACAGTCCGAAGAGCGCCGTCGTCCTGAGATCCGCGACGGACCGCTCGGTGCCGACGATGTAGTGCGCGATGAGGGCAAACGTGGGGAACAGCGGCACCAGGCCCGCGACGAAGTAGCTCTTCGTGTTCGAGAGCAGCGAGATGACGAGCACCGCCAATGCTCCCACCATGCACTTCAGGAACAACGAGATCATGTCGATGACGCTAGGTGAGACGTTCAGGGTGAAACCGTTGGGCCGGGCGGCCGCGGCTCATTTCTCGACGGCTCGCCGCGGCGCCGTGGGCGCGTCACCCTCTGCGGGCATGTTCTTGTGAGGAAAGGGGTATGCCGTGAGCGATCGGATTGAACCCTCTCGCAACTTGGTACGCGGCGTCGGCGCTGCTCAGTCGATGAATTGCCACGTATCGGCTCCATCGAAGTGGCGCACTCGGACCGTCGCAACCAGGCGTGGATCGAAGTTGCCGAGCTTGACGCCATGCTTGGCGCCCGGCGTGGGCTCCAGCGGCTCCCAATGCGTGACGCAGCCGCAGGTCTTGCAGCGGATCGTGCGCAAAGTCCTGTCGCCCCAAACGTACTCGCACGTATTCTCGGGATGGCCTTCGATCGCGACCGTGCCGAATTCGTAGTACGCCGTAGGTCCGCCGATGCGACGGCAGAGCGAACAGTTGCAGTCGGTGGCCACCTCGGGTGGAAAGGGCAGCGTCAACCGTACGGCGCCGCAGTGGCAGGAACCTGTGAGCATCGCTTTCGTCCTTGTATGGCCCTCCGGGCCGGTGTTGCCGCCAATATCGTAGCTACGATAACCGACCGGCGCGAGCATGAAGCCCCGTACCTGCGGATTGGACATTTGGAATTTCCTCGATTTCCCGGACACATCCAATGATGCCAAACTGGCAGCTGGAGGTGTTCGATGGCACGCAGGGAAAGACGGCAATTCACCCCCGAGTTCAAGCGCGAGGCGGTCAAGGCGGTCAGCCAACCTGGGCGGTCGCTGACGGTGGTCGCGCGTGAGCTGGATGTCGATCGCTCGGTTCTGGAGCGATGGGTCAAGAATTTCGCGGCAGGGAAGTACGAGAAGGACTCAAGCCTGCCGCTGAAGTCGGCGCAGCAGCAGGAGAACGAGAAGCTGCGGCGGGAGCTGGCCAAGGTGAAGATGGAGCGCGACATCCTAAAAAAAGCGCTGGGCTACTTCGCGAAAGAGCCGACGTGAAGTTTGCCTTCATCGCCAAGCATCGGCAGGTGTGGCCGACCCGGACCATGTGCCAGATCCTGAACGTCTCGACCAGCGGCTTCTACGAATGGCATGGGCGGCCGCCCAGTGCCCGCTCGTTGGAGAACGCAAAGCTGCTGATGCGCATTCGCGAAAGTCACATGCTGAGCGGTGGAACCTACGGCTCACCGCGCGTGTACCACGATCTGCGTGTCGCGGGCGAGCAGTGCAGCGAGAACCGGGTGGCGAGATTGATGCGAGGCGCGGATATTCGCGCCAATCCCAAGCCGCGACGCAAGCCAGGAGACACGGGCCTGCGCCCGGAGCACAGCATTGCCCCGAACGTGCTCGAGCGCGATTTCACGGCGCCCGGCCCGAATCAGAAGTGGGCGGCTGACTTCACCTACATCTGGACCGGCGAAGGTTGGCTGTTTCTGGCCATCGTGCTTGATCTCTTCAGCCGTCGCGTGGTCGGCTGGTCGATGCAGCCGAGCATGACGGCACAGCTCGTCCTCGACGCACTGATGATGGCCCTGTGGCGACGGAACAAACCGTCCGAGCTCTTGGTACATAGCGATCAGGGCAGTCAATACACCAGCGAGGACTTCCAACGGCTGCTGGCGGCGGAAGGCATCACCTGCAGCATGAGCCGCCGCGGTGATTGCTGGGACAACGCGGCGATGGAGAGCTTCTTCGCTTCACTGAAGAAGGAGCGCGTTCATCGCAACATCTACGCGACCCGCAACGATGCGCGCGCTGACATCTTTGACTACATCGAAGGGTTCTACAATTCCCGGCGCCGGCACTCGACGCTGGGACAGGTCAGCCCGATGGAGTTCGAAACGAGCTTCGTGGGCTAAACGTAGTGTCCGGGACGTTGGGGGAATTCCAATCCCACCTATCAAGGCCACCATGTCAGCCGACCATCTAGCGCGAGGCGATCGAGCAACTCGATGCAACGCAGCTCACCCAGGCGCACCAATCCGTCGTCATCAACCTGGCCAGCGTGAACCACGTGATCCAGCAGGCACACGAAAAGGCGGACGTGCACCTCAAAGGCCGACCGGACGTATTGCCCATGAGCCGCACCCACCTGCACCTCTCCAGGCAGATGTGCCCGCAAGGTAAAGTCGCTTCGCGAAGCCACCGACACAAGCGGCGCACTTCACGATCATGCACACCACGGTTCAACGACTTGGTCTACTGCTCGCGCTGCTGGCGCCGCCGATCTCCGCCGCCCCCGAGGCGACGAACCCGGCATCGATCGTTGACGAGACGATACGCCCGCTCATGGCGCAGCACGACATCCCCGGCATGGCGGTCGCGGTCGCCGTCGACGGCCGATCCTTCGTGTTCAACTACGGAGTCTCGTCGAGACAGGGCGGAGTCGCGGTCGACGATTCCACCCTGTTCGAGATCGGCTCGATCAGCAAGATGTTCACCGCGACCCTGGCGGCGTACGGCCACGTGACCGGCAAGCTATCGCTGGACGACCACCCCGGACGCTACGTGGCCCGACTCAGGGGCCGGCCCATCGATCGGGCCACGCTCCTTCACTTGGGAACCTACACGGCGGGCGGCCTTCCGCTGCAGTTTCCCGACAGCGTTCGCACCGACGCGAGCGCACTCGACTACTTCCGCAAGTGGAAGGCCGAAGCGGCGCCGGGCGCGGTGCGCGAGTACTCCAATCC
Organism: Casimicrobiaceae bacterium; assembly: GCA_044225355.1. Classification (GTDB taxonomy): domain Bacteria; phylum Pseudomonadota; class Gammaproteobacteria; order Burkholderiales; family Casimicrobiaceae; genus VBCG01. Next base: position 17,576 of record JBGAIS010000002.1, on the reverse strand, counting down.
GAGCATCGGGTTGCTGGGGGCGGTCACGTCCGTCGCCATGAAGGACAGCTTCGACCGCCTTCTCGAGACTCACCTCCTGCATCCGCTGGGCATGAACGAGTCGTACGTTCGTGTGCCGCCGCAGGCCATGATCCACTACGCTTGGGGCCACCGCGAAGGTCGGGCCGTGCGCGTGAATCCTGGTCCGCTGGCCGACGAAACGTACGGCATCAAGTCGACGGCCTCCGACCTGCTCCGCTTCGTGCGAGCCAACATCGACGGCGGCGGGCTCGATGCGGCGCTCCGCGACGCGATCCGCGTGACGCAGGTGGCGCGTTTCAGCGCGGGGAGCATGACGCAGGGCTTCGGGTGGGAGCAGTTTCCGTATCCGCTCTCGCGGGAGATGCTCGTAAGCGGCAACTCGCCGGGGATCATCTTCGAGCGCACGCCGGTGCACCCCGTATCGTCGCCGGGCGGGACGGCCGCCCGCCTGTTCGACAAGACCGGCTCGACCGGCGGATTCGGCGCCTACGTCGTGTTCGTGCCGGAAAGGCGCTTCGGGTTGGTGATGCTCGCCAACAGGAATTTCCCGATCGCGGCGCGGGTCGAGGCGGCATACGCCATCATGAGCCGTTTGCTACCGACGGGGCGTTGACCGAGCATCGATCACTGGGGCTCGCGCCAGGTAACGGGACGCCGACGCGGTCATCGGGCTTCCGCTGATTCCACCCGATTCCTCACCGTCCCACCCTTGCACGGTACGCGGATCCCACCCGCGTGAACGAAGGAGAGATCCATGCCCACATTGACGACCAAAGGCCGCAAGGCGCTTCCGAAGAAGGACTTCGCCCTCCCAGGCGGCAAGTACCCGGTGGAGGACAAGGCTCACGCGGCCAACGCGAAGGCCCGGGCGACTCAGCAATACGAGGCCGGCAACCTGAGCGCGGCGGACCGAGCCAAGGTCAATCGCAAGGCAAACGCCGTGCTGGGAAAGAAGAAATGATCCGCAGCTATCGATGACTGCACGAAGCCCGCGTGGCCGACACGTCGGAGAGCTCGCGCGGCCGTCGCGAGGGCGGCCAGGGCCGCCGAGCGTAAGGCCTAAGGGCCGATCCGGAGGAGCACAATCTCCCGCACGAACCAATGTGCCGGGAGACCCGCCATGATCTTCGATGCCATCCGCGAGAGCCACGACCTCCAGCGAGACCTGTGCCGCAAGCTCACCGCCTCGCGAGGGGATCTCCCTCGCCGCCAGTTGCTCTTCCTGCAGTTGAAGGTCGAGCTGATGGCGCACGCGGCGGCGGAGGAACGTCATCTGTACGTGCCGCTTCTCATGAACAACGGGGGCCTCGACGCGTCGCGCCACGCGCTGCACGAGCACCACGAGATCGACGAGCTGCTGGACGACCTGTCGGTACGAAACAAGAAGCGGGCCGGCTGGATCGCCACCGCCAAGAAGCTGAGCTTCAAGGTACGTCATCACCTGAAAGAGGAGGAGTCGAAGTTCTTCCAGCTTGCCGGGCGCCTCCTGTCCACGACGAAGAAGCACCAGCTCGCGCGAGCGTACGCGCGAGAGATCGTGCGCATGCGCAGGCACTACGCGGACGAGTACGAGACGGTGGCCATCGCGACGGCGAGCGGCCTCGTGAAGCCCGCGAAGCATGCCGCCGACACTCCCGCGGCGCGAGGCAACGCGCGAGGAGGCGCCGCGCTGCGAGGCAAGAGCGCACCGCGCCGGACGCACTGAATCGAAGGCAAGCCGGCCGCTCGAACGGTCCGCGGTGCCTTTCGCTAAGCTGCGCCGGCTATCATGCCGGGCATGAGCGAAATCTCCCGCGTCGTCCCTGCCGACATCGTCAAGAGCATCTCGCCGGAGGAAGTGAACCGGCTTCCGATCCAGCGCTATGCGGGGCCGATTCGGCTCGTTGCGACCGCGACGGATCTCGAGCTCGCGATGCAGGATATCCTCGGGGAAAGTGTAGTGGGCTTCGACACGGAGACGCGGCCCGCGTTCAGGGTCGGCGAGAGCTACCTGCCCTCCCTCGTGCAATTCGCCACGGCAAGCGCGGTGTATCTCCTGCAGCTGCATCGGGAGGAGCTCTTCGACGTGACGCGAGACGTCCTCGCTTCACCCAACGTCATCAAGGCGGGCGTGTCCGTGGCCGACGACGTCCTCGCGCTCAAGAAGCTATTCGAGCTCGACGAGCACGCGATGCTGGACTTGGGCAAGGCCGCAAAGCGTTACGGCCTCAAGCAGACGGGCGTGCGGAATCTCGCGGCGATCTTCCTGGGGGCGCGCATCACCAAGGGCGCGAAGACCACCAACTGGGCCGCTCGCCACCTGACGCCTGACCAGGTCACCTACGCGGCGACCGATGCGTGGACGTGCCGCGAGCTGTACCTCCGCTTCAGGGAACTCGAGATCGTGTGACGCCGGCTCGCGCAACCGTGCGCGTGCGGGGGACACAGGGCCGGCTCCCAACCCGGGTGGGATCGGCGGCGCAAGCGGAATGCCTTCGCTACGGGCACGCTTTGTGCTGTACTCCAGCCGGGCATCGGCGCACACCTCGCTTGATCGCACGATGGACGACAAAGGGCGGGCTCGCGTCCACGCGCCTTCCGGAGTTCACTGCGCGGGACCCGCTGCGCTTGCGTGAACGCGCAACTTGCAACCAAGAAGAGGGAGGTGCCGGCAATGCCGCAGACGAGCACGAGCGACGATCGTGGAGCGGACGAGCGCGAGCAGGACGCGTCGTCGCCGTCCGCGGGCACTTCCTTTCGCCTGACCCGCCGCGCGCTCCTGACGCGCAGCGCGGCACTCGCCGCCGCGTGGGCGAGTCCGTGGGCCATCAGCCCGACGTCCGCGTTCGGGAAAGGGTTGACCACGACGTCGGCGACGCAGACGCTCGAGGCCTTCGCCGACACGCTCATCCCGGGCGAGAAGCGCTTCGCCGGGGACGTGGCCATCGCGGGCGCCGCAAGGGGTGCCGGCGCCGTGCAGGCGGGCGCGATCGCCATGCTCAACTTCCCGCCGGTGGGCTTCGAGAAGGCGCTGCCGGGTCTCGCGCTCACCATCAACATCATCGCCCTGCTCTACGCGATCGAGAACAAGATCGCGCTCACGCTGACGATGCCGCCGTTCGTCGAGCTCGACTTCGCGTCGCGGACCCGGCTGCTCGTCCAGGTGCTGGGCTCCAATGGACCCGAGCAGGCCGCGTTCTCCGGGCTCGCGTCGGTCTGCTTCGTCGCGTATCACACCGCGGGCTACCTGCCGACGGCCGACGCGGTCCTCGATGGACATCCGGGCCTCGCGGCGATCGGCTTTCCCGCGCCCAATCGCGACGGCCTGTGGCGCTTCCCCGAATTCTCGTACGGGCGCGAGCTCGCGCAACCGCACCCCGATTCACGCCGCGGCAACCCGGCTTGATCCTGGAGCAACACGATGGCAACTGAGACCACGGACGTCCTGATCATCGGCACGGGCTTCGGCGGCTCGATCCCCGGCTACTACCTGGCCGCGGGCGGCGCGCGCGTGATCATGCTCGAGCGCGGGCCGCGGCTCGCCTCGCACGAGTTCACGCAGAGCATGCAGGTGGGCGGCTTCAACCGCATCGTCGACAGCATCGGGGGCAACGGTATCACCGTCACCGCGGGCAACTGCGTGGGCGGGTCGAGCGTCGTCTACTACGCGGCCTCCCTGCGCGCGCCGAGCTTCGTCTTCGAGCGTCGCGGCACGCTCGGCCGTCGCCTGTGGCCGGCGTCCCTCACGCGGCAGACGCTCGACGGCTGGTACGAGCGCGCGGAGCAGGCCTTGCCGGTGAGCGAGCTCCCGTGGAAGGACGTGACGTACGCAGGCGGCGTATTCGCCGCGGCGTGCACGCGCTCGGGACACACGTGCCAGCCCGTGCCGGTGGCCGTCGACCTGTCCCGCTGCACCAACTGCAACTGGATGGCGAACGGCTGCATCTTCGACGCGAAGCGCTCGATGCTGCTCAACTACATTCCGGCGGCGGAAGCGCACGGCGCGCAGATCCGCCCGCTGCACGAGGTGCAGGCCATCCGCCGCGCCAGCACGCCCGGCTATCGCTACGCGGTCGAGTACTGGCAGGTCGATGCCGACGACTACAACACGCGCCACAGCAAGGGCGTGATCGAGGCGAAGATCGTCATCGTCGCCGCGGGCGCGATGGGGACGCCGGTGATCCTGCAGCGATCGGCGGCGTCGCTCGGCGGCATGCCAAAGGCGGTCGGACGCTATTTCTCCGCGAACGGCGACCGCATCTCGATGGCCGCGCTGAACGAGGTCAAGGTCCGCGAGCTCCTCGGCCTGCAGCGCGGGCCGCGCGTCGCTTACGAAGGGTTCCCGATCGGCAAGCCGATCACCACCATGTCCTTCGACTACCTCGACCCGAACGCGCCCGAGTTCTCGCGATTCTCGCTGCAGCAGCTCTACGCCCCGCCGTTCACCAACATCATCTTCGGCGATGGGAAGGGGCCGCCGTCGTGGTTCGGGGTCGACAAGCGCGAGCTCACGTCCCGCTGGCGCTCGTGGCTCACGATCGCCGCGTTCACCGAGGACGCGAACGAAGGCCTCTTCGGCCCGCCGCCCGAGCTTGGCAACTTCACGCGCCTCGGCCCCGCCGCCGTGGGCCAGTTGCGCTACGACCTCGCGCCCGAGACCGCGCACGGGTTCGCGCTCGCCGACGCGGCGACGCGCTCGATCATGACCCAGGATGGCCTTGCGACCCACCATCTCGTCACGTCGACGAACAACATCCAGTGCGCGCACCCGCTCTCGTCGTGCCGCATCGGCGACGACCCGGCCAGCTCCGCGCTCGACGACCGCCACGAGCTCCGCGGCCATCCCGGCATCTTCGTCACCGACGCCGCGAGCGTGCCGACCTCGCTCTGCGTCAACCCGTCGCTCACCATCGCCGCCCTCGCCGAGCGCGCGTCGTCGATCCTCGTGGGGCGTGCCGCAGTCTATGGCGTCACGGTCACGGGCGGCGCGCCGCCGCCCTGATCGTTCGGTATTGGGCGCCGTAACCGGTGCGCGTCTCGCGTCCCGACTACTTCCCGCCCGTCGCGTCGAGGAACGTCCCGGTGACGAACGACGCCTCCGCGCTCGCGAGCCACAGGATCGCGCGCGCCACTTCCTCGGGCTGCCCGCCGCGGCCCATCGGAATCGAGTCCTTGACGCGATCGACGCGCCCGGGCTCGCCGCCGCTCGCGTGCATGTCGGTGTAGATGTGGCCGGGGCGGACGCAGTTGACGCGAATGCCCTCGCGCGCGACTTCCTTCGCGAAGCCCGTGGTGAAGGTCTCGAGTGCGCCCTTCGACGCGGCGTAGTCGACATACTCGTTCGGACTGCCGAGGCGCGCGGCCGCGGACGAGACGTTGATCACGCTGCCGCCCTTGCCGCCATGGCGCGTCGACATCCGCCTCGCGGCCTGCTGCGCGCACAGGATAGGGCCGATCGCGTTGACGCCGAAGATGCGCCGCATGCGCTCGAACTCGAGGTCCTCGAGGCGCGACTGGCGTGCCAGCACCGCGGCGTTGTTCACCAGCACGGTAATGCGGCCGAGCTTCGCGTCGATGGCGGCGAAGAGCCGCGCGACGTCCCCGGGGTCCGCGCTGTCGGCGCGCACCGCCAGCGCCTTGCGCCCGGCGGCCTCGACGTCCGCCGCGACGGCGAGCGCGCCCGCCTCGTTGGACACGAAGCTGATCGCCACGTCGTAGCCTTGCTGCGCCGCGAGCCGCGCAGTGGCGGCGCCGATGCCTCGCGCGCCGCCCGTGACGAGGATCACGGGCGCATCCACGTCCCCATTCATCGAGCAAGCATCGCGTGAATGCACGAGGCGGCGAAGCCCGCGGCGGGCGTCACCGGCGGAACTCCCGGAACCCCGCCGCGCGCGCCAGGTCCGCCTTCACGTCCTCGCGGCTGCGCTCGTAGACGATCTCGCGCCCCAGCGCCTTGCCGGCGTACGCCATCGCGTTGCGCGTGGGCGTCAAGTCCACGCGAACGTTGTGCACGCCTTCGCCAATCACGACCGTGATCGTGTCGAGGCGCTTGCTGAACACCACCACGTCGAGCACCTGTCCCGTCGCCGTGACGCGCACCTGAATCTTCTCGTCCGCCATCGCGTACTCCTTGTGCACACCAAACCTCGTCCCGCGAGCGATCCGTCGCGGGTGGTCGATTCTGTCTGTCGCTCGTTCGGTCGCCGCGACCAGCGCCTCGCCCGTGATCGCCGCGCGCTTGCGAATCCACCGTGGGGTCCGCTTGCGACACGAGGAACGCGAAGCCGTCGACGGGATCGGGCTCGACGAGCCCGCCCGCCACGTCGCGCACGGTACGCCCGCCCGCGCTCATGCACGCATGCACCGTCGCCAGGTCCCCGGCGACGAGGTGCAGCAGCGCGATCTCGCCGTGATCGTGCGGCGCCGGCGCCCACGCCTTGCCGTACCGGGAATCGAAGCACCCGGGCGTCATCCACGTCGCGCGATGCGCCGCGATGTCGACCCCGCAGCACGAGTCGGTGCCCTCGACGGACGCGCCCGGGGCGAGCACGTCGCGCCAGCGCGTCGCGCGCGATCGCGGGTCATCGGCGACGAACGTCACGCCGGCGACGCCGTAGATGGAATTGGGCGCGGGGCGGACCTGCGTCGACGACGTGCGCCGCGCCCGGTACTGGAGGAGGAAGGTCTCCGCACCGGGCAGCAGCGACTTCGGGATGGCGAGGAACGTCCATAGTGGCGGTGCGTCCGCCGCGGCATCCGCATCGGCCTTCGAGAACACGTCAGGGACAGCGTAGCCCCGCCCGACCCATGCGTCGTGCACGGCGGCGACGTCGGCCGCCGCGATGCCGATGCCGAAGGGCCTCGGCGGCGTTCGCGCTTCGCGGTCCTCGGGCGGCGCGGCGGCGAACTTCGCTTCGTCCTCCACCCACAGGAACTCGAGGTATTCGGGACCGAGCGCGACGAAGCCGTTGCGAAGCCCGGGGTCGTGACGCACGGTCCGCGGGTGTACCAGGAAGCCGAGCGCCTCGCACCGCGCGAGCTGCGCCTCGATCGTGGACGCGCTCGTGAACGTGAGGAAATGATCGAGGCGGACGAGCGGCGGCGCCGGGGGCGTCGACGAACTCGGCACGTCGCTCATCGTGGCCGACACGCATGGAGCCTGCCGCGGCGCGCGAATGCCGCGGCGAGCGTGTGCAGGCGAGTCGCATCCCCTTGGGGCATAGGCAGGCAGAGCGTACGCTGCCGGCCTGCGTTGGTCAAAATTGGTCGAAAGCGCGAGTTCCGCGCCGCACCGCCGGCGTAGCGCTGCCCAACGGCCGTCGGCGAAGCCTCCCTCGATATGCGAGAATCCGGTCCTGTCTCGCGAAGACCGAATCAAGACGGAGCGCATGGATGCACGACCGCCATCGTGCCACGCGCCCGCGCCGCGCGTCAGGGCAACTGAGGGAAACTGAGGGCAACTGAGTCCGCATGGACGACTCCATCCCCGCGCTCGACCGCGCCATCCGCATCCTGGAGCTGATCGAGGCGACGAGCGAAGGCGTCACCGCGGCGACGCTGCTCGCCGAGACGCGGATAGCGCGCACCACTCTGTTCCGCATCCTGCGCATCCTGTCGACGAAGGGCTTCGTGACCGCGCGCGGCGGGGATACGCGCATCTACACCCTCGGCCCCGCGCTCGTGCGGCTCGCCGCCCGCGTGCCCGCGCAGGACGCGCTCGTCGACGCCGCGGGCCCGATCATGGAGGCGCTGTCCGCGAAGCTCGGCCAGACCGTCAAGCTCGTCGTGCGCGAGGGGCTCGAGACGGTGTCGGTGGCGGTGCGCGAGCCCATGGCCGATGCCCACATCGCGACACGCCTCGGCATGCGCCTGCCGCTCAACATCGGCGCAGGCCAGCGCCTGCTGCTCGCGCACGCGCCTGCCGAGACGCAGCGCGCGTTCCTCGAAGGCCCGCTCGAGCGGCGCGCCTCCGACACGCTGTATCGCGCCGCGGAGCTCGCCGCGACATCGCGACGCTGCGCAATGCCGACAGCGCGCGATCGGCGGCAGCGAAGGCAACGAAGGCGTCGGGACCGTGGCGCGCGCCTGTCCACGAGCCCGGGCGCGCGCCACGCTCGCTGATCGTGCTGTTCATCCTCGGCGGCAAGACGCGCCGCGAGATCGAGGCGTACCGCGTCGAGGTGCTGGAAGCGGCGTGGCCCTCGCCGCGCGTCTCGCACGCGCGGCGGAAGGCCGACCGCATAGCGTCAGTCCGGGCTTGATGTTCGCCTCGCGCACGATGCGCGCGTTGCGGACGAGCTCGGTGTCGATGGTCTTCGTGAGCGCCTCGGGCGTCGTGGCCGCGATGTCGATGCCGCCCTGGGCGAACTGATCGCGGATCTCCTTCGACTGCAGCGCCTTCACGAACTCCGCGTTGAGCTTCTTCACGATCTCGGGGGCGTCTTGGGCGGCGGAAGATGCCGAGCCACACCTGGTTCTCGTAGCCGGGCAATCCGGACTCGGCAATCGTCGGCACGTCCGGCAGCAGCGGGTTGCGCTTGGCCGCGGCGGTGGCCAGCACGCGAAGCTTGCCCGCCTTGATCTGCGGCATCGCGGTCGAGACGCTGATGAACTGCATCTGGACCTCGCCCGCGACGGTGGCCATGGTGGCCGGCGCCCCGCCTTTGTACGGCACGTGCACGATGTCGACGTCGGCCATGCACTTGAACTGCTCCATCGCCATGTGCTGCGGCCCGCCGCTGCCCGTCGATGCGTAGTTGAGCTTGCCCGGCTGCTCCTTGGCGAGGCGGATCACGTCCGCGACGCTCTGCGCGGGGAAATTCGGATTCACGAGCAGCAGGTTGTCGAGCGTGACCGCGAGCGTGATCGGCGTGAGCTGGCGAACGTCGAAAGGCACCGAGGCGAAGAGCGACGGGTTCACCACGATGGACGACTGGTCGATCATGATCGTATAGCCGTCGGGTGGCGACTTTGCGAGCGCCTCGCCCGCCACCATGCCGGTCGCGCCGGGGCGGTTCTCGACGACCACCGGCTGCCCGATGCTGGTCGATATCTTCTGCGCGAGAGCGCGCGCCACGACGTCGTTGCCGCCGCCGGGCGGATACGGAACGAGGAAGCGGATGGGCTTGCTCGGGTAGTCGTCGGCGAGCGTGGGGGTCGCGAGCGCGCAAGCGCCGGCCGCAAGGACGAGAGTGACAATACGCGAGAGCATGAGGAAAATCCTCCGGAAGATGAGTGTATACCACGCGCAGGCTGAGGCGATCGAGGTCGCCTTGCGCGCGGAACGGCGGCACGCCGTGCCTCGCGCTGCCGGGGCCGTAGCCACGGTCGGCGATCTCGGGCGCCATGGGACGGCTGTCGTCAGCGCAAGCAGCCGCAGCAGGAGAGGCGCTTGCGCGCGACGGCTCGTCGTGATCGTCGAACTCGTGCGCGAGTGCACCGTCGCGGTCGTTGATGAGCTGGATGTCGCCCGGCTCCATGAGGAAGTCGTAGCGCAAGTCCTTGCGCGACGCGAGCTCGTTGAAGTAGTCGAGCGTCTCGCGCTCTTCGGCGGCACAGCCCAGCCGGTGTCGCGCCGCTCGATAGCAATAAAGCAGAGATAAGTGCAATGCTGGATGGGGACACGATGCGGCACTGGCGGCACGCCCGGCACCGTGGTAATAGCCCTCGAGCACTGCTTCCAGGCGTCAGTTTGTCCGCGGCGAACGTTGAGATGCTCATCGTGCTCGTGATGCTGCTCTCGCCGCCGGACTTCGCTATCGCATGCACAGGCGGCGTAGTCAGTTGGCCGCGCGGGCGCGTTCACCTTCTGTAGCCCATGTCGGACGCATTGATCGACCTTCGGCGATACAAAGCAGATGCGCGCCCTGACTCGCCGGGTATCATCGTGATCGCGTCGGTACCGTTCGTCTTCCACCGCGCTGCCCGTGCTCGACGTCGTGACCGCGCCGAGCCGCGGCAGCGGCATGCGGTCAGCGCCTCGGCACTCCTTTCGAGCTCGGCGACGTCGGCCTCGTCGAAACTCGTCGCGCGTCGCGTTCAGCTCGCGTCCACACTGAGATGCGGATCATCTGCGGGTATCCATCTTCATCGGCGTACGGCGGTGCGCCACAACGGGTCAGTGTGGCACACAGACGCAGACGGCACGGCGCGATCCCTCGCGACTCCCCGCATACGAGCTCGTGTATCCACGCGCGATCGCGTTCGAGGTCCGCGCGCGTCCACGCGCTGGGATGCCGGATCGGCTCGCTCCACTGGGGCATTGCAGGTCCTCCGTCGCCTTCGTCCCGGCGTACGACGGTGCGTAGTACCGCCTACGGGACTTTGATTCTTCTAACGGGATCAGTGTAGCCGCACACGGACCCGCAAGGCAAACGGCGCGGCGCGGTCCGATATCATCTCGCGACCCCATCCGCCCTCCCCGCATGCCGCCTCCCGCCGCCGCGTCTGCCAAGCCCTTCACGCCGTACCAGAAGTTCGTCGTCGCCTCGCTCGCCTTCCTGCAGTTCGCCGTGATCCTGGACTTCATGATCGTGGCGCCGCTCGGAGCGCTCGTGATGCCCGCCCTCGGCATGTCGCCGACCGACTTCGGGCTCATCGTGTCCGCGTATGCGTTCAGCGCGGGCGCGAGCGGGCTCCTCGTGGCGGGCTTCGCCGACCGCTACGACCGCAAGAAGCTGCTGCTCTTCTTCTACACGGGCTTCGTCCTCGGCACGCTGTGGTGCGGCCTCGCCGGCTCGTTCCATGCGCTGCTCGCGGCGCGCATCGTCACCGGCATCTTCGGCGGCGTCATCGGCTCCGTCGTGATGGCCATCGCCACCGATCTCTTCGAGCCCGACCAGCGCGGTCGCGTCATCGGGTTCATCCAGACCGCGTTCGCCGCGAGCCAGATCCTGGGGTTGCCCGCCGGCATCTACCTCTCCAATCACTGGGACTGGCATGCGCCGTTCCTGGTGATGGTCCTGTTCGGCATCGCCGGCGGGCTCGTCGTCGCGTGGAAGCTCGAGCCCGTCGTGGCGCATCTCGCTCAACCGCAGGAGCGCAGCCCCTGGATGCACCTGTACGACACGGTGCGCGAGCGCAGTCACTGGAGCGCGTTCCTCACGATGACCCTCCTCGCCACCGGCGGCTTCATGCTCATGCCGTTCGGCAGCGCGTACCTCGTGAACAACATCGGCATCGCGCTCACGAGCCTGCCGACGATCTACCTCGTCACCGGCGCGTTCACGATCTTCATCGGGCCGGTCGTGGGGCGGCTCGCCGACCGGCACGGAAAATACCCCGTGTTCCTCGCGGGCAGCCTGCTGTCCATCGTGATGGTGCTCGTCTACACGCACCTGCCGCCGGTCTCGCTCGCGGTGGTCGTCGTCGTCAACGTGGTCCTGTTCGTGGGCATCTTCTCGCGCGTCATTCCGTTCCAGGCGATGTCGACCTCCGTGCCCGAGATGACAAAGCGCGGATCGTTCAACGCGCTGGGCGCCGCCATCCAGCAGGTGTCGGGCGGCATCGCCTCGGTCATCGCCGGGCACATCGTCACCATGGCGCCCGACGGCAAGCTCGAGCATTTCCCCGTCGTGGGCTACGTGGTGATCGGCGCCACGCTGGTCGCGATGTTCACGACGCTCAAGGTGAAGCAAGGCATCGAGCGGCGGGAGAAGGAAGCGTAGGCGGCGGGAGCGTAATGGGATATCGAGCGATCATCTCGTCGGCCCGCCACTGGCGGGGCCGTCGAAGATGTACGCTGTCGACCTGATGCCTCCGAAAGTTCGGCAGCCAGGCTTACCGAATTCATCAAGACCTTGTTTCCATGCCCCCTCCCCGTCCCGTCACCGGCAACGCCGCCACCGCCTCCGCCAACACGCGCGGCTGGCTCATGGGGCAGTTCATCGAAGGCGCGGACAACCCGCTGCGAAGCTCCGACCTCGAGGTGAAGTGGTTCACGCACGCCAAGGGCGAGACGCGCGCGTCGTGGTCGCCCGCGAGCGGCGTGCGCACGCTGAACGTCCTCGTTCGCGGGCGCTTCGTGCTCCTGTTCCCGGATCACGAGGTGCTGCTCGAGAAGGAGGGCGACTTCGTGCTGTTCGGACCCGGCATCGCGCACTCGTTCAGGTGCGAGGAGGAGTCGCTGGTGCTCACCGTGCGATGGCCGTCGATTCCGCCGGGCGCATGAAGCGCTGTTCGCGCTCCGCGGATCGGTCCCCGGGTCCACCCGGAACGCCATCGACAAGATCGCGAGCCTCGCGCGGCATGATCGCTCGCGACGCCGGGGCGTTCGCACACGCCGGCGTGACCCTTCCTCGCGCCTTCCTCGCCGCTCCTTGCCCGGGACCGTCATGACCTACGCCTGGATCGCCGTCACGCTCGCCCTCGCCACCGCGCTGCTCGCCATGTGGCGCCGTGCGGCGCGCCTTCGCCGCGAGTCGTACATCCGCACCTTCGAGCTGCCCCGCGGGCTCTTCGACAAGCTGCAGAAGCGCCGTCCCTCGCTCACGCTCAAGGATTGCCAGCTCGTCTCGCACGCGCTGCGCCAGTTCTTCCTCGCGTACCACAAGAGCGGCTACGAGTTCGTGTCGATGCCGTCGTAGGTCGCCGACGACCTCTGGCACGAGTTCATCCTCTACACGCGAAACTACGAGGCGTTCTGCCGCAACGCCTTCGGGCGCTTCCTGCATCACACCCCTGCGGTCGCGCTCGGTCCCGACCGGCGGGACAACGAAGGTCTGCGTCGCGTGTGGTGGCACGCGTGCATGGACGACAACATCAATCCGCGCAACGCCAGTCGCCTGCCGCTCCTGTTCGCGATCGACACCAAGCTCGCGATCGGGGACGGCTTCGCGTACGTGCCGGATTGCGACGGCGTTCGCCGCGCGGGCGCGGCGGGCGCGGGCAACGTGCATTGCGGAGGCGACTTCGCAAGCTCGTCCGTGGACGGGTCGACCGACGGCTTCGGCGCGTCCGAGAGCGGCGCATCGGATGCGGCCGGCGGTGATGGCGGAGGCGGTGACAGCGGAGGCGGTGACGGCGGTGGCTGCGGAGGCGGCGGCTGCAGCAGCTGACTCCCGCGAAGCCGACGAGGCGCCCTGCCCTTCGTGTAAGAGGAGAGCCGACAGCGTCCTTCGCGCGCCGCCGCTATTCGCCAAGCGAGCGCTGCGTCACGCTCGTACCCGTTACCCCAACGGCGACTCGCGATGGACGACTCGACCCACCCCTGCGTAACCCGTCGCGACTTCCTCATCGTAAGCGGCACGTCGGCGGCAGCCACCACGCTGCCGCTCTCGCTCCTCGCCAACGCGCAGCCCGCTACCGCGGGCGCGCCGGTCGTCGCGAAAACCACGCTGACGGTGAACGGCCAGGTGCACACGCTGGAGCTCGACACGCGCACCACGCTCCTGGACGCCCTGCGCGAGCACCTCGAGCTCACCGGCACCAAGAAGGGCTGCGATCACGGACAATGCGGCGCGTGCACGGTGATGGTGAACGATCGCCGCATCAACTCATGCCTCACGCTTGCCGTGATGCACGACGGTGACCGCATCACTACGATCGAAGGCCTGGGCACGCCGCAGGCGATGGGGCCCATGCAGGCGGCGTTCGTGAAGCACGACGGATTCCAGTGCGGATATTGCACGCCGGGGCAGATCTGCTCCGCGGTCGCCATGCTGGCCGAGATCGACGCGGGTATCCCGAGTCACGTGAGCGACGACCTCACCGCCACGCCGCTTCGCACGCCGTCGGAAATCCGTGAGCGCATGAGCGGCAACCTTTGCCGCTGCGGCGCGTACTCGAATATCGTCGACGCCATCACCGAGGTGGCCGGGAGGCCGGCGTGAGGGCCTTCACGTACGAACGCGCGCGATCGCCCTCGGAGGCGGCGGCCGCTGCCGCGCGTCGGCCACGGAGCAAGTTCATCGCGGGCGGCACCAACCTCCTCGATCTCATGAAGCTCGAGGTCGAGACGCCGCCGCATCTCGTTGACGTAAATGGTGTCGGGCTCGACCGCATCGAGCCGACGGCCGACGGCGGCTTGCGCATCGGGGCGCTCGTGCGAAACACCGACCTCGCGGCGGACATGCGCGTGCGCCGCGACTACGCGGTGCTGTCGCGCGCCCTTCTCGCGGGCGCGTCGGGGCAGCTCCGGAACCGCGCGACCACCGCGGGCAACCTCCTGCAGCGCACGCGCTGTCCCTATTTTTACGACACGAACCAGCCTTGCAACAAGCGCCTCCGGGGCAGCGGATGCGGTGCGCTCGACGGGATGAGCCGCCAGCACGCGATCGTGGGGACGAGCGATGCGTGCATCGCCACGCACCCGAGCGACATGGCGGTCGCGATGCGTGCGCTCGACGCAACGATCGAGACGGTGAACGCCGGCGGCACGACGCGTCGCATTCCGATCGCGGAGCTGCATCGGCTGCCGGGCGCCACGCCGGACGTGGAAACGACGCTCATGCCCGACGAGCTCATCACGGCGGTCACGCTGCCGAAGCCGATCGCGGGCACGCACGTCTACCGCAAGGTGCGCGACCGTGCGTCGTACGCGTTCGCCCTCGTCTCCGTGGCGGCGATCGTCACGCCGGAGGGCGCCTCGCGCGTGGCGCTCGGAGGCGTGGCGCCCAAGCCGTGGCGCGTTGAGGCCGCCGAGGGCGAGCTCGCGAAAGGCGCGACGGCCGCCAGTGCACGGCTACTCGCCGACGCGCATCCCACCGCGCAGAACGCCTTCAAGGTGACGCTCGTCGAGCGCACGCTGGCGTCGGTGCTGGCCGAGGCGAAGGCGACGCGATGAAGTTCGACGAGCCCGCGACCACCAACCCCATCGACCGCCTCGAGGTGGTCGGCAAGCCGGTGCCGCGCATCGACGGCCCGCTCAAGGTGACCGGCAAGGCCCCGTACGCCTACGAGCGCCACGACGTGGTCGCGAACCCGGCGTATGGCCACGTTGTCGGCTCCGCCATCGCCAAAGGCCGCATCGTGTCCATCGACGTCGCCCGTGCCCGCGCGGCGCCGGGCGTGATCGCCATCGTGACCGCGCGGAACGCGGGCCGCCTGGGCAAGGGCAAGCGCAACACCGCAAAGCTCCTCGCGGGCCCCGACGTCGAGCACTACCACCAGGCCGTCGCGCTGGTCGTCGCGGAGACCTTCGAGCAGGCGCGCGCGGCATCCCGGCTCGTCGACGTGCAATACGCCCCGGCTTCCGGCCGCTTCGACCTGGAGGAGGCGCGCGCCGGTGCCAGGAAGCCCCCGAAGATCCTGAACGAGCCGGCCGACACGTCGGTCGGAGAGTTCGAGCAGGCGTTCGCGGCCGCCGCCGTCAAGGTCGACGCGACCTACGCCACGCCGGACCAGGCGCACGCGATGATGGAGCCGCACGCATCGATCGCGCGGTGGCACGGAGGCAAGCTCACGCTCTGGACGTCGAACCAGATGATCGACTGGGCGCGCGGCGACCTCGCCGCCACGCTGGGCATCTCCAAGGACGACATCCGGGTGACGTCGCCCTTCATCGGCGGCGGCTTCGGCGGCAAGCTCTTCATCCGCGCCGACGCGCTGCTCGCGGCGCTGGGCGCGCGCGCCGCGCGGCGGCCGGTGAAGGTGTCGCTGACGCGCCCCATGATGTTCAACAACACGACGCACCGCCCCGCGACGATCCAGCGCGTTCGCATCGGCGCGACCGCGCAGGGCAAGATCGTCGCGATCGGTCACGAGAACTGGTCCGCGGACCTTCCCGGCGGGCAGCCGGACGGTTCGGTGAGCCAGACCCGCTTGCTCTACGCGGGCGAGCATCGCATGACGGCGACGCGCCTCGCCGTGCTCGACCTGCCTGAAAGCAACGCCATGCGGGCTCCGGGCGAAGCCACGGGCATGATGGCGCTCGAGATCGCGATGGACGAGTTGAGCGAGAGGCTGCGCATCGATCCCGTCGAGCTCCGCGCGATGAACGACACGCAGGTCGATCCCGAGCATCCCGATCGCCCGTTCTCCAAGCGCCAGTTCGTGCAGTGCCTGCGCGTCGGCGCCGAGAAGTTCGGATGGTCGAAGCGCAGCGCCTCGCCGGCGAGCGTGCGCGACGGCCGCTGGCTCGTCGGGCTCGGCATGGCGGCGGCGTTCCGGCCCAATCCCGTGATGAAGTCGGCCGCGCGCGTGGGGATCGATGCCTCCGGCGACGTGACGGTCGAGACCGACATGACCGACATCGGCACGGGGAGCTACACGGTGATCGCGCAGACGGCGGCGGAAATGCTCGGCGTTCCGGTGGGCCGCGTCACCGTCCGGCTGGGCGACTCGAGCTTCCCGGTCTCATGCGGCTCGGGCGGGCAATGGGGCGGCAACAGCTCGACCTCGGGCGTCTTCGCGGCATGCGTGAAGCTGCGCGAAGCCATCGCGCGCAAGGCAGGCATGAGCCCTTCCGCCGCGGAGTTCGTCGACGGCACCGTTCGATCGGGAACGCGCAGCATTCCCATCGGCATGGCGGTGGGGCCCGCGGGGATGACCGCGGAGGACGCGATCGAGTTCGGCGCGCTCGACAAAAAATACAGGCAGTCGACGTTCGGTGCGCACTTCGTCGAGGTGGGCGTCGACGCCGCGACCGCCGAGACGCGCGTGCGCCGCATGCTCGCGGTGTGCGCGGCCGGCCGCATCCTCAACCCGCGCACCGCGCGAAGCCAGGTGATCGGCGCCATGACCATGGGGGTGGGCGCCGCGCTCAGCGAGGAGCTCGTGGTCGACACGCGGCGCGGCTTCTTCGTGAACCACGACCTGGCCGGCTACGAAGTTCCCGTGCATGCGGACATCCCTCACATCGATGTGATCTTCCTCGACGAGACCGATCCCGTGTCGTCGCCCATGAAGGCCAAGGGCGTGGGGGAGCTCGGCATCTGCGGCGTGGCCGCGGCAGTCGCCAACGCGATCTACAACGCGACGGGCGTCCGGGTGCGCGACTACCCGGTCACGCTCGACAAGGTGATCGCGGGCATGCCCGCGGTGTCGTGACCTTGCGCGCCGCTCATCGCTAGTCCTGGAACTGGAGCTCCTCGCCCGGAAGCGCCGGCGGAATGTGCAGCCGCTTGCGCATCGCCTCGAACTCCGTCTGCATGAACAGCGACTTCGCCGCCGTGGCCGCGAGCTCGTTCGCGCGATTCATGAGCGTCGCGACTTTCCCGGGGTTCGCGCTGGCGACGTTCGTCTTCTCGTATGGGTCGCGGCCGAGGTCGTAGAGCTCGATCCCCGACGGCAGCGGCGTGCGCCAGATGAGCTTCCAGTCGCCCTCTCGAATGCCGGCGCGCAGCGGCTCGACGTTGTAGACGAGCTCCGTCCGCGGCGAGGGCGCGCCCTCGCTGATCGACGCCCACACGTCCATGCCGTCGAGCGGCTTGCCCTTGTCGGCGGCGGCGCCCGCGAGCGCCGCGAGCGTCGGGTACATGTCGACGACGTGCATCATCGCGTCGACCGTGCCCGGCTTGATGCGGCCCGGCCAGTTTGCGAACGCGACGACCCGGGTGCCTCCCTCGTACAGCGAGCCCTTGCCGTCGCGATACGGCCCGTTGTCGACCGGGATCTTGATCTTCGAGACATCGCCCTCG